>NZ_BCBH01000036.1:0-58659 GCF_001320525.1 Pseudomonas sp. NBRC 111131 | reverse complement strand
AGAAACCGGTCAGATAGCTGAGCAGGTCGGCATTGTCCTGGTCGTGGACGTCGAAACGGTGCATCACCAGTTGCGGCAGGGTCAGCGATTGGAACGGTGACTCGCGGTGTTCCCAGCCACTGAATGACCGTGGGTTAGTCACGGCGGTGTGAAAGCGGTTGAGATGAACCTGGTCAGGCTCCAACTGCGCCTGGTGGTGCTTGATCAGGATGGAAAGGGCGGTATCGCGTGCCATCTGGCGCATATCCGGGCAGGCGACGACCAGGGGCACGGCCATTTTCCGGAGCTGCTGGAGGGTTTGCTGCTGTCGGGAAGAGAGATCCATGGCGTTTACTCGATGAGGGTGAACGCCAGAGCCTGCATCGGGACAGTGCGTGGGTCGCGGTAGATATCTCTTTAGGTGAAGGTACTGCTACAACACTTCACTTAATCTTTCTCAATTGCAGGTGTATCGTATTCGCCCTTCATCGCCAGCTGTGCTGGCAGCTTGATTGCGCCGAAACGAGGTACCCGCACCGATGTCCTTCACCCGTCGACAAATGCTCAAAGGCCTGACTGGCCTGGTTGTAGTAGGCCTGGGCGCAGGAGGCGCGGCGCGGTACTGGCTGGGCAAGGTCGAGGACGACAATGCCGGGCATGATTACGAGCTGATCGCCGCCCCCCTGGATGTCGAACTGGTGCCCGGTTTCAAGACCGAAGCCTGGGCGTTCGGCCCCTCGGCGCCCGGCACTGAACTGCGGGTGCGCCAGGGCACCTGGCTGCGGGTGCGGTTCATCAACCACCTGCCGGTGGAAACCACCATCCACTGGCACGGCATCCGCCTCCCGCTGGAAATGGACGGGGTGCCGTACGTGTCGCAGTTACCGGTCAAGCCCGGCGAATACTTCGACTACAAGTTCCGCGTGCCGGATGCCGGCAGCTACTGGTACCACCCGCACGTCAGCAGTTCCGAGGAACTGGGCCGCGGCCTGGTCGGCCCGTTGATCGTCGAGGAACGTGAGCCTACCGGCTTCCTCCATGAACGCACCCTGAGCCTGAAGAACTGGCACGTGGACGAGCAGGGTGCCTGGCTGCCGTTCAGCATTCCCCGTGAGGCCGCGCGTAACGGTACCGCAGGGCGGCTGATCACCATCAACGGCCAGGCCGACTCGGTGACCGAACTACCGGCCGGGCAGGTGGTGCGCTTGCGGCTGCTCAACCTGGACAACACCTGGACCTATCGGCTGAACCTCAAGGGCAACTTCGAGGCGAAAATCTACGCCCTCGACGGCAACCCGATCACGCCACGGCCGATGGATGACGAATACTGGCTGGGCCCTGGCATGCGCATCTGCCTGGCGATCCGTATCCCCGAGGCGGGCGAGGAAATTTCCTTGCGTGATGGGTTCGTGCGCCTGGGCACCCTGCGCTCGGTGGCCAGCAACGAGGCGCCCAGCGACTGGCCGCCGGCCTTGCCGCGCAACCCGGTCGCAGAGCCGGACCTGGATAATGCCGAAAAGCTGAACTTCAATTTCGAGTGGGTGGGCAAGGTTTCGGTCAATACCGAGAACGGCAAGCCGCCGAGCCTGTGGCAGATCAACGGTCAGGCCTGGGACATCACCGACAAGACCTGTGCCGACCGGCCGATCGCTACGCTGCAGAAGGGCAAGAGCTACATCTTCGAGCTGAAGAACATGACCCAGTACCAGCACCCGATCCACTTGCACGGCATGAGCTTCAAGGTGATCGCCTCCAATCGACGCAATATCGTCGAACCGTGGTTCACCGACACCTACCTGTTGGGCAAGAACGAGCGTGCCCAAGTGGCGTTGGTGGCGGATAACCCCGGTACCTGGATGTTCCACTGCCATGTCATCGACCATATGGAAACCGGCCTGATGGCCGCGATCACGGTGGTGTGATGCGCCCGCAGATCATCGATCGCAGCCGCGATCAGGAATTCATGCACCTGGCTCTGGCCCTGGCCGCCGAAGGTGCGGCCATGGGTGAGGTGCCGGTGGGGGCGGTGCTGGTGCAGCATGGCCAGGTGATTGGGCAAGGCTTCAACCGGCCGATCATCGACAGTGACCCCAGCGCCCACGCCGAAATGGTCGCCATCCGCGCAGCGGCGAAATCGGCCAGCAATTACCGGCTACCGGGCAGCACGTTGTACGTGACACTGGAGCCGTGCAGCATGTGCGCAGGGTTGATCGTTCATTCGCGGGTGTCGCGGGTGGTGTATGGCGCGCTGGAGCCCAAGGCGGGGGTCGTGCAGAGCCAGGGGCAGTTCTTCGGCCAGGGCTTTCTCAACCATCGGGTGATGGTGGAGGGCGGGGTGCTGGCGCAGGAGTGCGGGCAGATCCTCAGTGACTTCTTCAGGGCGCGGCGGGCGAAGGGTTAGTCTGTTCAGCTTCGGCGTCACCGTCAGAACGTACGGTGACCCTGCGGGGGAGATGCCTGAACAGTCCGCGGACGGCTTCGCTCGAAGGTTACATCGGCGGCGACTGTTCCGCCGGCTTGTCCTTGTTGACCCCGGGCACATGCAAGTTGCCCTCGGCCACCTGGCCTTCGAGCTGGGGCTGGGTCACCCAGGTGAGGATGTCATAGTAACGCCGGATGTTGGCCACGAAGTGCACCGGCTCGCCGCCGCGGGCGTAACCGTACTTGGTCTGCCGGTACCACTGTTTCTGCGACAGGCGTGGCAGCATCTTCTTCACATCCAGCCACTTGTTCGGGTTGAGCTTTTCGCGCTTGGCCAGGGTACGGGCGTCTTCCAAGTGGCCGGTGCCGACGTTGTAGGCGGCCAGCGCAAACCAGGTCCGGTCCGGCTCCTGGATGCTGTCGTCGAGCTCTTCCTTGATCTTCATGAAGTACTTGGCGCCGCCCTGGATGCTTTGCCGGGGGTCGAGGCGGTTGGACACGCCCATGGCCTGAGCGGTGCGCTGGGTCAGCATCATCAGGCCGCGTACGCCCGTCTTGGAGGTGACTTCCGGCTGCCACATCGATTCCTGGTAGCCAATCGCTGCCAGTAGCCGCCAGTCCACCTGCTCGACCTTGGCGTAGCTCTTGAAGTGCTTCTCGTATTTGGGCAGGCGTTGCTGCAGGTGCTGGGCGAAGGTATAAGCACCGACATAGCCCAGCACGTCGACATGGCCGTAGTAGCGGTCCTTAAGGCGTTGCAGCGTGCCGTTCTTCTGCGCCTTGTCGAGGTATTCGTTGACCTCGTTGAGCAGGCTGTTGTCTTCGCCTGCCGCCACGGCCCAGCGTTGATCGCGCGTGTCGCCCAGGTCGAAGGCGACCCGCACGTTGGGGAAGTACACCTGGTTCATGGCCAGCTCGTTTGAGTCGACCAGGGTCAGGTCGATCTGGCCTTCATCGACCATGCGCAGCAGGTCGACCACCTCCACGGCGTCGGATTCTTCATATTCCAGGCCGGGGTACTGCTTCTTCAGCTCGGCCAACTGGTCGGCGTGACTGCTGCCTTTGAGCACCAGGATCTTCTTGCCGACCAGGCCCTTGGGGTCGGTGGGCCGGGGGCGACCGTTACGGTAGATGACCTGCGGGGTCACCTCCAGGTACGGGTGCGAGAACTTCGCCTGGGCCTTGCGCCGCTCGCTGCTGACCAGGCCGGCGGCAGCCAGCACCGGGCCGGAAGGCTTGCCCAGCTGGTCAAACAGCTCATCGAGGTTGTCGGCGGTCTCGATCTGCAGCTTTACGCCGAGATCGTCGGCGAAACGCTTGACCAGTTCATACTCGAAGCCTGTTTCGCCATTGCGGTCCTGGAAGTAGGTGGCCGGGCTGTTGCGGGTGATCACGCGCAGCACGCCATCCTCCTTCACGCGCTCGAGGGTGCTGGGTTTTTCAACACAGGCACCGAGCATCAGAAAGAGTCCGGTTGCGAAGAGCCATCTGGCGCAACGCTGGCGCAAAGCAGTGTGGGCGAACATAGGTTGCAGTATACGCAAAGGACCGGCACAGCCATATCTCGACAACAGATAGCTTGTCTGGTAGCGCGTTCTGTGTTGCCCCGGCCTTGGCGAAGGTGCAGGCCAGGCAGGGCAAATTTTTTGACCCGAAAGTCCGGTTCCACCGCCCGGCAGGCTTGGCTTAGAGCGGGTGCCGAAAGCCGTGGAATTAGGCTAGAATGCACGGCCTCTAAGCACACCCCTTCCTGAGGCTGTCCCGACGATGTTGATCCTGCGCGGCGCTCCTGCCCTTTCTGCCTTTCGCCACGGTAAATTACTCGAGCAACTGAGCCAGAAAGTCCCCGCTGTTACTGGTTTGTATGCCGAATTCGCCCACTTCGCCGACGTTGACGGCGAGCTGACCGCCGACCAGCAGCAGGTGCTGGGCCGTCTGCTCAAATACGGCCCGAGCGTGCCGGTACAGAAGCCCACTGGCCGCCTGTTCCTGGTCGTGCCGCGCCTGGGCACCATCTCGCCCTGGGCCAGCAAGGCCAGCGACATCGCCCACAACTGCGGCCTGCAGTCGATCCAGCGCCTGGAGCGCGGCATCGCCTACTATGTCGCCGGTGACCTGAGCGAGGCCGACGCCGAACGTGTCGCTGCCCAACTGCACGACCGCATGACCCAGCGCGTACTGGCCAAGCCGGAGCAGGCATCCGACCTGTTCAGCCATGCCCAGCCCAAGCCGATGACGTCGGTCAACATCCTCGAAGGTGGCCGTGAGGCCTTGGCCAAGGCCAACATCGACCTGGGCCTGGCCCTGGCCGAAGACGAGGTCGACTACCTGGTTAATGCCTTCCAGGGCCTTGCGCGCAACCCCAACGACATCGAACTGATGATGTTCGCCCAGGCCAACTCCGAGCACTGCCGCCACAAGATCTTCAACGCCAGTTGGGACATTGACGGCCAGGCGCAGGAAAAGAGCCTGTTCGGCATGATCAAGAACACCTACCAGATGCACAGCGAAGGCGTGCTGTCGGCCTACAAGGACAACGCCTCGGTCATCGTCGGCAACGTCGCCGGCCGCTTCTACCCGAACCCTGAAACCCGCCAGTACGGCGCGGTGCAGGAGCCGGTGCACATCCTGATGAAGGTCGAGACGCACAACCACCCGACCGCCATCGCTCCGTTCTCCGGCGCCTCAACCGGCTCCGGCGGCGAAATTCGCGACGAAGGTGCTACCGGTCGGGGCGCCAAGCCCAAGGCTGGCCTGACCGGCTTCACCGTGTCCAACCTGCGCATTCCAGGCTTCGAGCAACCCTGGGAGCAGGCCTATGGCAAGCCAGGCCGCATCGTCGATGCGCTGGACATCATGGTCGAAGGCCCGCTGGGCGGCGCCGCATTCAACAACGAATTCGGCCGCCCGGCCCTGACCGGCTACTTCCGTACCTTCGAGCAGGCCATCAACACCCCGCGTGGTGAAGAAGTGCGCGGCTACCACAAGCCGATCATGCTCGCCGGCGGCATGGGCAACATCCGTGAAGACCACGTTCAAAAAGGCGAGATCACTGTCGGCGCCAAGCTGATCGTGCTCGGCGGCCCTGCCATGCTGATCGGCCTGGGCGGCGGTGCCGCCTCTTCGGTGGCCACCGGTGCCAGCTCCGCCGACCTCGACTTCGCGTCGGTACAGCGTGAAAACCCGGAAATGGAGCGTCGTTGCCAGGAGGTCATCGACCGTTGCTGGCAACTGGGCGACAAGAACCCGATCGCCTTCATCCACGACGTGGGCGCTGGTGGTATTTCCAACGCGTTCCCTGAACTGGTCAACGACGGTGGCCGCGGTGGCCGCTTCGAACTGCGCAACGTGCCCAACGACGAGCCGGGCATGGCGCCGCACGAAATCTGGAGCAACGAGTCGCAGGAGCGGTACGTGCTGGCAGTCAGCGCTGAGGACTTCGAGCGCTTCCAGGCCATCTGCGAGCGCGAGCGCTGCCCGTTCGCCGTGGTCGGCGAAGCCACCGCCGAGCCGCACCTGACCGTGACCGACAGCCACTTCGGCAACACCCCGGTGGACATGCCGCTCGACGTGCTGCTGGGCAAGCCGCCGCGCATGCACCGTTCGGTTACCCGCGAGGCCGAGCTGGGCGATGACTTCGACCCGAGCGAACTGGACCTGGACCAGGCCGTCGAGCGCGTCCTGCACCACCCCGCGGTGGCCAGCAAGAGCTTCCTGATCACCATCGGCGACCGCACCATCACCGGCCTGGTTGCCCGCGACCAGATGGTCGGCCCGTGGCAGGTCCCGGTGGCCGACTGCGCCGTCACTGCTACCAGTTTCGACGTCTACACCGGTGAAGCCATGGCCATGGGTGAGCGCACTCCGCTGGCCCTGCTGGATGCCCCGGCGTCCGGCCGCATGGCCATCGGCGAGGTGCTGACCAACCTGGCCGGCGCCCGCATCGAAAAACTGTCCGACATCAAACTGTCGGCCAACTGGATGTCCGCCGCCGGTCACCCGGGTGAAGACGCCCGCCTGTACGACACCGTCAAGGCTGTCGGCATGGAGCTGTGCCCAGAGCTGGGCCTGACCATTCCGGTCGGCAAGGACTCCATGTCGATGAAGACCAAGTGGAGCGATGAGGGCGTCGAGAAGAGCGTCACCGCGCCCATGTCGCTGATCGTCAGCGGCTTTGCCCCGGTCACTGACATCCGCGGCACCCTGACCCCGCAACTGCGCATGGACAAGGGTGAAACCGACCTGATCCTGATCGACCTGGGCCGTGGCAAGAACCGTATGGGTGCCTCGATCCTGGCGCAGACCTACGGCAAGATCGGCGCCCAGGCGCCGGACGTCGACGACGCCGAAGACCTCAAGGCGTTCTTCGCCGTGATCCAGGGCCTGAACGCCGACGGCCACCTGCTGGCCTACCACGACCGTTCCGACGGTGGCCTGCTGACCACCGTGCTGGAAATGGCCTTTGCCGGCCACTGCGGCCTCGACCTGCAGCTCGACCCACTGACCGACAGCCGCAAGGACGTGCCGGCCATCCTCTTCAACGAAGAGCTGGGTGCGGTCATCCAGGTTCGCCAGGATGCCACCCCGGACGTGCTTGCGCAGTTCAGCGCTGCCGGCCTGGGCGAACAGTGCGTTGCCGTGATCGGCAAGCCGGTGAACAACGCTGAAGTGTCCATCAGCCTGAACGGCGAAGTGCTGTTCGACGACGACCGCCGCATGTTGCAGCGCCAGTGGGCCGAGACCAGCTACCAGATCCAGCGCCTGCGCGACAATGCCGACTGCGCCGATCAGGAGTTCGACCTGCTGCTGGAAGAGGACAACCCTGGCCTGTCGGTGAAGGTCGGGTTCGACGTCAACGACGACATCGCTGCGCCGTACATCAAGAAAGGCGTGCGCCCGCAAGTGGCGATCCTGCGCGAGCAGGGCGTCAACGGGCAGGTCGAGATGGCAGCCGCCTTCGACCGTGCAGGCTTTGCTGCCATCGACGTGCACATGAGCGATATCCTCGCTGGCCGTGTCGACTTCGACGCGTTCAAAGGCCTGGTGGCCTGCGGCGGCTTCTCCTACGGTGACGTGCTGGGCGCTGGTGAAGGCTGGGCCAAGTCGGCGCTGTTCAACAGCCGTGCCCGTGATGCCTTCCAGGCCTTCTTCGAGCGCACCGACAGCTTCGCCCTGGGCGTGTGCAACGGTTGCCAGATGATGTCCAACCTGCACGAGCTGATCCCGGGCACCGAGTACTGGCCGCACTTCGTGCGCAACCGCTCGGAGCAGTTCGAGGCGCGCGTGGCCATGGTCGAGGTGCAGAAGTCCAACTCGATCTTCCTGCAGGGCATGGCTGGTTCGCGCATGCCGATCGCCATCGCCCACGGGGAAGGCCACGCCGAGTTCGCCAGCGAAGAGGCACTGCTGGAAGCCGACCTGTCCGGTTGCGTGGCGCTGCGCTACGTCGACAACCATGGCAAGGTCACCGAAGCCTACCCGGCCAACCCGAACGGCTCGCCGCGTGGTATCACCGGCCTGACCAGCCGCGACGGCCGCGTGACCATCATGATGCCGCACCCGGAGCGTGTGTTCCGCGCCGTGCAGAACTCCTGGCGCCCGGATGAGTGGCAGGAAGACGCCGCGCTGATGCGTATGTTCCGCAATGCGCGGGTGTGGGTGAACTAAGGGTGTACAAGCTCGCCTTCTTCGTCCCCGCCAGCCATGTCGACGTGGTCAAGGCCGCTGTGTTCGCCGCCGGTGGCGGGCGCATCGGCGACTATGACCACTGCGCCTGGCAAACCTTGGGCCAGGGCCAGTTCCGCCCGTTGCACGGCAGCCAGCCGTACCTCGGGCAAACGGGTCAGGTCGAAGTGGTCGAGGAGTGGAAGGTGGAGCTGGTGGTGGCTGACGATCGGGTGGTACAGGTCGTCGCCGCGCTCAAGCACAGCCACCCGTACGAGACGCCAGCCTATGAAGTCTGGCGGCTCGCCGAGTTCTAGAGGGCGGCGTCCCTGTGGTGGGTGCGGACTTGTCAGCGACAGGGCCGGCTCACTCAGCCGCACGCTCCGTGGCCTGCGCGGCGCGCCGCAACCCTGTACACGCCAGTAGTCCCACCTCGAACAATACCCACATCGGCACTGCCAGCATCGTCTGCGAAAACACATCCGGCGGTGTCAGAATCATCCCCACCACAAAGCACCCGACGATCACGTAGGGTCTGCTTCGCCGCAGTGTGGCCACATCGGCCAGCCCCACCCACACCACGATGAAGGTTGCCACCGGGATCTCGAACGCCAGGCCAAAGGCCAGGAACAGCGCCATGATGAAATCCAGGTATTGGCTGATATCGGTCATCATTGCCACGCCATCCGGCGTCACGCTGGCAAAGAACCCGAACATCATCGGGAACACCAGGTAGAACGCGAACGCCATGCCGGCATAGAACAGCACGATGCTCGACACCAGCAATGGCAGGGCAATGCGCCGTTCGCGGCGGTACAGCCCGGGTGCGAGAAACCCCCAGGCCTGGTGCAGCAATAGCGGCATGGCCACGAACAGCGCGGACATGGCCGTCAGCTTGAACGGCGTGAGAAACGGTGAAGTGACGCTGGTGGCGATCATGCTGGCGCCTTCGGGGAGGAAGCGACGCAGCGGTTCGGAGATCAACGTATAAAGCTGTTGCGCGAACGGGAACAGGCCGGCGAACACCAGTGTCAGCAAGAGCAGGCAGCGCACCAGCCGTTTGCGCAAATCACCCAGGTGACCGGTCAGTGGCATGCGTGCTGTCGGATCCAGGGCAAGGCTCATGGGTTGTTCTCCCTGGGCACCTTGCTCGGCTCGGGGGTAAGGCTGATGCCTTGGCGGATGTCCTGCTCAAGGCGCTGCAGCGGCGCGCTGTCGAATGGCGGCATGTCGATCTCGCGCTCCATCTGCGCGCGCAGCCCCTGCATTGCCCGGCGCGCCTGGCCCAGGCCACGGCCCAAGGTACGCACCGCCACGGGCAGACGTTCCGGGCCAAGCACCAGCAGGGCGACGACGCCCACCAGCAGCAGTTCGCTGAAGCCTACCTCGAACATCAGGCTTGCCGATCCGTTGGTTGCTGCGCCGCCTGGGTGGTCAGGGGAGGGTGCTGTTGCACCTGGTCCGCACGGGTGGCGTCAGTGTCGCCACCCATGGACTTGCGAAAGCCCTGGATCGCTTCGCCCACGTCACTGCCTAAGCCCTTCAGGCGTTTGGTACCGAACAGCAGAAACACGATCAGCAGTACGATCACCAGTTGCCAGATACCAATGCCACCCATTACGACCACTCCTGTAAGGCCATGAAAAGAAAGGCCAATCCTGCCGTGGGCAGATGACGCGCACATGACTGCAACGCTGTTGCCATCTACCTGCAACAACCCGCGTGTTGACTGACGCCTTTATTGAATGAAAGGGAATGTGAATGGCTGGCAAGCGACAGCAGGGTGCGGCACTGCTGATGGTGATGGTGGTGCTGGCAATGCTCGCCGCAGGGATGGCCTGGCTGGTGGAAGACGGCCGGCGCCAGGTCGATGAGGTGCAATTGCTACGCCAACGCGTGCAGGTCCGGGCCATGGAGCAGGCCGGACTGGCCTATGCCTCACAGGCCCTGCGTGACCCGGCCTGGCGGCTCAGCCCGCTGTTCTGGCAGGCGCTGCGCGGCCAGCCGCTGAATTACGATTTTGGTGCCGGCCAGGCGCAACTGCGGGTGCACGATCAGCACACGTGCTTCAACGTCAATGCGCTGCTGGGGGCTGATGGCGAGCGTGCCGAACGCCAGCTGCGGCACCTGCTGGGTGATGACATGGCGGCAGAGCGTTTGATCGATGCCTTGGCCGACTGGCTCGACAGTGACAGTGACGCCCGCCTGCAGGGCGCCGAAAGTGCCCAGTACCTACGCCAGCAGCCACCGCGCCTGGCGGCCAACCAGCCGATGCTCGACACCAGTGAGCTGAACCTGCTGCTGGAGCCGGATGCCTCCCGCCAGGGCCGCTACCCGATGCTATGTGCCTTGCCGCAGACCAGTGGTTGGCGCTTGAACGCCAATGCCTTGGGCCTGGAGCATCTACCGCTGCTCGAGGCACTGTATGAAGGGCGCTATCCGCGGTCGCTGCTGACCCGGATCGTCAGTGGTCGACCGGCGTCGGGATATGTTGATGCTGCAGCGTTGCGTCAGGCGCTAGGGGCCGTGGATGACGAGACATTCGAACGGTTAAGCGAGGGCTTGCTGCTCAACAGTGGGCATTTTCTGTTGCAGCTGTCGTTCGAGGAAGCGGGGCGGACCATGCGCAGTGAGTTCCTGGTGGAGGCGCTGGGGGTGGTGCAATGGCATGCCCGGGTGCCGGCGCAGCAAGTGCGGGTAAAAAGTCGGGAGCCTGTTATGTGGTGAGCGTGCCCAGCCCCCACAGAGCTCGGTGTCGCTTCTACGATCCGTGAACGGCCCCCTTGGGTTGGATTGGTGTCCAACTTTCCGGGGGCAGTCCACCTGGCTGGACGGGCCGCAAAGCGGCCCTGGTTGAGTGGATCAGACTGTGCCGATCTCGCCCCCATCATCACGCTGGATCACTACCGTCGAAGCCCGCGGGCGCAGCGTAGTCCCCGCCGGGGTCACCTCGGTGGCCTTGTCGGTATACGGCCAGTTATCCGGGTGCTGGATATTGACGAAGATCGACTTGTTGTCCGGCGTGAAAGTAATCCCGGTCACTTCGCAGCCGTTCGGCCCAACGAAGAAGCGGCGCAGGTCCACCTGGTTCTGTGCATTGATCGGCACCTGTTTACCTGTAGCGTCCACCAGGTCGGTAGGAATCACCGCCAGCAACTGGTCATTGGTGTAATCGGTGAGGGTGGTTTCGCCGTTGTCGGTCTCGAACCACAGCACGCCGCGGCTATCGAAGCTCATGCCATCGGGACTGGCGAACTGGTTGAGTTCGGTCAGGCCCGAGCGGTTGATGTCAGCGGTACCGGCAGCATTGGCGCCAAACACGAAGATGTCCCAGGTGAAACTCAACTGGTCGTCACTGTCGTGCCAGCGAATGATGTGGCCGTGGCGGTTAGGGCCGCGCGGGTTGGCAGCGTCGACCTTGTCCGGGGTACGTGCGCTGTTGTTGGTCAGGGTCAGGTAGGCATCGCCATTGAGCGGGTTGACCGCTGTCCATTCCGGGCGGTCCATCGGCGTTGCCCCCACGGCATCGCCCGCGCCCCGGGTGTTGAGGATGATGCCCGCCAGGTCACCGTACAGTGCACCCAAGGTGCTGCCGGCCTTGGTGGCTGTGGCGACGTCGAGCAGCAGCCACACACCGGTGCCGTCGGCGTTGAAGCGGGCCACATAGAGCTTGCCCTGGTCCAGGTACTTGGCGCCGGTGGCCAGGCGGTCGGCCGGGTTGGCGTCGGCGGCGTCCCACACGGCGGTGGAAACGAACTTGTACAGGTATTCGTTGTTGGAGTCGTCACCCATGTACCAGACCAGTGGCTTGCCTGCCACCGGCAGGCCCGGGCAGCACCCTTCGTGGCGGAAGCGGCCCAGTGCGGTGCGCTTGGTGGCCAGCGTACTGCTGTTGTAGGGGTCGATTTCGACGATGTAGCCGTAGGTGCTGGCTTCGTTACGGTAGTCGTCGGTGGCGCTGGCGCCCTTGGGCGTGACGTCGAAACGGGCGAATTCGCCATCGACCTCGGTGCTGTCTGCGGCGGCACTTTCCCATTTGTACTGGCCGCTGGAGGTGCCGACGCCGATGCGGCGCTGGTCTTCAGGGCGCGTGCCCTTGTTGACGAAGATGCCGGGCCAGTTCTCTTCGCAGGTCAGGTAGGTACCCCACGGGGTATAGCCATTGCCGCAGTTGTTGTTGGTGCCACGGCAATGGGTACCGTCGGCCGAGTACTTGGTCTTGACGTGGTCGGTGCCGCGCAGCGGCCCGGTGATTTCCATGCGCGAGGCGGTGGTGAAGCGGCGGTTGAGCGGGTCGTTGTCGACTACCTGCCAACGGCCGTTGACCTTCTGCAGGCGCACCACACCAGCACCGTGGGCGTTTATTTCCTTGCGGACTTCCTCGGCTGGGCGCTTGCCGTTGGCGTCGGTCGTCGGGCCTTTGGGGTGCAGTGCGGCGGTGTCGATGTATTCGAAGTTGATGGCCAAAAGGCCGTCGTCGGAGCTGCCATTGATCGGGAAGAAGTGCATGCCGTCATGGTGCATACCCATGGCATTGGCCTGGTCGGTCGAGGTGTTGCTGCCGTCTGCCTTCCACGGGTTGGCGTTGCTATTGAGGGGTGTACCCCAGGGTGCCAGCACGTAGGCACTGTACCCGGCGGCGACCACGCAGGCATCGGTGCGCGAGCCTGGGATGGACTGGAAACCCAGCGCCAGTTTCGGCACTTGCGGTTCGGTGACTGGCGGCTCGGTGACCGGATTGTCATGGTGAGACCCGCCGCCACTGTCGAAGCAGCCGGTCAGGCCAGTACCGGCAATCATCGCGATAGCGGCGCCAAGGCTGCCACGCATCACGCTACGGCGGCTCAGGTAAGCGTCCATGACGCTGGCCATCGGCAGGTTGCCGCTGTGGTTGCGGTCCAGGTTGTCGCCGGTTTCTCGACTCATCAGGGTGTCCTTGTAGTGGCTGAGTTAGAGGAACCCGCGACTTTAGAGCGCAAGTATGATGATTCATTGGCAGAAATATTAACGGGGCTTTAAAACTGTAAGTTCTTACGACTGTGAGCGACAGATCAATTTGGAATTGTTGTCCGATTTTTGCCATTAAACTGTCATGCGAACGCCGCAACATCCGGGGCCCAACAGAACTCGGATAAGGATGGCGGGCCCGATGGCAAGCAGTGTGCACAGGCGCGAAGTGATCAGCTGGATGGGTGTCGGTGCGTTGGCACCGTTGCTCGGCGCCTGTTCTGCCCTGCCGGGCCAGCAAGGCGCCGATGCCAACGTGGACCTGCTCTACGTGGCCGACACCCTCGATGCACGCCAACCCGGCCTGCCGGTGGTACCGGCCACTCGCCTGGGGCCGGTCAGCCACCTGGGACGGGCGCCGTGGATGACCGGCGCCAATGCCAGCCTGGCCCACCCGCAACTGGCGCCTCTGCTCGATGCGAATCAGGCCGCCGGCGTGCAATCGGGTGGGTATGCCGTGCTCGCCGCATTGCTGGCGCAACTGCGCAGCGAGGCCGGGGCGGGCAACAGCCTCACTTTGGAGAATGGCCAGGGCTGGAATGGCAGTGGCCTGGCTTACCTGACCCAGGGCGAAAGCGGTGTGCAGGGCAGCCAGTTGCTGGGCAGTGAGGCGCGGGTCAGCAGCGATGAGCGGGTGCTTTGGCCGCAGCGAAGCGCAGGGCTCTATCGTCAGTCTTCTTCCATTACCCTCGGCGCCGGGCTCGCCGACGAACAGCGCAAGGCATTGGGCCTTGAACCCCTGAAAGTCTTCGCGCGTGGCGGCATGCGCATTGCCGTGGTCGGCGTCACCGATCCCTACGCACAGGATCAGAAAGCCTCCCTCAAACAGTGGTACCAGTCGCTGCTGCCCACTTTTGCCCAGGCGCGTCGCGAGGCCGATCTGGTGGTGGCGCTGGCGGATGTCGGTACCGGGCCGGGGTTGTGGTTGGCCGAACGGGTGCCGGAAATCGACCTGTTGCTCTGTGCCCGTGGCCAGGACCTGTGGCCTACGCCCGTGTACGCCACGCAACCCAGTGGCCGCCGTGTGCCGGTAGTGTTTGCCGGTTGCCGTGCCAGCGGTGCGTTTCGCCTGCGTTGCCAGCGCATGGCAGGGCAATGGCAATTCGAGGGGCGCTTCTTTGCCGCTTTCCCCCAGCAACTTTCACCTGCCGCACAGGCACGTGCCCGCCAGTTGCAGGCCGAGTTGCAACGCCAGCGAGCCGGCCACGCGGCGTGGCTGGACCAGCCCCTGGCGCGCGCCCCACAGGCGCTGTGGCGCCGTGACACCCGCGGCGGCAGTTGGGACCGCCTGTTGCATCAGGCCTTGGCCGACGACAGCAGCATGCCAGTGCTGTTACCGGGCCTGCGCTACGACTACCCATTGGCTGCCGGCGAGGCCATTACCCGCGAGCACCTGATCAGCCTGACCGGCAGTTACCCGGCGCCGGTGGTGGAGGCGCCGGCCCGACAGGTCGAACAGGTGCTGGAAAACGCAGCGGAGCAACTGTTCGGCGACCCGTTGCTGCTGGACAACAGCCAGGACCTGCCGCGCTGGCAGAGCCAGGCCTGGCAGGTCAGCTACAGCCCTCAAGGCAAGCGAATCTCAGGCCTCGACCCGGTGCAGGGCCTGTGCCGCACCTTTGGCCTGCAGTTCGAGGCCCAGGCCGGTGAACCCTTGTGGCAACGTCTCGAGGCCTGGTTGGCGCGGCAAACGTCGGGCTGGCAACTGGCGGCGCTGCAGCTGCCCGAAGTGCGCTACGTGCAAGGCCATCCCGGCTGGCATCCACGCCAGGTGCCAGCGTGAGCAGGGCTAGCCGCCTGTTCACCGCCGGCCTGCTCACGCTGGTCGGCTGGCTGGCTGCCCAGTGCGTGTTGCAACTGGGGCGTGAGCCGCAGCCGGCACGCTCACCGGTGACCACGCAGACGCCGCTGCCGGGGCTGATGATCGGCCACTGGCAGGCGCCCCTCGACGCGACGGCGATCGCGCTCACTCGCCTGCCGCTGCAGTACCTCGGCGGCCTCAAGGCCGAGCCGTTGTCAGCCAGTGTGGTGGTACTGCGCTATGGCCAGCAGGTACGCACCTTGGGCCGTGGCCAACGCCTGGCCCCAGGGATCGTGTTACAGGACATCGACGCCGATGGCCTGATTTTCGACAACCAGGGGCGGCGCGAACGCCTGCCCTGGCCGCCACGCCCCGCCGTGACCGGCTTCAAGCGGCAAGGATGAACGATGCCTGTCAGATACTGCGTGGCCGCTGCCTTGAGCCTGGCCCTTTGCGTGGCCTGGGCAGAAGAGCCCGAAACCTTCGATGACAACGGTACCCCGGTGTACGAGGTGAACTTTGTCGACACCGATCTGGGCGAGTTCATCGACAGCGTGTCGCGCATCACCGGCACCACCTTCATCGTCGACCCACGGGTGAAGGGCAAGGTCACGGTACGCACGGTTGATCGGCATGACGCCGAGGCCATCTACGATATCTTCCTGGCCCAACTGCGCGCCCAAGGCTACGCCGCAGTGGACCTGCCCAATGGCAGCGTGAAGATCGTCCCCGACCAGGCGGCGCGCCTGGAGCCGGTGCCGGTGGAAGCTGCCGGCAAACAGAGTGCGGGCAGTGATGGTGTGGCCACGCGGGTGTTCAATGTGCGCAATGCAGCCAGCGAACAGATGCTTGGCATTCTCAAACCGCTGATCGACCCACGGGTGGGTGTGATCACGCCCTATCCTGCGGCCAACCTGCTGGTGGTCACCGACTGGCGGAGTAACCTGGAGCGCATCGACAGCTTGTTGCGCCAGCTCGACCAGGTCAGTGACGAGCCGCTGCAGGTCATGCCCCTGCGCCACGCCAGCGCAGCCGACACCGCGCAGATGCTGACCCGGTTGCTGGCCCGCGAGCAGGGCGCCGACAGCACCCAGGTCGTTGCCGACCCGCGCAGCAACGCCTTGCTGGTGCGAGGCAGCACCGACCGCGTCCGGGCCTTGCTGGCTCAGCTCGACCGGCCTAGCGATACCGCGCACACCAGCAACACCCAGGTGATGTACCTGCGCCATGCCAATGCCAGCGAAGTGGTCAAGGTGCTGCGCGGGCTGAGCCAGGAAGGGGCCGTGGCCAGCGCAGGCGCGGGGCAAGGGGAGGGCAAGGACACGCCGGTAGTAGCCGCCAGCGACTCGGGCATACGCCTGGAATACGAGGAAGGCACCAACGCTGTGGTCATGGTCGGCCCGGACAGCCAACTGGCGGCGTACCGCTCCATTGTCGAACAGCTCGACATCCGTCGCGCCCAGGTGGTGGTCGAAGCGATCATCGCCGAAGTGTCCGATAGCCAGGCCCAGGAGCTGGGCGTGCAGTGGCTGTTTGCCGATGAGAAGTTCGGTGGGGGCATCGTCAACTTCGGCAACAACGGGGTGAACATCGGCAACATCGCCGGCGCAGCCGCCAGTGGCGACAATGAGGGCCTGGGCAAGTTGCTCTCGGCCACCACGGGTGCCACCGTGGGGGTCGGCCACTTCGGCGGCGGCTTCAACTTCGCCATGCTGATCAATGCGCTCAAGGGCAAGAGCGGGTTTAACCTGCTGTCCACGCCCACCCTGTTGACCCTGGACAACGCCGAGGCGTCGATCCTGGTCGGCCAGGAGGTGCCCTTTGTCACCGGCTCGGTGACCCAGAACAACGCCAACCCGTACCAGACCATCGAGCGCAAGGAAGTCGGGGTCAAGCTACGCATCAAGCCGCAGATCAACATCGACAACAGCGTACGCCTGGACATCGTCCAGGAAGTTTCGTCGATCGCCGACTCCAGTGCCGCCAGCGACGTGATCACCAACAAGCGCGAAATCAAGACCAAGGTCATGGTCGAGGACAACGGTCTGGTCATCCTTGGCGGGTTGATCAGTGATGAGCTGAGTACCAGCAACCAACGTGTGCCCTTCCTGGGAGATGTCCCGGGCCTGGGCCGGCTGTTTCGCTCCGACGCCAGCAAGCACACCAAACAGAACCTGATGGTGTTCATTCGCCCGCGCATTCTGCGGGATGGGCCGAGCCTGGCGGGCCTGAGCGAAGACAAGTACCGCACGCTGCAGCAGACCACGCCACTCAAGCTGCCAGGCCTGGCCGAGGGTGGCCAGTTGCTGCGGGTGTTTCCGGCCAGCCGTGCGCGGCTTGAAGGCGGTGACTGGTGATGCTGCCCTATCGCTTGGCGCGCCAGGCCGGGTTGGCCATGGCTCCGGCAGAGGTTGGCTGGCAGCTGTGGCTGCGCCGCGATGCCGACAGTGACCAGGTGCAGGAACTGCTGCGGGTGCATGGCTGCCCGGCGGCGCTGGAATATCTGGAGCCGGCAGCGTTCGACGAGCGCCTTGGCCAGTTGTATCAGGCAGGCGCGGCGGCCAACGAAGCGCTGATCGAAGGCATCGGCGAGCAGGTTGATCTGGCCAGCCTGATGAGCGAGATGCCGCGCATCGAGGATCTGCTCGAAAGCGATGATGAAGCCCCCGTGATCCGCCTGATCAACGGCTTGTTTGGCCAGGCCTTGCGCCTGCGCGCCTCGGACATCCATATCGAAACCTTCGAGCAGAGCCTGGTGGTGCGCCTGCGCGTCGATGGCCATCTGCGCGAGGTGCTGCGCCCACCGCGGGCGCTGTCGGCGATGCTGGTGTCGCGGATCAAAGTCACGGCGCGCCTGGACATCGCAGAAAAACGCCAGCCCCAGGACGGTCGCATCACCTTGCGAGCGGCCGGGCGTGAAGTGGATGTGCGGGTTTCGACCTTGCCCGGGATCTACGGTGAGCGTGTGGTGATGCGGGTGCTCGACAAGCAGGCCAGCCTGCTGGCGCTGGATAATCTGGGCATGCCCGCCGCTGTGCTGCAGGCCCTGCGCTGTTGCCTGGCGCGGCCCAATGGCATCGTGCTGTCCACCGGACCCACTGGCTCGGGCAAGACCACCACCTTGTACGCCAGCCTGAACAGCCTCAACGACGGCAGCCGCAACATCCTCACCGTCGAAGACCCGGTGGAATATGCCATCGCCGGTATCGGCCAGACTGCCATCAACCCCCGCGCCGGCCTCACCTTCGCCAGTGGCCTGCGCGCGATCCTGCGCCAGGACCCCGACGTGATCATGCTCGGCGAGATCCGCGACCAGGAAACCGCGCAGATCGCCGTGCAGGCCAGCCTCACTGGCCACTTGGTGCTGTCGACGCTGCATACCAACAGTGCGGTAGGCGCGGTAACCCGTTTGCGCGACATGGGCGTCGAGCCCTTTCTGATCGCATCGTGCCTGCGTGGCGTGCTGGCCCAGCGCCTGGTGCGGCGCCTGTGCACTTGCGCAGTGGCCCAGCCACTGCAGCCGGCCGAACGTGCCCTGTGGCCGGAGTTGGCGGCACTGGGCAGCAGCTATCAAGCTGTGGGCTGCGACCAGTGCCAGGGCAGTGGCTATGTGGGGCGCCTGGGCCTGTACGAATTCATCGAGCTGGATGCCGGCCTGGTCGCCTTGTTGTACAACGGCGCCAGCGAGCTGGCCATGCAGGATTACCTGGCCGAGCGCCGCCAGAGCCTGGTGGCGATGGCCAGTGACTGCCTGGCCCGGGGCGAAACCAGCCTGGCCGAAGTGCTGCGTGTGGTGCAGGGCTGACCTATGCCGACCTTTCGCTACCAGGCCGTGGATCTTGCGGGCAAGCGCCATCAGGCCAGCGTGCAGGCCGACAGCGAGCGCCATGCGCGGCAGTTGCTGCGAGAGCAGGGCCTGTTCCCGCGGCAGTTGCAGCGCTTGGAGGCTGCCACCGGCCGGCAGCGAAGCCAGCGCCTGAGCCGCGCCCAGCTGTGTGAGCTGACCCGCCAGTTGGCGACCCTGACCGGTGCCGGTATCCCCCTGGTCGATGCGTTGGCCACGCTGGAGCGCCAATTGCGCCAGCCGGCCCTGCAGGCCGTGCTGGTGGCATTGCGGGGTTCGCTCGCCGAAGGGGTGGGGCTGGCGCGCAGCCTGGCCCGCCAAGGTGCGCCCTTCACCGGTTTGTATTGCGCGCTGGTCGAGGCCGGCGAGCGTTCCGGGCGGCTTGCCCAGGTCTTGACGCGGCTGGCCGATCACCTTGAGCAGGTGCAACGCCAGCAGCACAAGGCCCGCACCGCGCTGATCTACCCCTGCGTGCTGATGGGCGTGTCACTGGCCGTGGTGATCGGCCTGATGACCTTCGTGGTGCCCAAGCTCACCGAACAGTTTGCCCACGCGGGGCAGAGCCTGCCCCTGATCACCTCGCTGCTGATCGGCCTGAGCCAGGCCCTGGTACACATCGGCCCCTGGCTCCTGGGGTTGGCGATGCTGGCCACCCTGTTGGGTTCGTGGTTGCTGCGCAAGCCGCGCTGGCGCCTGCGCCGCGACGATCTGCTGCTGTGCCTGCCGCGTATCGGCGGGCTGTTGCAGGTGTTGGAGAGCGCCCGCCTGGCGCGCAGCCTGGCGATCCTCAGCAGCAGTGGCGTGGCCCTGCTCGAAGCCTTGCAGGTGGCCACCGAAACCGTCGGCAACCGGCGTATCCACCTGGCCATGGAGCAGGTCCGCCAGCAGGTGCAGGGCGGCACCAGCCTGCATCGCGCCCTGGAGGCGAGCCGGCAATTTCCGCCGCTGCTGGTGAACATGGTCGGCAGCGGCGAGGCCAGCGGCACACTGGCCGACATGCTCGAACGCGTGGCCGACGACCAGGAACGCGGTTTCGCCCGCCAGGTGGACACGGCCATGGCCCTTTTCGAACCCCTGATGATCCTGGTGATGGGCGCCGTGGTGCTGTTCATCGTGCTGGCGGTGCTGCTGCCGATCATGCAACTCAACCAGGGCCTGCAACTGTAAATGACAAGGAGTACCCCCATGCAGCATCGACGTAGCCGCCAGCGCGGCTTCACCCTCATGGAAATCATGGTGGTGATCTTCATCATCGGCTTGCTGATCGCGGTGGTCGCGCCCAGTGTGTTGGGCAACCAGGACAAGGCCATGCGGCAGAAAGTGATGGCCGACCTGGCCACCCTGGAACAGGCGCTGGACATGTATCGCCTGGATAACCTGCGCTTTCCCAGCAATGAGCAAGGTCTGGCCGCGCTGGTGAAAAAGCCGAGCCAGGAGCCACAGCCCCGCGCCTGGCGCAGCGACGGCTATGTGCGCCGCCTGCCGGAAGACCCCTGGGGTACGCCTTACCAGTACCGGATGCCGGGTGAACATGGTCGGGTCGATGTGTATTCGCTGGGTGCCGATGGTATGCCGGGTGGCGAAGGCCAGGATGCCGACCTGGGCAACTGGGCGTTGTAAGCGATGGGCGCTGCGCTGAAGGTGGAAGCGGGCTTGAGGGGGAGCGGCCGCCAGCACGGCTTCAGCCTGCTCGAGTTGCTGGTGGTGCTGGCCATCGCCGGGCTGATGACCGGGCTCGCCGTGGCCTGGCTCGACAGCAGCAAGGCCAGTGTCGAGCAGGCGTTGCAGCGGCTTGCCGCGCACGTCTATACGCAGGCCGCTCTGGCCCGGCATGCCGGGCAGTTGCGCGGGCTGCGCTGGACGGGCACGCACCCCGAGTTCGTGCGGCGTGAGGGTGATGGCTGGGTAGTCGAGGCGGTCAGCCTGGGTGACTGGCCCAAGGGGCTGCGCCCGGACTGGCATGCCAGTGCGCAGCCGCACTTACTGTTTACGCCCCAGGGGTGGGCCCAGCCTGGCTCGGTGCGCTGGCGCTGGGCCGAGGGCAGCCAACGCTGGCAGTGGGAACGTGACGGTCAACTGCGCACGGTGATGTCGCCATGAAGCGTCAGCAACGCGGCTTCACCTTGCTGGAAGTAACCGTGGCCCTGGCGATTGCCGCAGTGCTGGCGGTCATCACCAGCCAGGTGCTGCGCCAGCGCCTGGCCGTGCAGGACAGCGTGCAGCAGCATCGCCTGGGGGTGTTATGTGCCCGTGAATTGCAGGCGCGCTTTGCCGTGGAACAGTACTGGCCGGCGAACGACCAGGCCAGCGGTGTGCTGAGCCAGGGCGGCCAGTCCTGCCACTGGCAGTTGCAGCTGCGTCGCACCGGCGTGCGCGACTTGCGCCGGGGCGAGCTGCAGCTTTTCGCCGACCGCGACCAGCGCCTGCCGCTAGGCCAGTACACGGTTTTTCTGGAGCGCCCATGAAGCAGCGTCAGGCCGGGTTGACCCTGATCGAGCTGATGGTGGCCTTGGCCTTGACTGCGGTACTGGGAGTCATGCTTGCGGCCTTGGTCAACGGCTGGCTCAAGGTACGCGAGCGGTTGCAAGTGAAAGGCCAGGAAACCCGCGTGCTCGAGTTCTGCCTTGCCCTGGAGCGGCGCTTCGACAGCCCGGTGCTGCGGCAGGTATACGAGCAGCGGCTGCCCCTGGCCAGCCGCTGGCTCGACTGGCAGGGCGATCGCCAGCAACTGCTGTGGGTGGCTGGCGCTGCCTTGCCCGAGGCCGAGGGGGGCGCGCGGCTGCAACGTCAGCGCCTGCGTTTCGACGTCCATGGGCAAGCGCTGCTGCTGGAAACCTCGGCAGACCTGTATGCCGCCAGCGAACCCAACTGGCGCTTGCGTGAGCAACTGCAGCGGGTCAGTGCGTTCAACGTGCTTTACCACCAGGGTGGCCGCTGGTTGCCTTGGCCTGCCGACCAACCCGCGCATCCCGGCCGTGGTGTGCGCGTGGAATTACAGCGTGATGGAGCCCCCTATGTCTGTACCTTCATGCTCCCTTGGGGGCGTTCATGAAACGTGAATGGCACCGACGGGCGCAGCCCCGGCCCTGGCTGCTGTTGCGCCCAGGCGATACCTGGGACTGGCTGCTGCTAGATAACGGTACTGTGCAACGCGAAGGGCAGGGTCAGCCACCGGCGAGCCTGGTCGCACGGGTAGCGTTGATCCTACCAGGCGAGCAGTGCAGCCAGTTTCAACTGGCTGCGCCGCCCGGCCTCAAGCGTGACGAGTGGCCACTGCTGCTGGAAGATCAGCTGATGCAGGGCCCGGACGAGGTGCACTGCGCTTGCCTGTCACGCCACGCCGGGCAACTGCGTTTGCTGGTCGTGGCACGCGAGCGCCTGCATGCCTGGCGCAGGCAGTGTGCTCAGTGGGGTGTGCAGGTGGACCGTTGTTGGGCGGAGTTCCAACTGCTGCCGACACCCGAACCGGGTCTTGTCTGGCAGTGGCAACGGGCACCCGGCACGACCCTGTACAAAGGGCGGGGGGACGATGGCCGGGAACACTGGCTGCTCTGGCCAGCGGTGCTCGGCGATACTCCACAACTGCCTTGGCTGCAACAGCGCACGGTGCCGCTGGCCGGTGCATGGCCAACTGCGCTGGCGCCCCTGGACAACCTACCGAGCCTGTTCGAACAGCCCCGCACGGCCCACAGGTGGCCGGCTGTGCCACGCCATCAGCAACGGCTGATTGCCGCTTGCCTGGTGCTGGCAGCGGGGTGGGGCGGGTTGTGGCTGAGCCAGCAATGGCGCCAAGCCCAGGTTTGGCGTGCGCAGGTGCAGGCGGTGGCTGGCAATCAGGCCAGCCCGCAGCAGGCGGCACAGGCCCTCAAACACCTGCGCGACAGCGAGCGGCAACAGCAGCTGCACATGCGCCAACTGCAAGAACTGCAAGCCCAGGTACAGGCCTGGCTGCATGATCACCCCGGCTGGCGCCTGCACGCGGCGCGCTTCGACGGCCAGCGCTGGTACCTGCGTCTGGACGGTGAGGGCAGTGCACCGCCTTGGGCCGAGATGGCCAGTGCCGCGGGGGCGACGGTGCAGGTGCAGGACGCAGCGTCGCACGTGGTGTTCGACCTGGGAGCGGCAACATGAACCGACACTGGATTCAGCGCCATCGGCTGCTGCTGGCGTGGTACCTGATTGGTCTGTTACTGGCCGTGTTGGCAGTGCGCGAGGGGCTGTCCCACTGGCGTGAACTGAGCCACTGGCGTGGGCTGGCAGAGCAGGCGGCTGGACTGCGCAGCGGCCCTGGGCTGAGCCTGGAACGGCTGCGCCAGTCTGCCCAGGCGCGGCGGGTTGAGCTTGTCGATGTCGAGCTACAAGGCAAGCGCTGGCAGCTGCGTGGCCAGGTGGCCGATGACCGTGTCCTGGAAGGCTGGCTGCAAGCCTTGCGCTCAGAGGGTGTCCAACCCCTGCAATGGGGGCTGGAGCAGGACGCCCAGGGGCTGCGTTTCGATCTGGTGGTGCAACCATGAGCCGCTGGGGGATGCTATGGGTGAGCGGGGTATTCAGCGTGACCCTGTTGGTAGAGCTACCGGCGTCATGGGTGGCGCGCGGCGTTGGCCTGCCCATGCACGAGGTCAGCGGTAGCCTCTGGCAGGGGCAGGCGCGCCAGTTGGGGCCTGTCGGCCCCATGCAATGGACGCTGCAGCCCTGGCGCTTGCAGGCAAATGCCCAGTTGGGTTTCCAGGGGCAGGGCTGGCAGTTGCGCGCCGACGGCTGGCCATGGCGCTGGCGGCTTGAAGTGGCGGCATTGGGGGCCCAGGCGACGGCACAGGCTGACTACCGAGTGGCCGGGCAGTGGCAGGGTACGCTGCGAGTGCAGGGCGTGGGACGTGCCTGCCGCGCCAGCGAAGGCCGCATCACGGTCAGCGATCTGGCATTGAGCGAACCTTGGTCGTTGAGCCTGGGCCAGGGGTGGGTTGAACTGGACTGCCACAACGGCTGGCGCCTGCACGGCCAGTTGGCGCAACAAGGGCAGCATCAACTGACAGGGGATGCCGACCTGCTGGGGCGCCGAGCGCAGGTCGCCTTTGAGCTCCAGCCGGAGGCTGCCCTGACGCCGTTGCTGCGCGGCGCGCAGTGGTTGGGGGCGCAGGCGGCGTCCGGGCAACGGGATTTGCGCTGGTAACCCTTCTGGCCCTGTCGTGGGCGGGTCGCGCCGACGACAGGGCCGTACGGGCTACTGTGTTCAGTCTGCTTTGCCTTGCACGCTGGATACCCACTGCTCGCTGCGGTTATGCCCGCTGGTGCGCAGCAACCCCAGGTCCAGGGCATTTTCACCGTCCGCTGCACCTTTGCCTTTGGCTATCTGGGCAATGGCCGTGCCCAGGTCCACTGGCGAATTGGAAGCATCGATCGATACATCCCGACGATAGTCGTTGCCGCTCAAGGTTTGTTTGGTCACGGCATTGGTATCGAGCGCGACATTGCCCTTCGCCGATTGCAGCTTCGCCGCCACCAGGTGCGTATCGCCCCCCACCTTCAAGTCGATGCCCTCACTGCCTTTGAGCGTGGTGTGCTGCGCTACGCTGTCACGTTGCACGTGGGAGACTTCAAGGCTGAAGGTGGGTGAGAAACCGGGGTCTGCCTTGCTCGCGGCCGAGCCCGCCTTAGCGCTCACCTTGCTTCCCAGGGGGCTGGTCATGGCGCTGGCTGCGTTGGCGTAACCCTGCGGGTTCTTCTCCTTGCTCAGCCGAGCGTCACCTTTCACGGTCAGGGTATCGACGTTGTCCTTGCGGCTGGCGATGCGCAAGTCGCCGTCGATTTCACCCTTGATACGCCCGGCCTCCAGGCTGACGCCTTCGATACGGGTGTCGCCGCGGCTTTGCAGGTCGATGCGCTCGGCGCGCAGGTTGCCGGCGTTCCAGGTCAGGTTGTCGCGCTTGTCCAGGTTGAGCTGCGCGCGCCCGTGCAGGCCGTAGGCGTCAGTACCCCCCTTGGACTGGTTGAAGCCAGCGCCGGCCGTGATATCGAGGTTGTTGCGTCGTTCGCGGTCGGAAGAGGCTTCGATCAGCATGCCGCCGCTGGCGGCATTGATATCGATCTGCTCCGCTGTGGCGTGCAGGCCCTCCAGGTGCAGGGCGATGTCTTCGCGGGCGCGGCTCTGCAGGGCCAGCTTGCCAGCGCTGTGGAACTGGGCATCGACGGCCTGCTGGGCGTTTTCCTCCTGCTTGCCATGGGTGAAGTGCCCACCCAGGGCTCCACCTCGGGTGGCACCGGTTTTGGCCGCCAGCTCCAGACCGCCGCCAAGGCCGCCGCCTTCGGCCTGTTGGGTATTGCTGGCCGCCGTAACCTGCAGGCGGCCGCCGCTTTGCAGCAGAATATCGCCGGCTTTGGCTTCGCGACTGCCGATGCGGGTGCCTTCGAGCAGCAGGTCGCCACCACTGCTGAGGCGCACGCTGCCCTGAGCGTCGATCTGCGCCACCTGGGCTTTGGTCTGTGCGCTCTGGCGCTGGTCATGGTCGAGATAACCCCGGCCATCGACACCGGTGTTGCCTGGGCGGTTGCCAACTTTGGCCCAGGCATTGCCATCGAGTTGCTGCGTGCGCTGTTCGGCGTGGTCGCTGGCTTGGGTCAGCGACAACGAACCGGCGCTGTGCATGACCACGTCGCCTGTGCCACCGTCGATGCGCACGCCTTCATAGCGGCCATCGCTACCCAGTTGCACCTGAATGCCCTGTTGCCCGTAAAGGCTGCCGGGCACGGCGGTGCTGGCGGTGTCTTGCCTGGACAACGAACCGCCCTTGCCGGTGACACGCACGTTCAGGTCTTCGCCGGTACTGGTGTCGACCCTCAGGTCGCCGCCGTAGGCCAGCCGTTCGCCGGTGTTTTCCTGGGTATGCTTTGCGGCGCGCAGGGTGTGTTGCTGCGCATCGATCTGCAATGCGCCGGCGTTGGCGCGCCAGGCGGTGCCCTGGTCATCGATAGAGTCGGCCGTGACCTGGGCCGTCGCGCCGGACAGTTCACTCACATGGGCAAAGCCGCGGCGCTGGTTTTCCAGGCGTTTGAGGTGGTCAACGGTCATGTCGGCGCCCATGCTGGGCGCAACCATTGCGTCCTCGGGGGACGCCTGTTGGAAGCGCGCGGCTTCTTCGCCCAGCACCAAGCGCTCGATCGGCCGGGTAAGGTCTCGGTATTCGACGCTGGCACCAAGGCTGCCTTGCCAGTCTTCCCGGCGTTCTTCACGTTCGTGGATGTCTTGCACGGCGCGGTTCTCGATGCGTTTGGCGGTCACCTTGAGGCCGTTGCCCGCTTCCACCTTGGCAGCTTCGGCGACCAGTTCATCTGCGCCGAGCTTGAGGTCGCCACTGGCCTGCAACGTGCTGCGCTGCACCTTGCTGTCGTGCTCGGTGACCGTCTCGACGTTGTGCTGGCCTTCGAACTGGCTACCTATCCGGTCGATGCCGCCGGTTACCGTGAGCCCGCCACCGCTGCGCGTGGTGTTGGTGGATGAATCGCGCGTGTTACGGGCCGCGCCGAGGCTCATCTGCTTGGCCTGGATGTCCAGGTCACCGGCGCCGGCCTGAACGCTGGAGCCATTGACCTGCAGGTGCGCGCCGCTGTTGAGGGCAACCGTCGCGCCCTTCAGTGCGCTGGCCACCTGAGAGACCTCGCGCTGCTTGCCTGAGGTGGTGACAACCTCGTAAGCCAGGCCCGCGGCGTATTGGCGGGAGCCGGGCTTGCCGTCTTCGGCGTCTTGAGTCTGCTTGGCGCTGGCTACGAAGCTACGCTGCTGGCTGCGGGTGTCACTGTCAGCGACCGATTGCGTGCTGTCGATGATCAGGTCGCCCTTGGCTTCGACCTGCAGGTGCTTGCCGGCCTCAACGTTGGCGCCATTGATGCGCAGCTCGTCGGCGCTGGCCAGGCGCAGGTTGGAGGCAGAGCTGACGTCGCTGACCAGGGCGTGTTGCTTGCGTTGCGTGTGCTCGCGGTCGCGCCCTATCAGGCCGAACAGCTTGCTGTTGTTCTCGTGCTCGCTCGACGTGGAGCTGCCATGGTCTGCCCCGATCGCCAGCGCACCCTTTTCGCTGTAGAGCACAGCGTCTTGCCCGCCGTGAACGGTACTGCCCTTGACGCTGACCTGGTCAGCGGTGACTTGCAGCTTACCGTCCGCTTTGACGCTGCTGCCGGTAACGACCTGGGCCTGGGTGTCATTACCCTGGCGGTCAGCAAAGAAGGTGCCGGATACCAGGTCGCCTCGGTAGTTGCGTCGTGTGCCCTGTTCCTGCAGGGCCGTGGTGCCGATTTCGACCTGTTTGGCATGCAGGTCCAGGTCGTTGCGGCCATGCAGTGTACTGCCTTGTACAGTGAGTGTGTCGTTCGCCTTGACGGCCACGTGCCCGGCACTGAGCGAGCTGCCTCGCGCGGTTTCCTTGTACTGCTGTGAATCACTGTCGCCGCGCCACAGGTCCTTGCGGTGGCGTACCTGTTCTTCGATGCGCTGGCTGTCGATGCCCGCGACGATGTCCAGGTTGGCACCGCTGTCGAGGGTCAGGTCACCGCCGGCATTCACCTCGGCGGCCACCAGACGCATGTCGGCGCCGGACTGCAACTGTATGCCGTTATTGCCTTGCAACTGTGTACCGCGCTGCTGGCGCTCGGTGGTCGTGCGCTCGCGGCTGTAGGTCTCGCGGGTGATGAACAGAACCTTTTTCTTCCAGTTTTCACGGTCGTGGGCGATGTGCTCGCGGGTATCGGCATCGAGAATGAGGGCTTTGCCGGCCTTGGCCTCGATGCGGTCGGCCTTGCCGTCGACCGCGCGCAGCGTCAGGTCATCGGCGGCGGTGAGCAGCAGTTCACCCTGCTCGGTGTGCAGTTCACCTGGACGGTCGGCAGTACCGTCGACCCGCAGCGCGCCGGCTGACTGAATGCTGATGCCATGATCGGCCTTGGCCTGCACTGGCCCCATGCGGACCCCGGCACCTTCGGCGGTGCTGACTACGCGTATGCGCCCGGCCCGCATGGCGCCGAACAGATTGGCGTCGATGCTCGACGCCGTGCCGGGCAAGTGCTCGAGCACCTGCCCGTCGTTGTAGCCGAGGCGGTTGCGGCCAACGGTGACGTTGAGGTCGTGCCCGGCCATGAGCGTGCCTGTGCTGTCCAGCTGCGGCGCGATCAGTTCGAGCGCGCCTTCGGCATTGCTCTGGCCGCCGTCAAGTACCTGCAAGGTACCGCTGGCGTGCAGCGTATTGAGGTGTTTGAGCTGCTCGTCCTGAAGTTCTGGCGTGCCCACCAGAAAGCCGGCACGGGTCGTGTTGATGAAGCTGCCGCCATTGAGGGTAATGCCATTGGGGTTGGCCAGGATGTAGTCGGCCGGGCGCCCGAAGATCTCTTGCGGGCCTTCGATCAGCGAGGCGTTGCGGCTGACCACTTCGTTGAGGATGGTCGACGCTGCCTGGCCTTGGAACTGCGGGTTGGCGGCGAGCGCACCGGCCAGTTGCGATTGGCCGGCGTGCAAGGCGTTGTTCAGCACCACCCCGGGGCTGGCGACGTTGTAGTCGAGAAACTGGTTGTGCGACAGGCCACCGGCGTTGGGCGCGACGATATCGATCACCGGGACGCCGTGGTCATGGTTGATGACTGGTATGCCACCGGGGCCAGGGGCGGCTTCCAGCCCACCCTGGGCCAGGGCGGTGGTAGAACTGAGCAGGGCGAGGAAGATGGCCCAGCGCAAGGTATTGGGGTGGATAGACGGTAACTGCGAGAGTGTGTGCATGTTCTCGTTCTCTTTGTTGTGGGTGAATCAGAGGTCCAAGGCCCACTCCACTACCCAGAAGCCGGGCTCCAGAAGCGGGCGGTGCCGGTCGCTGGTGTAGAGGGCGCGCTGGTAGTCCAGGCGAAGGCGGCTGTGCGGCAGGCTCAGTTCAACGCCGACCGCGGCCCCTGTCAGGCGCTGCGAGGGGGAGCGCTGCGCCAGGCGTAGCCAGCCTGTGTCCAGACCCAGGTAGGGACGCACCTGGGCAGGTGCGGTCCAGCCCAGTGGCAGAGGTTGGCTCAAGGTGTTGCGCCAGACGGCGGCACTGGCGCCGCTGTAGGTGTGTTGGCGAAAGCCGCGCACGGCCGAGTCGTCGCTGAGCAGCATCTGCTCGACTGCGGGCAGGGCCTGGCTGCTGTACTGCAGGGCAAGCTCGCTCTGCCAGCGCCATGGCCGGTTCGCCGGCCCCTGACGCAGGTGCAGCAGGTTGGCGCGGTACTTGCGAAAATCCCGGGGGGGCGCGTCCGCACGTCGCGCGGGTTGCGTGGCGCCGAGCCAGCCTGTGCCCTGGGCGACGCCGACGTAGGTGTTCCAGACACCGTTGTCCAGCCACAGCAGGTTGAGGCCGGCTTCCACACTGGTCAGGGTCGGGCTTTGCAACTGGACGAGGGCACCACCGGTGCGGTTGATCAGTTGCTTGCGATCGAGGCGGGCGCTGGCGCTGAGCATGCCGTGCTGGTTGCGCCAGAGCATGCGTTCGACGCTCACGCCCTGGTATTGGCTGCTGCCGCTGCTGCGCTGCACGCTCTGCGGGAGGGGCGCGTTGTAGCTCAATTGGCTGGCATTGAGGGTGAAGGTCCAGGGACCGTAGGGAATGCTGTAGTAGGCGCTGACGCCTTGGCTGCGCCCGGGCGCATCGATAACCGTGGTCGCCAGTGACAGGCGCAGATCGTCGTTGAGGCCAAGCGGGCTGTCTACGCCGAGGGTCAGGTTAAGGCGGTAACGCCCCGTCAGGGGGCTGCCGCGGTTGTCGAAGCGGCTGTCCAGGTGCCAGCGCGAGTCTCCCTGGCGGGATTGCAGCAGCACCCGGGTGCCTCCCTGCATTTCACCTGGCAGCAGGTCGGCACTCAGTTCGTAGGCACGCAGGCGGTTGAGCTGGTCCAGCCCCTGCTCGAGGTCTGGCAGGTAAACCGGCTGCCCAAGCATGTTGGGGAAGGCACTGTGCAGGGAAAGCGGCCGTTCGACGTCAAGCTCGACCGATTCTACGAAGCCCTCGATGATGAGGATATCCAACGCGTCGCCCTGCGCGGGTGGGTGCTGCAGGTAAGGGCGGCTGGCCGGGTAGCCGGCCTGCACATAGCGTTGGGTGATGGCTTTGAGCAAGCGGTTGATATCGGCGACGCCCATGCAGGGGGACACCAGGGCTTGAACAGTGGGGGCGAGGGCTTGGGTCGACAGCAGGTGGTTGCCGGCCAGACGCACGCCACTGACCGCCCAGCAGTGGCCGTCGCCGGGCTCGGCAGACGACGGCGCGCCGTTGCGCACGGCGGACGGGGCACGTAGCCAGCGCTCCAGCCGTTGTTGCTGCTCCAGCTGCCGCCCTGTCTGCTGCTGTTCGCGCAGCTGCTGGCTGGCGGGGTCATTGGCCTGCGCCATCGGTGCGGCCAGCCAATACGACAGGTAGCAGGCAAGTAGCCTGCTGGCGACCGGGTGAAATCGGAACGGCATGGGTGAACCCCGCAAAAGGCGTACGGCTTACGTACTCGTTTGCGTGGATGCTAGAAATTTTGCCATTCGATTGGATGCAGTCTGCTGCCTACGCAAACGTAGGGCAGATGTGGAATTGAGGTGAGAAAGCTCCTACATCCTGAGTTGGAATGCAGGACGATCAGGGACGAATCTCGATCAGGGTGCCGTCGCGCACCAGTTCCCAGACTTCCCGCATGTCGGCATTGCGCATGGCGATGCAGCCATCGGTCCAGTCAAGGGTGTGGAAATACCACTCGGGATAGTCATCGTTGATCGGCGTGCCATGGATCATGATCATGCTGCCGGCGCTCCAGCCCTCGCGGGTGGCGCGGGCGGCGTCGCTGATGTTCGGGTAGGTGATGTGCATGGCCAGGTTGAAGCGGTCGCTCTGCTTGCGCCAGTCCAGCCAGTAAAGGCCCTCTGGGGTCTTCTTGTCGCCTTCACGCTCCTTTGCCCCCTTGGGCTGCTTGCCCAGGGAGATGCGGTAGGTCTTGAGCGGCTCGCCCCGGCTGATCAGTTGCAGGCGGCGCTCGGACTTGATCACCAGTACCTTGTCGATCAGCGGCTGCATGGCGGTCTGCGATTGAGTCTGCGCCGGCACCGGGGGTTGGGGTTTGCGAATGATGGTCTCGGTAAAGGCCGCCTGGGACACCGAGGTAACGCAAAGGCAGAAAAAGGCAAACAACCAGCGCATGAAGCGGTACCTGCAAGCTTAAGTGGTGGGCGAAACGTTCATCGGCGGCAGGTACTCATGGCCTATGGGGTAGTGCTGCCCGATGCGGTCGCGATAGTAGCATTCTAGTGTGCGCGTGACGGTGCGAAAAGCCAGCTCGCGCCAGGGGATCTCGTGCTCCTCGAACAGCCGTACTTCCAGGCTTTCCTCACCGATCGCGAAGTCCAGGTCGGCCAGTTCGGCACGAAAGAACACATGCACCTGGTCGATGTGGGGCAGGTCGAACAGTTGATACAGGCTCATCGGCCCGACCCGGGCGCAGGCTTCTTCCACGGTTTCGCGACGGGCGGCTTGGTCCAGGGTCTCGCCATTCTCCATGAACCCGGCGGGCAGGGTCCAGAAACCGCGGCGCGGCTCGATGGCTCGCCGGCACAGCAGCACCTGGCTGCCCCAGGTAGGCAATACCCCGGCGACGATGTTCGGGTTCTGGTAGTGGATGGTCTGGCAATGCTCGCAGACGTACCGCAGGCGGCTGTCGCCTGCGGGGATCCGCTGAATGACCGGCTGGCCGCACGCGCTGCAGAATTTCATGCTGTCTCCCTTTGTCTGCGGTTATCTTGGCGCGCCAGGCGGTGCTGCTGCAAGCGTGCGGGGCTTGGGTGCTTCGCGGCTTTGGTGCATCATGCAGGCAGGCCTTGGAAACGAGAGTGCGTGATGCTGGACGAGCTACTTCGCCGAATGAGCAACCACCAACCGGCTTCGCTGGAAACCGACCGACGGTTCCCCGAGGCGGCGGTTCTTTTGCCCATCACCCGCAGCGAAGCGCCCGAACTGGTTTTGACCCTGCGCGCCAAGGGCCTGTCCACCCACGGCGGCGAAGTCGCCTTTCCCGGAGGCCGACGCGACCCTGAAGACCCCGATCTGGTCTTCACCGCGTTGCGTGAGGCCGAAGAGGAAATCGGCCTGCCGCCTGGCTTGGTCGAAGTGCTCGGCCCACTCAGCCCGCTGATTTCCCTGCATGGCCTGAAAGTGACGCCGTTCGTCGGGGTGATCCCCGATTTCGTCGAGTATCACGCCAATGATGCGGAGATCGCGGCAGTATTCAGCGTGCCCCTGGAATTCTTCCGTCAGGACCCGCGTGACCATACCCACCGCATCGATTACCAGGGCCGCAGCTGGTATGTCCCCAGCTATCGTTATGGCGAGTACAAGATCTGGGGGTTGTCGGCGATCATGATCGTCGAGCTGGTCAACCTGCTGTACGACGCAGGCATCAGCCTGCACCAGCCCCCAGAGCGCTATATAGAAATCTGAGCGGGCACACCCCGCCGCCGTTGATACCCTGAGGAGCGACTATGAAATACCGCCTGGGCGACCTGCGGGTCGAAAGCCATCCCACCAGCTGGGCAGCACCTAACGCCATGCTGATCGGCAAGGTACGCCTGCAGGCACGAGCCAGTGTGTGGTTCGGCGCGGTGCTGCGCGGCGACAACGAGCTGATCGACATTGGCGAAGACAGCAACGTCCAGGACGGTACGGTGATGCACACCGACATGGGCTCGCCACTGACGCTGGGCAAAGGCGTGACCATCGGCCACAACGCCATGCTGCATGGCTGTACCGTCGGCGACTACAGCCTGATCGGTATCAATGCGGTCATTCTCAATGGGGCGCGGATCGGCAAACACTGCATCATCGGCGCCAATGCGCTGATCCCGGAAGGCAAGGAGATCCCCGATGGCTCGCTGGTGATGGGCTCGCCGGGCAAGGTGGTGCGTGAATTGACCGAGCAGCAGAAGCGCTTGCTGCAAGCCAGTGCCGCGCACTATGTACACAATGCCCAACGTTATGCGCGGGAGCTGGTGGTTGACGATGAGTGATGGTGTGGAGCGGCCGGTGGCCTCGCCATGCGTGAGCATCTGCGCGTTGGACGAGCAGGATATCTGCACCGGGTGCCAGCGTACCGTGGCCGAGATTGGCCGCTGGGGGCGGATGGACAATGACGAGCGTCGGGCGGTACTGAAGCTGTGCCATGAACGGGCTGTGGAGGCCGGCCTCATCCTCTAGCCTTGGGCGATCCTGTGGGCGCGGGTTTACCGGCGAAGACGCCAGCGGTAATCTGTACGGCTTGCCCACAGACGACCCGCCATGTTCTATCTGATTGCCTACATCAGCAGCGTAGTGCTGATCAACTACGCCTTTTCCAGTGCCCCCCACCTGGACGTGATCTGGTCCGCCTGGGGCGGGCTGGTGTTCATCCTGCGCGACATGGTGCAGACCCGCTATGGGCACGGCGCACTGATCGCCATGCTGATGGCCCTGGTGCTGTCGTACGCCACCTCCGAGCCTGCCATTGCCCTGGCCAGTGCCACTGCCTTCTTCGTCTCCGAACTGATCGACTGGCTGGTATTCAGCATCACCCGGCGGCCATTGCGTGACCGCCTGTGGCTGAGCTCAGCGCTGAGCATTCCGGTCGATACCTTCATCTTCTTCGGCATGATTGGCGCCTTGACCCCCGCAGTGATCGGCACCGCGATGGCCTCCAAGTTCGCCGGCGTGACCGCGGTGTGGCTGGCCATGGCTTTTCGAGCGCGGCGGGCTGCCGTTACCGGCTGATGGTGTAGAATATCGGTCCTTTTTCAGCGGGCTGCGCCAAGCCTGGCACGGCCCCGGACGCCTTCGAGGACCTGAAATGACCCGTATCGGAACCCCATTGTCGCCAACCGCGACCCGTGTACTGCTCTGCGGCTGTGGCGAGCTGGGCAAGGAAGTGGTGATCGAGCTGCAGCGCCTGGGCGTCGAAGTGATCGCCGTGGACCGCTACGCCAATGCGCCAGCGATGCAGGTCGCGCACCGCAGCCACGTGATCAACATGCTCGATGGGGTGGCGCTGCGCGCGGTAATCGAGGCTGAAAAACCGCATTACATCGTCCCTGAAATCGAAGCCATTGCCACCGCGACCCTGGTTGAGCTGGAGAGTGAAGGCTTTAACGTGGTGCCAACCGCTCGCGCTACTCAGCTGACCATGAACCGCGAAGGCATCCGCCGCCTGGCCGCCGAAGAGCTGGACCTGCCCACCTCGCCGTACCATTTTGCCGACACCTATGAAGACTACGCCAAGGCCGTGGCCGACGTGGGTTACCCGTGCGTGGTCAAACCGGTGATGAGCTCCTCGGGCAAGGGGCAGAGCCTGCTGCGCAGCGATGCCGACCTGCAGACGTCGTGGGATTACGCCCAGGAAGGCGGCCGTGCTGGCAAGGGGCGGGTGATCATCGAAGGCTTCATCGATTTTGACTACGAAATCACCCTGCTGACCGTGCGCCACGTGGGCGGCACCACGTTCCTGGAGCCGGTCGGCCACCGTCAGGAGAAGGGCGACTACCAGGAGTCCTGGCAGCCCCAGGCCATGAGCCCGAAGGCCCTGGCCGAGTCGCAGCGGGTGGCCAAGGCGGTCACCGATGCGCTGGGCGGGCGTGGCCTGTTTGGCGTGGAGTTGTTCGTCAAGGGCGACCAGGTATGGTTCAGCGAAGTATCGCCGCGCCCGCATGACACCGGCCTGGTGACGCTGATTTCCCAGGACCTGTCGCAATTTGCCCTGCATGCACGTGCCATTCTTGGCCTGCCGATCCCGGTGGTGCGCCAGTTCGGCCCTTCGGCTTCGGCGGTGATCCTGCCTGAGGGCCAATCACAGCAGACCAGCTTCGCCAACCTGGGTGCGGCGCTGAGCGAGCCGGATACCGCCATTCGCCTGTTCGGTAAGCCAGAAATCAACGGCCAGCGTCGTATGGGCGTGTGCCTGGCGCGTGACGAGTCGATCGAAGCGGCGCGGGCCAAGGCGACCCGTGCGTCGCAGGCGGTGAAGGTCGAGTTCTAAGCCACGCCACAAGCCATAAGGTGCAAGGAGCGCTCTACGCTTGCACCCTGTGGCTTGCACCTTACAGCTGCGTATTACGGGTCTCTTTCAGGCACAGCACCGCGATCAGGCTGATCACCGCTGCCCCCGACACGTAACCGCCCACCCAGCTCAAACCGCCCATGCTCACCAGTTTCTGAGCAAAGAACGGCGCTGCCGAGGCCCCCACGATGCCACCGAGGTTATAGGCCGCCGACGCGCCGGTATACCGCACGTGGGTCGGGAACAGCTCGGGCAGCAACGCGCCCATCGGGGCGAAGGTCACGCCCATCAGGAACAGCTCGATGGCCAGGAACAGCGCCACCCCCGTGGTCGAACCCGAGGTCAGCAACGGTTCCATGGTAAAGCCCGAAGCTATCGCCAGCAGGCCGCCGACAATCAGCACCGGCTTGCGCCCGTAGCGGTCGCTGAGCCAGGCCGACAACGGCGTGGCCAAGGCCATGAACACCACTGCGAAGCACAGCAGGCCAAGGAACGTTTCGCGGCTGTAGCCCAGCGTGGTCACGCCGTAGCTCAGCGAGAAGACCGTGGAGATGTAGAACAGCGCATAGCACACCACCATGGCCGCAGCGCCCAGCAGGGTTGGCAACCAGTACTTGGAGAACAGGTCGACCACCGGCATTTTCACCCGCTCGTGACGGGCCACTGCCTTGGCGAACACCGGGCTTTCTTCGAGCTTCAGGCGTACATACAGGCCAACCAGCACCAGCGCGGCGCTGAGCAGGAACGGAATGCGCCAGCCCCACTCGCGGAACTGCTCGTCGCTGAGTACCAGGGCCAAGGTCAGGAACAAGCCATTGGCCGCCAGAAAACCGATCGAAGGGCCAAGCTGCGGGAACATGCCAAACCACGCGCGCTTGCCTTCTGGTGCGTTTTCCGTAGCCAGCAATGCCGCGCCACCCCATTCGCCCCCCAGGCCCAGGCCCTGGCCAAAGCGCAGCAGGCAGAGAATGATCGGCGCCCAGACGCCGATGCTGTCGTAGCCCGGCAGCACGCCGATCAGCGTGGTCGACACGCCCATCAGCAGCAGCGAGGCGACCAGGGTCGACTTGCGGCCGATGCGGTCGCCAAAGTGGCCGAACAACGCCGAGCCCAAGGGTCGGGCGAGGAAGGCGATACCGAAGGTCAGGAACGCCGCAAGCATTTGCGCGGTGCCCGAACCGGATGGGAAGAACACCGGACCGATCACCAGCGCGGCGGCGGTGGCGTAAACGTAGAAGTCGTAGAACTCGATGGCCGTGCCGATGAAGCTGGCGGTGGCCACCCGCGCGGGCGAGTTGACCGGCGCCGCAGGCGCTTGGGCATAAGTGCTGGTTGTCATTAAGTAGGTCCCTAACAGTCGGATCGTGCTCCATGGCTTGGCCCGCGAAGGCGCGCTCATCAACAGAGGGCAGGCACGCATTTGCAGACGCCGGAGCGTATTGTTGTTTTGCTCGCCCGACTGACGATAGCCCAAGGGGGATAGGGGCGGGGCGGGCACTGTTCGGGGTGTTGAAGCAGGACCGCAGGGCGTGTCAGTGGAGCGGACTGGCCGTGGGGCGCCGGGTGCGGGTAGCAGGCGGGACGGCGGGGCTGGGTAAGCGTGACCCGAGTATAGCTATCGGGTCACGGTCCACACCAGTACCTTGCTGGCGCAATTGTCCTCTGTTTCGAGGATCTCCAGGCGATAGCGGCCGATCTTCAGGCAGACGGCGCTTTCCGGGATGCTCTCCAGGGCCTCGGTGACGAGCCCATTCAAGGTCTTCGGGCCACCGTCGCACGGCAGGTGCCAACCCAGGGTACGGTTGATCTCCCGCAGCGAGGCTGTACCTTCGATGACAAAGGTACCATCGGCTTGTGGGTGTACATGGGGGTTGTCCAGGCTGTGCTCGTCCTCGAACTCCCCGACGATCTCTTCGAGGATGTCCTCGAGGGTGACGATACCCTGTACCTCGCCGTATTCGTCCACCACCACGCCCAGCCGGCGTTGTTGTTTGTGGAAGTTCAGCAACTGCAGCTGCAATGGCGTACTTTCCGGTACGAAATAGGGCTCGTAGCAGGCGCTGTGGAGTTTTTCCAGGGTCAGCTCGGCTTTGGGCAGCAGGTGGCTGATCAGCTTGGTGTTGAGGATCGCTTCGACCTGGTTGATGTCGTTGTGGTAGACCGGCAGACGGGTGTGCCGGCTGACGATCAACTGCTCGATGATGCGCTCGATCGGCTCGTCCAGGTTGATGCCGTCGACTTCGTTGCGCGGCACCAGGATGTCATTGACGGTGATCTTGTCCAGGGACTGCAGGCCATCCAGCAGGCCGTGGCGTGGTGTGTCGAGGTCTTCATCCTCGGCGTAGTCGTCATCTTCCTGCGGGTGCAGGGCCACGGCTGTGGGTTGCACGCGGAACGGGCGCAGGATCAGCTTGGCACAGCCGTCCAGCAGGCAGGCCAAGGGCTGCAGGAGTGCCAGCGGCAACCTCAACAGGCTTGCGCCGAGGCTGACGATGGCTTGCGGGTTGCGCCGTGCAAGGCGCCGCGGAAGGTATTCGGCAAAAATCAGCAAGGCCATGGCGGCGGCCAGGCCGGCCAGCCAGAAACCGTGCTCGCCGCTGTAGCGCTGGCCGATCAAGCAGGCCAGGCCCAGTACCAACAGCTTGCCCAGGCTGGCGCAGAGCACCAGGGCCTGGGTGGGCAAGGCGGGCTGGCCGTCTTCGCCGGCGCGTAGCGAGCCATTGAGTTGCAGGCGGGCGGTGTCCACGGCGGTGAGCAGCGCCGACCAGAGCAGCGCCAGTGCCAGAATGCCGAGTAGCGGAGCGTACGGCAGGGTGTCCATGGGCAACCGTCAGATATGCAGGATGAATTCGCGAACCAGCTTGCTGCCGAAATAGGCCAGCATCAGCAGGCAGAAACCGGCCAGCGTCCAGCGGATCGCCTTGTGGCCACGCCAGCCGAGGCGGGTGCGGCCCCACAGCAGTACGCTGAACACGACCCAGGCAACGCAGGCCAGCAAGGTTTTATGCACCAGGTGCTGGGCGAACAGGTTGTCGAGGAACAGCCAACCGGAAATCAGCGACAGCGACAGCAGGCACCAGCCTGCCCAGAGGAAGCCGAACAACAGGCTTTCCATGGTCTGCAGCGGCGGGAAGTTGCGGATCAGGCCGGAAGGGTGCTTGTTCTTCAACTGGCGGTCCTGCAACAGCAGCAGCAGCGACTGGAACACCGCGATGGTGAATAGCCCGTAGGCCAGGATCGACAGCAGAATATGGGCAAGAATGCCCGGTTCTTCGTTGATCAGCGGTACGGTGCCAGGCGGTGCGAACTGCGCCAGCAACGCTGTTACTGCGCCGAGCGGGAACAGCAGCACCAGCAGGTTCTCGACGGGGATGCGCAGGCAGGCCAACAGGGTCAGGGCAATGACTGCCACGGCGATCAGGCTAGCGGCGCTGAAGAAGTCCAGGCTCAGGCCGAGCGGGGTGATCAACTGGAAGAACAGGGCCCCGCCCTGGGCAATTACGGCAAGGGCGCCGAGCAAACCAAGCAGCCGTTTGTCGGCTTTGTTCGACTGGGCCAGTCGCGAACCCTGATAGACGGTCGCTGCTATATAAAGGCCGGCGGCGATCAGGTTGGGGATGAGGCTGGGTGAGGAGACCATAAGTGCTGGTTGGCGAGCCTTAAAGAGACGGAGTTTGGCATAGATCGCGCCGGGGGGGCTAGTGAGGTGCAAGCCTCACGCTGCACGCAAAGACAGATTCGTGAGATGGCTGCATTTCTCGCACCGTCACGCTTGCAGCCCACCGCTGGGAAGCCAAGGTGTGCGTTGCCGCCGGTCTTCGCTATAATCGCCGCCTTGCTGTGCCCAGCGCGTGTGCATTTTCACCTGGGCGCCTGACGAATCTCGGCTTTTACTGGGCCTGAAAGGATCACCATGTTCGAAAACCTGACCGACCGCCTGTCACAGACGCTGCGCCATGTCACCGGCAAGGCCAAGCTGACTGAAGACAACATCAAGGATACGTTGCGCGAAGTGCGCATGGCCCTGCTCGAGGCCGACGTTGCGCTGCCGGTGGTCAAGGATTTCGTCAACAGCGTCAAGGAACGTGCGGTCGGCACCGAGGTGTCGCGCAGCCTGACCCCGGGCCAGGCGTTCGTGAAGATCGTCCAGGCCGAGCTGGAAAGCCTGATGGGCGCGGCCAACGAGGACCTCGCGCTGAACGCCGCGCCGCCTGCCGTGGTGCTGATGGCCGGCTTGCAAGGTGCCGGTAAGACCACCACCGCCGGCAAGCTGGCGCGCTTCCTCAAGGAGCGTAAGAAGAAGAGCGTGATGGTGGTGTCGGCCGACGTCTATCGCCCGGCGGCGATCAAGCAGTTGGAGACACTGGCCAACGACATCGGCGTGACCTTCTTCCCGTCCGACATCAGCCAGAAGCCGGTGGCCATCGCCGAGGCGGCGATCCGCGAAGCCAAGCTCAAGTTCATCGACGTGGTCATCGTCGATACCGCCGGCCGTCTGCACATCGACGCCGACATGATGGACGAGATCAAGGCTCTGCATGCCGCGGTCAAGCCGATCGAGACCCTGTTCGTGGTCGACGCCATGACCGGCCAGGACGCCGCCAACACTGCCAAGGCCTTTGGCGAAGCCCTGCCGCTGACCGGTGTGGTGCTGACCAAGGTCGACGGTGATGCCCGTGGCGGTGCCGCGCTGTCGGTGCGTGCCATTACCGGCAAACCGATCAAGTTTATCGGTATGGGCGAGAAGACCGAAGCCCTCGAACCCTTCCACCCGGACCGCGTCGCTTCGCGCATCCTCGGCATGGGCGACGTGCTCAGTCTGATCGAGCAGGCCGAGCAGACCATCGACAAGGCCAAGGCCGACAAGCTGGCCAAGAAGCTGAAGAAAGGCAAGGGCTTCGACCTCGAGGACTTCCGCGACCAGTTGCAGCAGATGAAAAACATGGGCGGCCTCGGTGGCCTGATGGACAAGCTGCCGAGCATCGGCGGGGTCAACCTGTCGCAGATGGGCAACGCCCAGGGTGCGGCCGAGAAGCAGTTCAAGCAGATGGAAGCGATCATCAACTCGATGACCCCGGCCGAACGTCGCGACCCTGACCTGATCAGCGGCTCGCGCAAGCGCCGTATCGCCTTGGGTTCTGGCACCCAGGTGCAGGACATCGGCCGGCTGATCAAGCAGCACAAGCAGATGCAGAAGATGATGAAGAAATTCTCTGCCAAAGGCGGCATGGCCAAAATGATGCGCGGCCTTGGCGGGATGCTGCCCGGTGGCGGCATGCCGAAGCTGTAACCCTTATTCCGGGCGTTCGTCTGTTAACAGATGGAACGCTCAGAACCCCCGCTGCGGCGGGTAACGGCCGCGAAATCCGTGGCTTAACCGGCAAATCTGAACGGCAAGGCAAGGCCCTGCCGAAAAAGGCATTTGCAAATGTCCGTGTATTCCCTGAGAATATGCGGCCTTTTGGGCACCCGTGTGCCTATTTGGCATTCAGATTTGCAGCACCGACTATAGGAACGATGTTCACATGGTAACCATTCGTCTTGCCCGTGGCGGCTCGAAAAAGCGCCCTTTCTACCACCTGACCGTGACCAACTCGCGTAACGCCCGTGACGGCCGTTTCGTTGAGCGCGTTGGCTTCTTCAACCCGATCGCATCGGGCGCCGAAGTCAAGCTGTCGGTCAACCAGGAACGCGTCACCTACTGGCTGAGCCAGGGCGCGCAGCCGTCTGAGCGTGTTGCTCAGCTGCTGAAGGACGCTGCCAAGGCCGCTGCCTGAGTCATATGAACGCGACGCCAGAAAAGGCTGACGACCTCATCGTCGTTGGCAAGATTTTTTCGGTTCACGGCGTTCGCGGCGAGGTGAAGGTGTATTCCTTTACCGATCCGATTGAAAACCTGTTGGATTATCCACGCTGGACGCTTCGGCACGAAGGCAAGGTAAAGCAGGTCGAGCTGGTCAGCGGTCGTGGCTCCCAAAAGGGCCTGGTCGTGAAATTGAAAGGCCTCGATGATCGTGATGAAGCCCGTCTTCTGAGCGGCTTCGAAATCTGCATCCCGCGGAGCCTTTTGCCCAACCTGCCCGTCGACGAGTACTACTGGTACCAGTTGCAGGGGCTGAAGGTCATCAACCAGGACGAACAACTGTTCGGCAAGGTCGATCACCTGTTGGAGACCGGTGCGAACGATGTAATGGTGGTCAAACCCTGCGCAGGCAGCCTGGATGATCGCGAGCGTTTGTTGCCCTATACGGAGCAATGTGTGCTGGCAATCGACCTGGAAGCAGGCGTGATGCGGGTTGAGTGGGACGCGGACTTCTAAACGATGGGAAACCTTCGCGTAGACGTCATCACGTTGTTTCCCGAGATGTTCTCGGCCATCACGGAGTACGGCATTACCAGCCGCGCGGTGAAACAGGGGTTGCTTCAGGTGACTTGCTGGAACCCGCGGGACTACACCACAGATCGCCACCATACCGTGGATGATCGGCCGTTTGGCGGTGGTCCGGGCATGGTGATGAAAATCAAGCCTCTGGAAGACGCCCTGGTTAGCGCCAGGCAAGCGACCGGAGCATCGGCAAAGGTGATCTACCTTTCGCCGCAAGGCCGCAAGCTGACTCAGCAAGCGGTCAAAGGCCTGGCTGAACAGCAATCGCTGATTCTGATCGCCGGTCGTTATGAAGGCATCGACGAGCGCTTTATCGAGGCTCATGTCGATGAGGAGTGGTCGATTGGTGACTATGTGCTTTCCGGTGGCGAGCTGCCGGCCATGGTACTGATCGATGCGGTTACACGGCTGCTGCCCGGAGCTTTAGGGCATGTGGACTCGGCGGAGGAAGATTCCTTCACTGACGGTCTGCTCGATTGCCCGCACTACACCCGACCTGAGGTGTATGCGGATCAGCGTGTTCCCGACGTGTTGCTCAGTGGCAACCATGCACACATCCGGCGTTGGAGGATGAAGCAGTCCCTTGGTAGGACCTTCGAACGACGCGCCGATCTTCTGGAAAGTCGCTCGCTTTCTGGAGAAGAGAAGAAGCTGCTCGAGGAATATCTCCGCGAGCGGGACGATAGTTAAACGTATCGATGGTGGATCACGTATCCATCTTAGGAGCACAGCATGACCAACAAGATCATCCAGCAGCTCGAAGCCGAGCAGATGAGCAAGGAAATCCCAGCCTTCGCACCAGGCGACACCATCGTCGTCCAGGTTAAAGTGAAGGAAGGTGAGCGTTCCCGTCTGCAGGCGTTCGAAGGCGTCGTTATCGCCAAGCGTAACCGCGGTCTGAACAGCGCCTTCACCGTGCGCAAAATCTCCAGCGGCGTTGGCGTTGAGCGTACCTTCCAGACCTACAGCCCGCAGATCGACAGCCTGGCCGTGAAACGTCGTGGTGACGTGCGTAAAGCCAAGCTGTACTACCTGCGCGACCTGTCCGGCAAAGCCGCTCGCATCAAGGAAAAACTGTCCTGAGTACAGTTTGCCTGGCGGCCCTGGCCGCCTAGCGAGAAAAAAGCAGCCTTCGGGCTGCTTTTTTGCGTTTTGAACCCCTTCAGATGTGACCGACATGACTACCCGAGACCAGGAAATCCAGCGCCGCACCGAGCTGTCGGTGACCCGCGTGACCAAGGCGGTGTTCCCCAACACCACCAACCACCACAACACCCTGTTCGGCGGTACCGCACTGGCATGGATGGACGAAGTGTCGTTCATCGCCGCTACGCGCTTCTGCCGCTTGCCCCTGGTAACGGTGTCCACCGACCGTATCGACTTCAAGCACCCGATCCCGGCGGGCTCGATCGTGGAGTTGGTGGGCACGGTGATCAAGGTTGGCAATACCAGCTTGCAGGTACAGGTGGATGTGTTTGTCGAGAACATGTACCTGGATGGCCGCGAGCGAGCGATCCATGGAGTATTCAGCTTTGTGGCCATCGACGAGGACAAACGTCCGGTGCCGGTGTTGCCGCAGCCCTGAAGCTTCCTGTACTGGCCCTATCGCCGGGTTGCCGGCGATAGGGCCAGTACAGACAACCACAACCTGCTGTGAAACACTGTCGACCTCTCATTACTAAGCCCCCCGCGCATGCCTGCCCTGGACCACCCCCTGATCGATCAGTTTCTCGATGCCCTGTGGCTTGAAAAAGGCCTGTCCGATAACACCCGCGTCTCCTACCGCAGCGATTTGGCCCTGTTCAACGGTTGGCTGCAGGAGCACGCCGTAACCCTGCCCGATGCTGGCCGTGACTTGATCCTCGATCACTTGGCCTGGCGCCTCGACCAGGGCTACAAGCCGCGTTCCACCGCGCGTTTCCTCTCTGGCCTGCGGGGGTTCTTTCGCTACTTGCTGCGCGAAAAGCTGATCGCTGTCGACCCGACCCTGCAGGTGGAAATGCCGCAACTGGGTAAACCCTTGCCCAAGTCGCTATCGGAAGCCGACGTTGAAGCCTTGTTGCAGGCCCCGGACCTGGGCGAAGCCATCGGCCAGCGTGACCGCGCCATGCTCGAGGTGCTGTATGCCTGCGGCCTGCGGGTCACCGAGCTGGTCAGCCTGACCCTCGACCAGGTCAACCTGCGCCAGGGCGTACTGCGGGTGATGGGCAAAGGCAGCAAGGAGCGCCTGGTGCCGATGGGCGAGGAGGCGGTGCTGTGGCTCGAGCGCTACCTGCGCGATGGCCGCGCCGAGTTGCTCAACGGGCGGCCCAGCGACGTGCTGTTCCCCAGTCAGCGTGGCGAGCAGATGACCCGCCAGACCTTCTGGCACCGTATCAAGCACCAGGCGCGCGTTGCCGGGATCGACAAGCCTCTGTCACCGCACACCCTGCGCCATGCCTTTGCCACCCACTTGCTCAACCACGGCGCCGACCTGCGGGTGGTGCAGATGCTGCTGGGCCACAGTGACCTGTCGACCACGCAGATCTACACCCATGTGGCCAAGGCCCGCTTGCAGCAGTTGCACGCCCAGCACCACCCGCGTGGATGAATGATTTTCATGATCCGCCAACCGGCACCTGCAGACCCCTTCATTGGCAGCGTGTTGTGGTAGGCTTGGGCGGTTTGCACCAAGGGCCGCACGGTCGCCGCGTTTTTGCGCAGGCGACGCCCTCCGGCCCCTGTCCGCCTTCAGGAGTTCCCATGCGCGTGACCCAGATGTTCGCCGCCGCCGCGTTGGCGTTGGCCAGTACCTTCGCCGTTGCCGCGGCCACCGATACCAATGCCGGTGCCGAGCAGGCTATTCGCAAGTCGTTGCAGAACCTGGAACTGGAAGTACCGGTAGAAAGCGTTGCCAGCAGCCCAGTCAGCGGCCTCTATGAGGTCAAGCTGCAGGGCGGCCGCGTGCTGTATGCCAGCGCCGATGGCCAGTTCGTGATGCAGGGCTACCTGTTCCAGATCCAGGATGGCAAGCCGGTCAACCTGACCGAGAAGACCGAACGCTTGGGCGTCGCCAAGCTCATCAATGGCATTCCGGCCGCCGAGATGGTGGTTTATCCTGCCAAGGGCGAAACCAAGTCGCACATCACCGTCTTCACCGACACCACCTGCCCGTATTGCCACAAGCTGCACGCCGAAGTGCCCGAGCTGAACCGTCGCGGTATCGAAGTGCGTTATGTCGCCTTCCCGCGTCAGGGCCTGGGCTCGCCGGGTGATGAGCAGTTGCAGGCGGTGTGGTGCTCCAGCGACCGCCGCGCGGCGCTGGACAAGATGATCGATGGCAAGGAAATCAAGGCCGCCAAGTGCGCCAACCCGGTCGGCAAGCAGTTCCAGCTGGGGCAGTCGATCGGCGTCAACGGTACGCCGGCGATCGTGCTTGAAAGCGGCCAGGTGATCCCGGGCTACCAGCCAGCGCCGCAAGTGGCCAAGCTGGCCCTTGCCAGCCAGCAGCAAGCGACCAAGTAATTCATTCAGTACGCCGTCGTCATGGGGTGACGGCATGTTTCACGGTCGGCGCAGGTGCCGTCCGTTCAATGGGGAGTTCACAGTGAAACCGGTCAAAGTAGGCATCTGTGGGTTGGGGACCGTCGGTGGCGGTACCTTCAATGTACTTCAGCGCAACGCCGAGGAGATTGCCCGCCGTGCCGGGCGCGGTATTGAAGTGGCACAGATCGCCATGCGCTCGCAGAACCCGAACTGTCAGATTACCGGTACCCCCATTACCGCTGATGTGTTCGACGTTGCAAGCAACCCGCAGATCGACATTGTCATCGAACTCATCGGTGGCTACACCATTGCCCGTGACCTGGTACTCAAGGCCATCGAAAACGGCAAGCACGTGGTGACCGCAAACAAGGCGCTGATCGCCGTGCATGGCAACGAAATCTTCGCCAAGGCTCGCGAGAAGGGCGTCATTGTCGCGTTCGAAGCGGCAGTCGCAGGCGGCATCCCAGTGATCAAGGCCATCCGCGAAGGGCTATCGGCCAACCGCATCAACTGGCTGGCCGGCATCATCAATGGCACCGGTAACTTCATCCTCACCGAGATGCGCGAAAAAGGCCGTGCGTTCCCCGACGTGCTGGCCGAAGCCCAGGCGCTGGGCTATGCCGAGGCCGACCCGACGTTCGACGTCGAAGGTATCGATGCCGCCCACAAGCTGACCATTCTGGCGTCCATCGCCTTTGGCATTCCGTTGCAGTTCGAAAAGGCCTACACCGAGGGTATCACCCAGCTGACCACGGCCGATGTGAACTATGCCGAGGCCCTTGGCTACCGCATCAAGCACCTGGGGGTTGCCCGCCGCACGGCCGAAGGCATCGAGCTGCGCGTGCACCCGACGCTGATCCCGAGCGACCGCCTGATCGCCAACGTCAATGGTGTGATGAACGCTGTAATGGTCAATGGCGATGCCGCCGGTTCCACGCTGTACTACGGCGCCGGTGCCGGTATGGAACCGACGGCTTCCTCGGTGGTTGCCGACCTGGTGGATGTGGTCCGCGCCATGACCTCCGACCCGGAAAACCGTGTACCGCACCTGGCCTTCCAGCCTGATGCCCTGTCGGCTCACCCGATCCTGCCAATCGAAGCCTGCGAAAGCGCGTACTACCTGCGCATTCAGGCCAAGGATCACCCGGGGGTGCTGGCACAGGTGGCGAGCATCCTGTCGGAGCGTGGCATCAACATCGAGTCGATCATGCAGAAGGAAGCTGAGGAACAGGATGGCCTGGTGCCGATGATCCTGCTGACCCACGGTGTGGTCGAACAACGTATCAACGACGCTATTGTCGCCCTGGAAGCCTTGCAGGATGTGGTCGGCAAGGTCGTGCGCATCCGCGTCGAGCAGCTCAATTAAGCTCCAGGCTCTCAGCTGCGAACAAGCGCAGTACGGGGTTGAAGCTTTGAACCGATTACATTCGTGGCAAGGGAGGGTGTAGCACGCAGGAAAAATGCCGATCCGCTTTTTCTTGTAGCCTGCACCTTGCAACTTGCCGCTCAAACCGAAGGTTTGCATATGCGATATATCAGTACCCGCGGCCAGGCACCGGCCCTGAATTTCGAAGACGTCCTGCTGGCAGGCCTGGCCAGCGATGGCGGCCTGTATGTGCCAGAAAACCTGCCACGCTTCACCCAGGAAGAAATCGCCTCGTGGGCCGGGCTGCCGTATCACGAGCTGGCCTTGCGCGTCATGCGCCCGTTTGTCGAAGGCAGCATCGCCGATGCCGATTTCAAGAAAATCCTTGAAGAGACCTACGGTGAGTTCGCCCACGCCGCGGTGGCACCGCTGCGTCAGCTGAACAGCAACGAGTGGGTGCTCGAGCTGTTCCATGGCCCGACGCTGGCCTTCAAGGACTTCGCTCTGCAACTGCTCGGCCGCCTGCTCGATCACGTGCTGGCCAAGCGCAACGAGCGTGTGGTGATCATCGGCGCCACCAGTGGCGACACCGGCTCTGCGGCCATCGAAGGCTGCCGTCGTTGCGACAACGTCGATATCTTCATCCTTCACCCGCACCAGCGCGTTTCGGAAGTACAGCGCCGGCAGATGACCACCATCTTTGGCGACAACATCCATAACATCGCCATCGAGGGCAACTTCGACGACTGCCAGGAGATGGTCAAGGCCAGTTTCGCCGACCAGTCGTTCCTCAAGGGCACCCGCCTGGTAGCGGTCAACTCGATCAACTGGGCGCGGATCATGGCCCAGATCGTCTATTACTTCCATGCCGCACTGCAGCTGGGTGGCCCGGCCCGTTCGGTTGCCTTCTCGGTACCTACCGGCAACTTCGGCGACATCTTCGCGGGCTACTTGGCGCGCAACATGGGCCTGCCGGTGAGCCAACTGGTCGTGGCAACCAACCGCAACGACATCCTGCACCGCTTCATGAGCGGCAACCAGTACGTCAAGGAGACCCTGCACGCGACCCTGTCGCCGTCGATGGACATCATGGTTTCGTCCAACTTCGAGCGCCTGCTGTTCGACCTGCATGGGCGCAACGGTGCCGCTATCGGCGAACTGATGGCCAACTTCAAGCAAGGTGGCGGTTTCAGCGTCGACCAGGACCGTTGGACCGAAGCGCGTAAGCTGTTCGACTCACTGGCCGTCAGCGACGAGCAGACTTGCGAAACCATCGCCGAGGTCTTTGCCAGTACCGGTGAGGTGCTCGACCCGCATACCGCGATTGGCGTCAAGGCCGCCCGCGAGTGCCGTCGCAGCCTGGACACGCCGATGGTGGTGCTGGGCACTGCCCATCCGGTCAAGTTCCCGGAAGCGGTGGAGAAGGCCGGCGTCGGCAAGGCGCTGGAGCTGCCAGTGCACTTGGCCGACCTGTTCAGCCGCGAAGAGCGCTGCACGGTTCTGGCGAATGACCTGAAGGCGGTTCAAGCCTTTGTCAGTCAACACGGTAATCGCGGCAAGCCGCTTTAAGTCGTGTGGCAGGGGGCCGCTGCGCGGCCCTTGTTTCTCCACCTTTTCCGCGATAGTTTTCGGAATTGTCCTATGTAAGGCGCTTGGCGCCTTGCATAGAGTGGCCGGTCCTTCTCCCAGGAGCGGCTCATGCATCAGCCCTACGTGTTGATTCACCAGGCACGGCCTTCCCACCAGATCCTCCTGCACCAGGCCTGCAACGCCTTGGGGGTTTTCGACGTTCGCGTCACTGACGGCTTGACTGAGCTGAATGCCTGCCTGGCCCGCCGTGGCAGTGCTGACCTGCTTATTCTCGATCATTCGATGAACGATGGCCTGACCGTGCTCGAGCACATCGAGCGCAACCGGTCTTCACGGGCCCTGCTGTTCGTTGGCCGTGCCAGCAGCCATCGCCCAGACCTTGCCAAAGAGGCCCAGCGGCGTGGCCTGTGGGTGCTGGCCGATTTGCCCTGGCCCTTGCCGGTGCTGCGCTGGCAGCAGGCATTGCAGCGTATTCAAAGGGTCACATCGCCCACGCATGCTCGCTGAAACAGCGGCGGCGTAACGAACTTTTCGCTGCGCTTGCTGGTCAGTTCCTTCATGTCCCACCACGCAGCGAGTGATCCGGATGGAAAGAATCTGCAGACTGCTCAACGACGCCCTGAGCCCCTACCAGACCGAACTTGGTACCGTGGATGCCAGCGGCAACCGCCAATTGACCGTGTTCGACAGCCTGGGTAGCCCCACCTTGCAGCGCACAGTCAGCCAGCGCCAGTTACAGGAGCAACGCCTGCTGATCGACCTGGTCGACGGCTTGCACCGTGATTTGCAGATTGCCGAGGGCCGCTTGCAGCCTTGCGTTATCGCTGCATTGCAGCAGCGTCAGCAGCCGCAGGGAACCTTTGCCTGAGTGACCGATCAGAGGCAGTAACGGCAGCCAGCCAGCACACAGCTCCGGTGCGGGCCGGCCGTCGCGGGAAGTCCACATGGACTTTCGATTGACCCCGGGCGTCTTCCCCAGCGACCGGGGTTTCTTTTTATCTGCTTTCGAAGAACTGGCTGCTTTGTTCCAGGTAGTCTGCCCGCAGTTCCGGGTCCAGCCATCGTGCATACAGCGCTTGCAGTGTGTCCCGGCGTAGCGCCGGTAACAACTGGTCGATATGCGTCACGGCCTGGTGGCCCTGAGGTGTGTCAGAGCAGCCTACATGCAGGAAATGGTAGGGGCTCACGCCTTTTATCGGGTGGAACCGATAGTCGTCCAGCGAGCCTCCTTGCTGCTGAATCAGGTAACGCACTTCCGGCCAATAGCCAAGTACCAGTTGCAGGCGCCCAAGCCGCTGCATCTGCAGCAGGCTGGCGGTGGCCTCGTTGCCATAATGTCGGCTGAGGGCCGCGTCAGGCAGTTGCCGCAGGGTGTCGTCGATCTGTGTGCTATAGCTGCGTTCGGCGACGATGCCAAGTTTGAGCTGTGTGCTGCTCAGCAACCCCTTGAGATCGACCTGCTGGCCATCGAGAAAAGGTGCGAGCATTGCCGCGTCTTGCTTGCGCACCACCAGACCGCCGCTCATTACGCCCAGTGTGGGTTTGGAAAAGTGTACGAATGTCGCGCGTTCCGGTGTCCACAGCAGTGTAGGGTCGCAGATGAAGTAGCTTGTGTCCTGCAACATCTGGATGCCGCGTGCCCGGTTGACCCGCACGATGGAGTGGTCGTACTCGGGCATCTGCTTGATCAACAGCGGCAACATCTGGTCGATCACCCCCTGGCCTTTTTCCGTACCCTCGAAAATGGTGAAAGGCGGCAGGTCGCGGATCAGCCACAGCAAGCGTTCCTTGGCCAGTGCAGGCACCGTCGCCATGGCAAGCAGCAGCCCGCAGAGCAGCTTCAACACGCGCATTGTTGAGGGCAACCTCAGACCGTGCCCGATTGGCGCAGCATGGCGATAGCTGCGCTGTCATAGCCCAGCCTGCTGAGCAAGGCATCGGTATGCTCACCCAGCGCCGGGCCCACCCATTCGGTGCTGCCCGGGGTGTCGGAGAGCTTGGGCACGATGCCAGGCATCTTGAACGGTTTGCCGTCGGGCAGGCGCGCATGCAGGAACATCTCGCGGGCCAGGTATTGCGGGTCGCTGAACATGTCTTCTGCCGAGTAGATGCGGCTGGCTGGTACTTCGGCCTCGGTAAGCACCTGCATGACCTGGTGCAGCGGCAAGCTGCTGGCCCAACGGTCGATCACCCCGTACAGCTCGTCGCGCCGTGCGTCGCGGCCATCGTTGCTGGCCAGGGCCGGGTCGTGCGCCAGGTCGGCGCGGCCGATGGCCTGCATGAAGCGTTTGAAGATCGCGTCGCCGTTGGCGCCGATCTGCACGTGCTTGCCATCGGCGCTGGTGTGGATGGAGGAGGGCGTGATGCCCGGCATGATGTTGCCGGTGCGTTCGCGAACGAAACCAAACACGTCGAACTCCGGGACCATGCTTTCCATCATGGCGAAGATCGCCTCGTACAGCGCCACGTCCACGACCTGGCCCTGGCCACCGTTGACCTCACGGTGACGCAGCGCCATCAGGGCGCCAATCACGCCCCACAGCGCGGCAATCGAATCGCCGATGGAGATACCGGTGCGCACTGGCGGACGATCATCGAAGCCGGTGATGTAGCGCAGGCCACCCATCGACTCGCCCACGGCGCCGAAGCCGGGTTGGTCTTTCATCGGCCCGGTCTGGCCAAAGCCCGACAGCCGTACCATCACCAGGCGCGGGTTCAGTGCATGCAACACGTCCCAGCCCAGGCCGAGCTTTTCCAGTACGCCGGGACGGAAGTTTTCGATGAGGATGTCGGCGTCGGCCAACAGTCGCTTGAGGATCTCGCGTCCCTCGGGATGCTTGAGGTTGAGCGTCAGGGATTGCTTGTTGCGGGCCTGCACGAACCACCACAGCGACGTACCCTCGTAGAGCTTGCGCCATTTGCGCAACGGGTCGCCGCCGTCCGGCGACTCGACCTTGATCACGTCGGCGCCGAATTCAGCGCAGATGCGCGAGGCGAACGGGCCGGCGATCAGGGTGCCAAGTTCGATGACTTTGAGGCCGGCGAGAGGTTTGCTGGGCGTTGACATGAGGCATCCGTGGCAGCAGGGCAGAGCCGTGGTTTTATCATAGCTCTGTAGCGGCAGATACTGCTGCGGGCGCAGCGAGGATCAGGATCGGTTAGACTGTGTCACTTTTCTTTGCGCAAGAAGCCCGTTGACCATGGCCCAGCCGTCCACCACCTACAAGTTCGAATTGAATCTCACCGACCTTGATCGCAATGTCTACGAAAGCGTCAAGCAGACGATCGCCCGGCATCCTTCGGAAACCGAAGAGCGGATGGCCGTTCGTCTGTTGGCGTACGCGCTCTGGTTCAACGAGAACTTGTCGTTCGGTCGAGGCCTGTCGGATGTCGATGAGCCGGCACTGTGGGAAAAAAGCCTGGATGATCGCGTGTTGCACTGGATTGAAGTCGGCCAACCCGATGCTGATCGCCTGACCTGGTGCTCGCGTCGTACCGAACGCACCAGCCTGCTGGCCTACGGCAGCCTGCGGGTGTGGGAAGGCAAGGTGGTGAGTGCGGTCAAGAACCTGAAAAACCTGAGCATTGCCGCGGTACCGCAAGAGGTGTTGGAAACCCTGGCGACCGATATGCCGCGCAGCATCAAGTGGGACGTGATGATCAGTGAAGGCACGGTATTCGTCACTGACGACCGTGGCCAGCATGAAGTGCAACTGCAGTGGCTGCTCGGTGAGCGTGGCTGAAGCAACCCATGCGTATCGAACCCCGTCCTCTGCCGCCGACCCTGCCATTTCTGGGTAATCTGCCACCCTTGCTGACCCGCTTGTACGCCGCGCGCGGCGTGCAGAGCGAGGCTGAACTGGACAAGAGCCTGGCACGCTTGCTGCCGTACCAGCAACTCAAGGGCATCGAGGCCGGTGTGGATCTGCTGGTCGCAGCCCTCGACCAGCGCCAGCGCATCCTCATCGTCGGTGACTTCGATGCCGACGGTGCCACGGCCAGTACCGTCGGCGTGCTGGGCCTGCGCCTGCTGGGCGCGGCCCATGTCGATTACCTGGTACCCAACCGCTTCGAGTACGGCTACGGCCTGACCCCGGAAATCGTCGAGGTGGCGCTGCAGCGCCAGCCGCAGTTGCTGATTACCGTGGATAACGGCATTTCCAGCGTCGACGGGGTGGCGGCAGCCAAGGCCGCTGGGCTCAAGGTGCTGGTCACCGATCACCACCTGCCGGGCGAACAGTTGCCCGACGCCGATGCCATCATCAATCCCAACCAGCCGGGCTGTAGCTTCCCAAGCAAGTCGCTGGCCGGGGTAGGGGTCATCTTCTATGTGTTGATGGCCCTGCGCGCTCGCTTGCGCAGCCTTGGGCGCTACGAGACGCAACCACAGCCGAACATTGGCGAACTGCTCGATTTGGTGGCGCTGGGCAGTGTCGCCGATGTGGTGCCGCTGGACGCCAACAACCGCATACTGGTGCACCAAGGCCTTGAGCGCATCCGCGCCGGCCGCGCCCGACCAGGGCTGAAAGCCATTCTCGAAGTGGCCCGCCGCGATCACCGGCGGATTACCTCGACCGACCTCGGTTTCATCCTCGGCCCACGATTGAACGCTGCCGGGCGCCTGGATGACATGAGCCTGGGCATCGAATGCCTGCTGTGCGAAGACCCGGCCTTGGCCCAGGACATGGCCCAGCAGCTGGATGACCTGAACCAGGACCGCAAGTCGATCGAGCAGGGCATGCAACGCGAGGCGCTGGCCCAGCTCAAGGACTTGCCCGTCGAGTCGATGCCATATGGTTTGTGCCTGTTCGATGCTGACTGGCACCAAGGGGTGATCGGCATTCTTGCCTCGCGCCTGAAGGAGCGCTACCACCGGCCGACCATCGCCTTTGCCGATGCCGGCGACGGCATGCTCAAGGGCTCGGCGCGCTCGGTGCCTGGGTTCCATATCCGCGACGCGCTGGATGCGGTGGCCGCGCGCCATCCGCAGTTGATCAGCAAGTTCGGCGGGCATGCCATGGCGGCCGGTTTGTCGCTGCCGGAAGGCAACTTCACGGCCTTCGCCGAGGCGTTCGACGAAGAAGTGCGGCGCCAGCTGCGCGAGGAGGACCTCACCGGGCGCCTGTTGTCCGATGGCAGCCTGGCAGTGGAGGAATTCCACCTCGACCTGGCCAAGGCCTTGCGTCATGCCGGGCCTTGGGGGCAGCACTTCCCCGAGCCGCTGTTCCACGGGGTGTTCCAGTTGGTCGAGCAGCGGGTGGTGGGCGAGCGGCACCTGAAGGTGGTGCTCAAGAGCGAGTGCGGCTCGGTACGCCTGGACGGCATTGCCTTCGGCATCGACCGCGAAGTATGGCCGAACCCGACCGTGCGTTGGGTGGAGCTGGCGTACAAGCTGGATGTGAACGAGTTCCGCGGCAATGAAACCGTACAACTGATGATTGCCCACATGGAGCCGCGCTGAGCGCTCGGGCTCAGGTGATGCAGGCAATTGCAAATCCCATGGACCTACCCGGCTAGCATTCTGGTCTAGTCTGATGAATGACCGATATCGGGCCAGCGTCGTGCATCAGTGCCCGGGCCGGATCACCATTGGAGTCCTTGGGAGGTGCCCTCATGAGCCTGCTGCTCGAGCCTTACACCCTGCGTCAGCTGACGTTGCCCAACCGCATCGCCGTTTCGCCGATGTGCCAGTATTCTGCCGTCGATGGCCTGGCCAACGACTGGCATCTTGTTCACCTTGGCAGCCGTGCGGTAGGAGGGGCCGGCCTGGTCATCAGCGAAGCAGTGGCCGTGACTGCCGATGGCCGCATCACTGCCGAGGACCTGGGCCTGTGGAACGATGAGCAGGTCGCGCCACTGCAACGAATTACCCGCTTCATCACCGCCCAAGGTGCCGTCCCGGGCATCCAGCTGGCCCACGCTGGGCGCAAGGCCAGTACCCATCGCCCCTGGCTGGGCAAGCATGGCAGCGTCAAGCCCGAAGACGGTGGCTGGGAGCCGGTGGGGCCGTCAAGGATTGCCTTCGACCCGGAGCACACGGTACCGCGAGAGTTGAGCAAGGGTGAAATCCAGGAGGTCGTCGCAGCGTTCGTCGCAGCGACCGAACGGGCATTGCAGGCAGGCTTCAAGGTGGTGGAAATCCACGCTGCCCACGGCTACCTGCTGCACCAGTTCCTCTCGCCGCTGAGCAACCAGCGCCGTGACGAATACGGCAGTTGCTTCGAAAACCGCATCCGCCTGACCCTCGAGGTAACCGAGGCGGTGCGCAAGGTCTGGCCGCAGGAACTGCCTCTTTTCGTTCGTGTTTCGGCGACTGATTGGGTAGAAGACGGCTGGAACCCGGACGAAACCGTCGAGCTGGCGCGCAGGCTACGTGTGTTGGGCGTGGACCTGATCGACGTGTCCTCTGGTGGTACTTCAATGAACGCCGAGATTCCTACCGGCCCTGGCTACCAGACACGTTTCGCCGAGCGCGTGCGCAAGGAGTCGGAAATCGCCACGGGCACGGTCGGCATGATCACTGAACCTGCACAGGCCGAACACATCCTGCGCACCGGGCAGGCCGACCTGATCTTCCTGGCCCGTGAACTGTTGCGAGACCCGTACTGGCCCCTGCACGCCGACGACGACCTGGGCGGCAACAAAGCTACCTGGCCTGCGCAGTACCAGCGCGCGACCAGCCGGGCCAACCCGATTCACGAGTCGGATTTGCGGGATTAGGCTCTAGCCGAGCTGGCCTCTTTCACAGGTACCTCACCAATCTCAAGGTGGGTGAGGTACCTGCGAGGAGGGCGGTGGAACGAACGTGGGCTAGTGCTTGATCATCACATGCCGCACACAGGTGTAGTCCTCCAGGCCATACATCGACATATCCTTCCCATACCCCGAATGCTTCTGCCCGCCATGGGGCATTTCACTGACCAGCATGAAGTGGGTGTTGACCCAGGTGCAGCCATACTGCAGGCGCGCCGCCAGGCGATGGGCGCGGCCGGTGTCGCGGGTCCATACCGATGAGGCCAGGCCGTACTCCGAGTCGTTGGCCCACTCCAGAGCCTGGGCTTCATCGGTGAAGCGCGTTACCGACACCACCGGCCCGAATACCTCATGGCGTACGATCTCGTCGTCCTGCAGGGCATCGGCCAGCACCGTCGGTTCGAAGAAGAAGCCATTGCCGGGCAACGCCTTGCCCCCGGTGACCAGGCGAATGTGCGGTTGGGCGATGGCACGGCCGACCAGGCCGGCTACCTTGTCACGGTGTTGGGCGCTGATCAGCGGACCAAGTTCGGTATCCTCGGCGTCCTGCAGGCCGGTTTTCAGGCTGGCCACCGCCGTGCCCAGGCGCTCGACGAAACGCTCGTAGATACCGGCCTGCACATACAGGCGACAGGCTGCGGTGCAGTCCTGGCCAGCGTTGTAGAAACCGAAGGTACGGATACCGTCGATGGCGGCATCGATGTCGGCATCATCGAACACCAGCACCGGCGCCTTGCCCCCCAGCTCCATGTGCATGCGCTTCACGCTGTCGGCGGTGGCGCCGATGATGTGCGCGCCGGTGGGGATAGAACCGGTCAGCGACACCATGCGCACCTTGGGATGGGTGACCAGCGGGCTGCCGACGCTCTGCCCACGGCCGAAGAGGATGTTGAGGACTCCGGCAGGCAGCAGGTCCTTGGCCAGTTCGCCCAGGCGCAGGGCCGTCAGTGGGGTCAGTTCCGAGGGCTTGATCACCACGGTGTTGCCTGCGGCCAGGGCAGGGGCGACCTTCCACGCCAGCATCATCAGGGGGTAGTTCCAGGGTGCGATCGAGGCCACCACGCCAAGCGGGTCTCGGCGGATCATCGAGGTGTGCCCCGGCAGGTATTCGCCTGCCGCCGAACCACCGAGGCAGCGAGCGGCGCCGGCGAAGTAGCGGAACACATCGGCGATGGCAGGGATCTCATCGTTCAGGGCGGCGCTGAAGGGTTTGCCGCAGTTCTGCGACTCCAGCCTGGCCAGTTCATCGGCGTGCGCCTCGATGGTATCGGCCAGCGCCAGCAGGGCCAGCGAGCGCTCTTTGGGGCTAGTCTGTGACCAGCCGTCGAAAGCCTGGTCGGCAGCGCGCACGGCGGTATCGACCTGGGCTTCGCTGGCTTCGTTGATTTGCGCCAGGGCACTGCCTTCGGCCGGGTTGAGGACTGTCCAGGCAGGGCCATCGCCGGCGACCAGGCGGCCATTGATCAGCATATGGGTTTGCATCGGGGGCTCCTTGTGGGTCATTTACCGCTGCCTGCGACGCTTTCGCCGCCGCGGGTCAGGTAGTAGGCGCCGAGGATCGGCAGCATGGTCACCAGCATCACCAGCATGGCAACCACATTGGTCACGGGTACGTCGCGCGGGCGGCTGAGCTGGTTGAGCAACCAGATTGGCAGGGTGCGCTCATGGCCGGCGGTGAAGGTGGTGACGATGATTTCGTCGAACGACAAGGCGAAGGCCAGCATGCCGCCGGCCAACAGCGCCGAACCGAGGTTGGGCAGGATGATGTAGCGGAAGGTCTGCCAGCCGTCGGCGCCCAGGTCCATCGAGGCTTCGATCAGGCTTTGCGAGGTGCGCCGCAGGCGGGCGATCACGTTGTTGTAGACGATCACCACGCAGAAGGTCGCGTGGCCGACGACGATGGTGAACACCCCAGGTTCGATGCCCAAGGTCTTGAACGCTGAAAGCAAGGCGATGCCGGTAATGATGCCGGGCAGGGCGATCGGCAGGATCAGCATCAGCGAGATGCTTTCCTTGCCAAAGAAGCTGCGCCGGTACAGCGCCGCAGAAGCCAGCGTGCCGAGCACCAGGGCGATCAGCGTGGCCAGGCAGGCGACCTGCAGCGACAGCTTGATGGCCTCGAGCACATCCGGCCGGGTGAAGGCCACGGCGAACCATTTTAAGGTAAGGCCTTTGGGCGGGAAGCTGAACGCTGCGTCTTCGGTGTTGAAGGCGTACAGGATGATGATCAGGATCGGGAAGTGCAGGAACAGCAACCCGCCCCAGGCCGCCAGGCGCAGGCCCAGCGAAGCGTTTTCAGAGTGCATCGAAGGCCCCCAGGCGCTTGACGATGGACAGGTACAAGGCAATCAGCACGATCGGCACCAGGGTGAACGCCGCGGCCATTGGCATGTTGCCGATCGCCCCTTGCTGGGCGTAGACCATGCTGCCGATGAAGTAGCCGGGAGGGCCAACCAGCTGGGGCACGATGAAGTCGCCCAGGGTGAGCGAAAAGGTGAAGATCGAGCCTGCGGCAATGCCCGGTATCGACAGCGGCAGGACCACCTGGAAGAACGTCTGACCGGGCCTGGCGCCCAGGTCGGCCGACGCCTGCAGCAAGGACGGTGGCAGGCGTTCCAGTGAAGCTTGCACCGGCAGGATCATGAACGGCAGCCAGATGTACACGAACACCATGAAACGCCCCAGGTGTGAGGTCGACAGTGTACTGCCGCCCACCCCAGGTAACGCCAGCACCGCTTGCAGCAGTGCGTCCAGGTGCAGTTGCTGGATGAACCACTGCGCCACGCCGCCTTTGGCCAGCAGTAGCGTCCAGGCATAGGTCTTGACGATGTAGCTGGCCCACATCGGCATCATCACCGCGATGTAGAAAAACGCCTTGGTCTTGCCGGTGGTATAGCGCGCCATGTAGTAGGCGATGGGAAAGGCCAGCACCGCGCTTGCCAGCGACACTGCCACGGCCATGGCCAGGGTGCGCAGGATGATGTCGAAATTGGACGGGTTGAACAGGGCGGCGAAGTTGTCCAGGGTCAGCGTCGGGGTGACTGCCATGGTGAAATCGTCGAAGGTGTAGAAACCTTGCCAGAGCAGGTTGAGCAGCGAACCCAGGTAGATGGCCCCAAACCACGTCAGCGGCGGGATCAGCAGCAGCGCCAGGTAGAGATTGGGGCGCCGGTAGAGCAGGGTGGAAAACCTGCGCGACAGGCTCGAGTGGCTCATGTCAGCGGCCCTCGGCCAGGACGGTTTCCTGCAGCGCCGTCATCGCTTCGCGTGGCCAGCGCAGTTGCACACGCTGGCCGGCTTGCCAGGGTTGCGGCTGCGCCTGCCAACGGTCGTTGGCGTGGCTTACGGCCAACAACTGGCCGCTGTCCAGTTGCACTTCATAACGCGTGGCGCTGCCCTGGTACTGGACGTCACGCAGCAGGCCGCTGAGCTGGACCTCGTGCGCAGCGTCGGCAGCTACCCCCAGGCGAATGTGTTCGGGGCGAATGGAGAATGGCGAGCGGCTGCCGCTGAGCTGCTCGGCCAGGTCGCCGCGCACCACGTTGGAGGTGCCGACGAACTCGGCAACGAAGGTGGTCGCCGGTTGCATGTAGAGGTTACGCGGGGTATCTACCTGTTCGATGCGGCCGCGGTTGAACACCGCAACCCGGTCGGACATCGACAACGCCTCGGTCTGGTCGTGGGTCACGAAGATGAAGGTAATGCCCAGCTGACGCTGCAGTTTCTTCAGCTCGCCCTGCATTTGTTCGCGCAGTTTAAGGTCCAGAGCCCCAAGCGGCTCGTCGAGCAACAGGACCCGGGGGCGATTGACCAAGGCACGGGCCAGGGCAACGCGCTGGCGCTGGCCCCCGGACAGTTGCGCCGGTTTACGCCCGCCATAGCCGGCCAGGGCCACCATCGCCAGGGCCTCATCGGCGCGCGCATGGCGTTCGGCCCTGGCCACACCCTTGACCTTGAGGCCGTAGGCGATGTTGTCCAGCACATTCATGTGCGGGAACAGCGCGTAGTCCTGGAACACAGTGTTGACGTCACGCTGGTAGGGCGGCACACCGGTGGCCTCGCTGCCATGGATGCGGATCGAACCACTGCTGGGTTGTTCGAAGCCGGCGATCAGGCGCAGGCAGGTGGTCTTGCCCGAGCCGGAAGGGCCGAGCATGGAGAAGAATTCGCCGTCTTCGATGTCGATGCTGACCTGATCGACGGCCTTGACCTCACCGAAGGTGCGCGACACCTGGGTGAACTGGACTGCTAGCGGCATAGGCGGTACTCAG
>NZ_BCBH01000035.1:0-59070 GCF_001320525.1 Pseudomonas sp. NBRC 111131 | reverse complement strand
GCTACAAAAGCGGCCAGCACAAATGAAAAGGCCTGCAGCAGGCGTTCACCTGCTGCAGGCCCGGATGTGACGCAAAAACGCTTACTGCAGTTCGGGCGGAATGCTCGAAACCATCGGTGCTGCGTTCTGGTTACTGACCGGCACGGCAATTTCTACCGGCATGCCATCTTCTGCGGCGACCACGTCACGAACCATGTCCCAGTTCATGCGCAGGTTATTGGCCAGGTCTTCGCGCTTGAGCAACGCATTGATAACCGCCGTGTGCTTGTCGACCACCGACGGATTGCCATGATCGTCCAACGGCGTGTGGGCCTCGAGATACACCTTGCCGCCACTTACGCCGAACTTGTAAGGCTCGTTGATGATACGTACCGGCGTACCCACCGGCACCATCTTCGACAGCTCCAACACATTGTTATTGAGCATGCGGAAACAGCCATGACTGGTGCGCATGCCAATGCCGAACTTCTTGTTCGAGCCATGGATCAGGTAACCCGGCGTGCCCAGGGTGAACTTGAACGGCCCCAGCGGGTTATCCGGCCCAGCCGGCACCACGGTGGGCAGGATGTCACCATCTGCGGCATGCTCGGCACGGATCGAGGCAGGTGGGGTCCAGGTCGGGTTCGGGGTCTTGGCCGTGATCTTGGTACTGGTGATAGGCGAACCCCACCCTTCCCGCCCGATACCCAGCGGGAAGGTGTGCACGACGTTCTGCCCTTTCGGGAAGTAGTACATGCGGTACTCGGCAAGGTTGATGACAATACCCTCGCGCGGCCCCGGCGGCAGGATATAGCGGGTCGGCAGAATGATCTCGGTACCGGCGCCGGGCAACCAGGGGTCGACACCCGGGTTGGCGGCGATCATTTCCAGGTAGCCGAGGTCGTTGGCAGTGCCGATGTCGGCGAACGTGTCCTCGTACTTGGCCTTGATCACCTGCACCTGGCCAACGACGTCTTCACCAGGTGGCGGCAGAGGCAGCTCCAGCGCAACGGCACGGCCCGCTACCAACAGGGCGGCCAGGGTCAGGCAACGGGTGACGGCGGGAAAGCGCGGCAACATCCGGTAAATCCTTCGAAAGGTTGTCAAGAGGGTCGATTGTACACCCGCCCCGGCCCAAGCGGGAGGCGTTGAAGATTAACAAGCGTTTCAGATGATGAAAGGTGCGTGCAGTTCCCCGGCGCACAGCGCCTCAGAGTTCTGGCCACACCGGGCGCATGCCTCTGCGCTGGGCGTCGAGAATGGCCCGGCACAGGTCACAGAGGCGACCGTCGCGGTAGATCGAGCGCTGCACGCCCGACCAACGCGGTTGCGCCGGCAGCAACCCACCACACAAGGTGCGATCGACCGGTACACCCAGTTCAAGTTGACGCGCGACCAGATGGACGCGGATTTCCTGGCAAGCGAACAGGTCGAGCTGTTCATCGGGCTCGATCAGTTGGTAGGCATACAGGGACCAGGCAGGGCGTGGCATTGGGGGCTCTCGAAACGGGGGGCGCAACATTAGCCGAAAGCCGGCCCCGTTTAAAGCTTCACAGCAACGGTTTTATCGCCGGCCAGGCATTTTCCAGCAAGCGCTGCTGAGCCCCTTGCGCCGGATGGATGCCATCGGCCTGCATCATCTCCGGAACACCGCCTATACCCTCAAGAAAAAACGGCACCAACGGCACGTGTTTTTCCGTTGCCAACTGCTCGTACACCTTGGCGAAGGCCGTGGTGTAGCGTAATCCGTAGTTGGGTGGCAGGCGCATCCCTAGAAGCAGCACCTTGGCTCCCGACTGGCGTGCGCTTTCGATCATCGAGGCAAGATTTTGTTGCAATTGCTGTGGCGGCTGGCCGCGCAGCCCATCATTGCCACCCAGCTCAAGCACCACAAGGCTCGGCTTGTGCGCTGCAAGCAGCGCCGGCAGCCGCGCCTGGCCACCTGCACTGGTATCGCCGCTGATCGATGCGTTGACCACCTGATCGTCGAAACCTTCGTCCTTGAGCCGGGTCTGCAACAAAGAGACCCACCCCAGGCGGCTATCCAGGCCAAAACCGGCGCTGATACTATCGCCAACTATCAGCAGTGTTCCCGCCGCCGCGCTCTGGGCCAGGCAATACAGGGCCAGACCGGCACTCAACCACCACACTCGCATTGGATTCTCCATGGGCCCCAGTATTCTCGTTGCGCAGAACCTTAGCAAAGTGGTCCCCAGTGCGGAAGGTGACCTGACTATCCTTCACGCCCTGTCCCTGGACTTGGCGCAAGGCGACAGCCTGGCCATTGTCGGCGCCTCGGGCTCTGGCAAATCGACGTTGCTTGGGCTGCTCGCCGGGCTCGATCGCCCCAGCGCCGGCAAGGTCATCCTCGCCGGGCACGACCTCGGCCCGCTGGACGAAGATCAACGCGCCCGGGTGCGCGCCGAGCATGTCGGTTTCGTGTTTCAGTCGTTCCAGTTGCTCGACAGCCTCAACGCCTTGGAAAACGTCATGCTGCCACTGGAGCTGGACGGCCGCCGCGACGCCCGTGAGCAGGCCCACACCCTGCTCGAAAGGGTCGGCCTAGGTAAGCGCCTGAGCCACACCCCGCGCCAGCTATCGGGTGGCGAACAACAGCGGGTAGCGATCGCCCGCGCCTTCGCCGCCCACCCGGCGGTGCTGTTTGCCGACGAACCCACCGGCAACCTCGACAGCCACACCGGCGAGCGTATCAGCGACCTGTTGTTCGAACTGAACAAGGAGCGCGGCACCACCCTGGTTCTGGTCACCCATGACGAACGCCTGGCCCGCCGCTGCCGGCGCCAGATCCGGCTGGATGCGGGGCGCCTTGTGGCGCCGGTGGAGGCCTGATGACGCACATGCCGCTGTCCCGCCTGTGCGGCCTGGCGCTGCGCCAACTGCTGCGCGATGTCCGCGCCAGCGAAGTGCGCGTGCTGTTCTTTGCGCTGTTGGTGGCTGTCGCCGCCAGCACCGCAATCGGCTATTTCGGTGCCCGCCTCAACGGCGCCATGCAATTGCGTGCCAGCGAGTTCCTAGGTGCCGACCTGGTGCTGCAGGGCAGCGTGCCAGCCCGTGACGAGCAGATAAACGCTGGCAAGGCGCTGGGCCTGCGCCACGCCCAGGTGGTGGAATTCACCAGTGTGGTGGGGGGCGATGCCGGCATTCAGTTGTCGAGCATCAAGGCCGCCGATGGTGCCTATCCGCTGCGCGGCCAGGTGCGCAGCGCTGCCGCGCCCTATGCCCAGGAGGCGCCCGGCGGGGGCCCGGCCCCGGGCGAGGCATGGGTCGAGCCACGCCTGTTGGCAGCCCTCGGCCTGGCCGTAGGCGACAGCATCGATGTCGGCATGAAAACCCTGCGCATGACCCGCGTGCTGACCTACGAACCGGACCGGGCCAACAATTTCTACAGCCTGACGCCTCGGGTGATGATGAACCTGGCCGACCTGCAGGCCACCGGGGTCATCCAGCCTGGCAGCCGGGTCAGTTACCGTGACCTGTGGCGCGGTGATACCCAGGTACTGGCGCAGTATCGGCAAGGGCTGGAGAAAGACCTCGCTGCCAATCAGCGCCTGCTCGACACCCGCGATGGCAACCGGCAGATCGGCGGCGCCCTGGGCAAAGCCGAACGCTACCTGAACATGGCCAGCCTGGTGGCGGTACTGCTGGCAGGGGTCGCGGTGGCGCTTTCGGCCAGCCGCTATGCGCAACGGCGCCTCGACGCCAGCGCCCTGCTGCGTTGCCTGGGCCTCTCGCGCCATCAGGCGCTGGGCCTGTACTGCCTGCAATTGGCCATGCTCGGCTTGGTCGCCGCAGTCGCGGGTGCGCTGCTTGGCTGGCTGGCACAGCTGGGGCTGTTCCGCCTGCTGCATGGCCTGCTGCCCAGCGTTGTGCCAGGTGGCGGCATCGTCCCGGCACTGGCCGGCATCGCCACCGGGCTGGTGGCCCTGGCCGGTTTTGCTCTGCCACCGCTGGTGGCGCTGGGCAAGGTCCCGCCGCTGCGGGTACTGCGCCGCGACTTGCTGCCAGTACCACCGAGCAGCTGGCTGGTGTATGGCGCTGCCCTGCTGGCATTGGGGCTGATCATGTGGCGCTTGAGCCTCGATCTGCTGCTGACGTTCGCCCTGCTCGGTGGCGGGCTGATCGCCGCGCTGGTGTTGGGCGGCCTGCTACTGCTCGGCCTGCGCAGCTTGCGCCGGTTGCTGGCAGGTGCTCCATTGACATGGCGCCTGGGCCTGGGGCAGCTATTGCGCCACCCCATGGCAGCGGCCGGACAGGCCCTGGCGTTTGGCCTGATCCTGCTGGCCATGGCTCTGGTCGCCTTGCTACGCGCGGAGCTGCTCGATACCTGGCAGGCCCAGCTCCCAAAGGACGCGCCCAACCATTTCGCCCTGAACATCCTGCCGGACGATCGTGAACCTTTTGCCCAGCGCCTGCACGAGGTGAATGCCACCTCAGCACCGCTGTATCCGGTCACCCCGGGGCGGCTCATCCAGATCAACGACCAGCCTGTGCAGCAACTCGTCAGCAAGGACTCTGCTGGCGAACGCGCGGTACAACGCGACCTGAGCCTGACCTGGGCCGCCGAGCTGCCCGAGGGCAATACGCTGACCGCAGGCAGTTGGTGGCAGGCACGGCCTTCGGCCAATGAGACCCCAGGCGTTTCGGTAGAAGCCGAGCTGGCCAGCAGCCTGAAGGTGCAACTGGGCGATCTGCTCACGTTCGACATCGGCGGCGAGCATCGCCAAGCACGGGTCAGCAGCCTGCGCAGCGTGCACTGGGACAGCTTCCAACCGAATTTCTACATGATCTTCCAGCCCGGAACCCTTCAGGGGTTGCCGACCACTTACCTGACCAGTTTCTACCTGGCGCCTGGGCATGACCTGGACGTCGTTGCCCTTTCCCGGGCGTTTCCGGCGGTGACCATTCTGCAGGTCGATGCCTTGCTCGAGCAGTTGCGCAGTATCCTCGCCCAGGTCACCTTGGCGGTGGAGTATGTGCTGCTGTTCGTATTGGCAGCGGGGTTGGCCGTGCTGTTCGCCGGTTTGCAGGCCACACTGGATGAGCGCATTCGCCAGGGGGCCTTGCTACGCGCACTCGGTGCACCGCGCCCGTTACTGGTCAAGGCACGGCGTATCGAGTTCGGGCTGCTGGGGGCAGCGAGTGGCGCACTGGCTGCACTGGGGTGCGAGCTGATTACCCTGGTGCTCTATCGCTATGCGTTCGACCTGCAGTGGAGCCCACACCCCTGGTTACTGGTGCTGCCGTTGGCGGGGGCATTACTGGTGGGTGGCGCTGGCGTGCTGGGTACGCGGCGGGCACTCAATGCCAGCCCATTGACGGTTCTGCGGGAGGGCTAATGGCTACGCTGCCGACCTGAAGCTACAGGCAAGAGCAGACCTGCTTTTGCTTGCAGCCTGTAGCGCGCAGCACGTCACTGCCCATAGCTGATACGGTTCACATACCAAGTTGCCTCGCCCGTGGGCGTGTGCACCACTACCTCATCGCCCTCTTCTTTCTTGAGCAAGGCACGCGCCATGGGTGAATCGATCGAAATGTAGTCATTACGCCCATAGATCTCGTCATACCCGACGATGCGAAACTTCATGGTTTCGCCGTCATCGTTCTCGATCTCGACCCAGGCACCGAAGAACACCTTGCCCTCCTGCTGAGGCGAATAGGCCACCACCTTGACGTCCTCGAGGCGTTTGCGCAGGTAACGGACGCGGCGATCGATCTCGCGTAGCAGCTTCTTGTTGTACTGATAGTCCGCATTCTCGCTGCGATCCCCCAGCGAGGCGGCCCACGCAACCTTCTGGGTGATTTCGGGGCGATACACACGCCACAGATGGTCCAGCTCCTTCTTCAGGGCCTCATGACCAGCCGTGGTGATGATATTGGTGCTCAACACCGCACTCCTCAGCGTCGGGTAATCAGCCCCTGGCGCGCGATGCGGGTGAGATGGCCGATGACCTCGGCAGCCTCTTCACGGGCCGGCGCCTGAATTACCGCCAGATCGAAACGGTCATCGGCATATTGCTCGAAGCGGCAAGCGGTTTCGGCAAACTGGATGAGGAAGGCACGGGCCTGACCTTTACGGCGTGACAAGCCTTCAAGGTGGCGCAGGAGTGTGGGCTGATGCTGGCCACCGAGCAGGATACGCGGTGTACGGGCAGCCGGGCTTGCAGGTAGGGGGCTCAAACAGACACTGGTACGTGGGCAACTCATGGAGTCTCTCTCCGCCTCGCGAATCCCGCTGGGCAGCGGTGGGAGGCGTCACCGAACCAGCGCTTTAGCGGTATTTCGGATGACCCGGAGGGTGGGCCTTCCCGCGCCCCGCAAGTAGCTGTTTAAATCGGCGCAGGCGGTATCCTAGAGCCTCGAGCGGCAAGCTGCAAGTAGACGTTCAGCGCAGGCTGCCGCCCGCTTCGCTGCGCACCAGGTCACGCCTCGGTTTTCTAGCGTTTCGCGACGCCCTCCAGAGCCGCACGTTCACGGTTGAACGCCAGGAAATACTTGTTCACGCTGTTGACGAAGTTCACCGGCCCCATGCCCACCTGTTCCATGGCCACCCGTTCGGTCTGGAAAAACCATTGGTTGCCATTGAGGCCCCGTTTACGGGCCTCGGCACGCATGGCTTGGACCCGCTCCGGGCCCAGGTTGTAAGCCGCCAGCACGAAGGCCATGCGCTCCCGTTCATTTATTTGCGGGCTGGCGAAGAACTTGCGGCGGATGAGCGCCAGGTAACGGGCGCTGGCCTGAACATTGCCATCTACTGTGGCGGTATTGCTGACCCCCACCCGTTGGGCAGCCGAGGGGGTGATCTGCATCAGGCCATGCGCCCCGCCGGTGCCTCGCGCTGCCGGGTCGAGGGTCGACTCCTTGAACGCCAGTGCGGCAAGGTTCAGCCAGTCGATCTGCTGCGCCTCACCGTGCTTTTGCAGCACCGGTCGCAGGGAGACCAAACGCTGACGATCTTTACGGGCGAGCGGATCGTGCACACGGTATTGGCGCCGGTAGATGCGCTCGAATGCCGCGTCCTGGTTTTCGGGTGCGCGATAGCCTTGCAGGAAGCGGTCAACTGTTGCCAGCAGTAGGGTTGCATCGCGGCGTACATACCAGCGCATGGCCTGGGGCTGGGCCAGGTGCACGCGGTTGTCCAGGCGCAGGCGCGGCATCACCCTGGACCAGCGCTGGGCAATCGGCCGCTCCACGATGGTCAGGTGGTAGATGCCGGCCTGAACCATCTCCAGCACGTCCTCCACGGCCAACGTCGAATCGACCCATTCGATCTTGATCGGTGGCCGCTTGCGCAGCGCCAACTGTTGGTTGAGCTGCTGGATCACTGCACCGGCAGCACTGGCGCTGGTGAGCGCCACCGTGCGCCCGGACAACTGTTCGACGCGGGTAAAGCTACGTTCGCCCTTGCGCCCGACCAGCCACAACGGCACTTGGTCCAGCACCGGCGCGCTGCTGTTCACCCCGCCCACCAACCCTGGGTCGAGCAACTCGCCCGGCGCGGCCAGGTCACCCTCCCCGCGCTGCAAGGCACCCAACAGCTGCTCCTTGGCCCGCGGGATAAGCTTAAGGCGGATCTGCTGCCCGTCCCCTGCGCGGGCGTTGAGATAATGCTCGAGCCCGCGTAGGCGGTAATATTCGATGCCCACCGGTTCGCCCTTGACCTCCCCGGAACTGTTGCGGCTTTGATTGACCAGCACCCGCAATACCTTGCTGCTGCGGATCTGTTCAAGGTCACGGGCCTTGCCCGCAGGGACGTTCTGCTGCGGACCCGGCAGGCGCGCGTAGGCGGGGCCGAAGGTCATCAGCCCAAGCATCAGCAGCAGGGTCAGCAGGTGTCGCAGCATGCGAGAACATGTCCGAGGTCGGTGGGCGCTGGCCGCGTGATACGAGCGCCTCGTGATAAATAACGGTAAAAGACCATGGCAACAGCATGAAGTTCTTGGTTTTTTCCGATTATCGCGGTTTTTGCTATGCTGGCCGCCCCGCGGCACGAGGTAGCACCATGCAACTGATCGATATCGGCGTCAACCTGACCAACAGCAGTTTCCACGACCAGCAGGCCGCCATCGTCGAGCGTGCCATCGAGGCCGGCGTGGTGCAGATGATCCTGACAGGCACCAGCCTTGCGGTCAGCGAAGAGGCTTTGGCGCTGTGCCTGCAACTGGATGCCGACGCCCAACACCTGTTTGCCACGGCCGGTGTCCACCCGCACGATGCCAAGGCCTGGGATGCGAGCAGCGAGGGCCAATTGCGCCAGATGCTGAGCGAATCACGTGTTCGCGCCGTCGGCGAGTGCGGCCTGGACTTCAACCGAGACTTCTCCCCACGCCCACTTCAGGAAAAAGCTCTGGAGGCCCAGTTGGCACTGGCCGCCGAGTTGCGTCTGCCGGTTTTCCTGCACGAGCGTGATGCCAGCGAGCGGCTGCTGGCGATCCTGAGGGATTACCGTGACCATTTGCCCGCCGCAGTGGTGCACTGCTTTACCGGCGAACGTGACGCATTGTTCGGCTACCTGGACATGGACCTGCACATCGGTATCACCGGCTGGATCTGCGACGAACGCCGTGGGACCCACCTGCACTCACTGGTCGGCAACATTCCCCAAGGGCGCCTGATGCTGGAAAGCGATGCGCCCTACCTGCTGCCGCGTACGCTGCGGCCAAAACCAAAGAACGGGCGCAATGAGCCGGCATACCTGCCGCAAGTGCTGCAGGAAGTAGCGTTGCACAGGGGTGAAAGCGTCGAGTCCACTGCGGCACATACCACTGCCACGGCCAAGGCGTTCTTCCAGCTTTGCTGAGCACTCACAGCTGTACGGCCCATGGCGCCGCCGCTGTGGGCTTAAACCTTTTGTTGATGCACATCAAAGCCTCTCTGGTGTGAACGGGCACAATGATGGCACCTTGCCAATAATGTTTCCGCTCAACTCAGAGAAGACCTACCCATGGGTGCCTGGCTTAGCAATATTTCCCTGAAGTACAAATTCTGGGCCGTCAACGCGGTGGCCTTTGTCACGACCCTGTTGCTGGTGCTGTACGCCGTGCACCTGGAACAGCAGGCCCGAGCCGAAGCCACACAGGCCCAAGCCCAGTCACAGGCACAGCTGCTGGCCGCATGGCCCGCCGGGCAGCCCCTGCCCCGCCAGGACAACGTGATCACCTGGCAAACGGGGCAAACCCCGTCCTTTGCCGGCCATCCGCTGGAGGCGCTGGGCAATGCGCAGGGCTGGGTCGCCCTGCCGGCCGCCTGGATCCTTGGCGACAACCCGCTGCGCGGTGCCCACGTACTGCGCCATGGCGAGCAACAGGTAGCGGTGCTGGCGCAGTCTCCGAGCCTGCGTCAGGTGTTCTTCGACCGCTTCAGCAATTACGCCGTCTGCGTGCTGATCCTCATGCTGGCCATGCTCTGCGCCTCACAGCTGCTGATCCGCTTCCTGCTAAGCCAGCTCAATACCCTCAAGGACGTGATGCTGCACGTGGAAAAGACCGGCGACCTGTCGGCCCGTGTGCCTCTTGCCAGCGGCGATGAAGTTGGCCAGATGGCCGGCGCCTTCAACGCCATGCAGTCGACGTATCACCGTGTGGTCAGCACCGTTGCGCGCACCGCCGCACAGCTGGACTCGGGTGCCGCGCGCCTGGCGGCAAGCATGAACGAAGTACGCCATGGCATGCTCGGCCAGCAGAGCGAGACTGACCAGGCGGCCACCGCGATCAACGAAATGACCGCCACCGTGCACCATATCGCTCAGCATGCCGGCGCTACTCGCGACCTTTCGCAGAGCGCCGACTCCCTGGCCGGCAGTGGCAAGGAAGTGGTCAGCCGGGTTCAGGATTCGATTTCCGGGCTGTCCAGCGGCGTTCAACAGACTGCCGAAATGATCCGGCAACTGGCCGAGGACAGCCAGAAGATCAACGGTGTGGTCGGCGTGATCCACAGCATTGCCGAGCAGACCAACTTGCTGGCACTCAATGCCGCCATCGAAGCGGCCCGCGCCGGTGACCTAGGCCGTGGTTTTGCTGTGGTGGCCGACGAAGTTCGCAGCCTGGCCAAGCGAGTGCAGACGTCCACCGACGAGATCACCAGCATGGTCGCCGACCTGCAGGCCGGTACCCGTGATGCCGTGGAATTCATGCAGGAAAGCTCGTACAAGGCCGACGACTGCGTCAGGCAGGCCCAGGAAGCCGGGGCGGCGCTGGCGGAAATCACCGGGGCGGTGGCGCAGATGCGTGAGAGCAACACGCAGATCGCCGTGGCAGCCGAGCAGCAAAGCCAGGTAGCCGAAGAAATGAACCGCGCCGTCGTGAGCATCCGCGATGTCACTGAAGACACGGTGCAACAGACCGTCAGTTCGGCCACCACCAGCAGCGAACTGGCGACCCTGGCAGGCGAGCTGAACAAAGCCATCGGCCAGCTCAAGCTATAGCGGCCATAGCCAGCCTACATTGGCTGCGCGCCCAGCGCCGCACTAAACTCTGGGCATGACCGAGAGGAAATGCCCATGAACAAACGCTTGCCAAACCTGCCCGCCTGGCAATGGCGCGGCTATCACCACAATCATCGGCACCCTACCAACCTGGTGCTGCACTTGATTGCCGTCCCGCTGTTCATTCTCGGCGTCTTGCTGGTGCTGTCAGGCCTGTTTGCCCTGGACCTGGGTCAGATTGCCGTCGGTGTCATCGCCCTGATTGCAGGGCTGGGCCTGCAGCGCCAGGGCCACCGCCTGGAGGTCGAACAACCCGAGCCGTTCGCCGACCGCAAGGATGCCATGCAGCGCTTGCTGACCGAGCAGTTCATCACCTTTCCGCGCTTCGTCCTCAGCGGCGCCTGGTGGCGTGCCTGGCGCGAGCGGCACAAGCACCGGCACTGAGGCCTAGGCAAACACCGTGACCGTCTGCCGGCTCAATGCCAGCAACACCCCATCTGCGGTCCACAGCGCTGCCGCCGCATGCCCGTAGCCATCCCGGGCATGCTCGGTTTCTACACAATAGCGGCACCAGTCGTGGGTCGACAACTGCGCAACCGGCTGAATGAATTCGATGGTCCACGTCAGCGTGCTACCAGCGGCGGGCTGCTTGAGCACGGGCATCAGGCTTGGTGGCCAGGCATCCACAAGGGCCAGCAGGTGGGCCTCGTTGACCGGCTCTTCAGCAACCTCGCGCAGGCGCACCCAGCCCCCCATCTTGCGCGAGGGATTACCACTGAATGGCAACCCGCCAACGGCCCAGCGTAACGCGACATGGCGCATGAACTCCGGTGTGATGCCCTGGATGTAAGGCAGCTCTGGAGCCGCTTGCTCAAGCGCGCTCATCTCGATGGCCGGCATTGCCGGGACATCGACCACCGAAGGCCGACCCGCGCCGAAACTGCCCTGCACCAATGTCACCACTTGCCCATCCTGGACGGCGCGTCCCAACAGTGTGCTGACCGCCTTGCCTTCACGCAGCACCTCGACTTCGAAACGGGTGGGCACACCTGGCGCGGCCGGGGCTACAAAGCTGATGGCCAGCGAACGCACGGGGCGGTTATCAGCAAGTTTCAGGCGCATGGTTTCATACACCATGGCGGCCATCAGGCCACCGAAAGCGGCGCGCCCTTGCGCCCAGGCGGCCGGGATGCTGACGGCGTCAGGGGTGGCGCGCACGGCATCGAGCAGTTGGTTGAAATTCATGGGCCGGCTCCTGCTTACGACGAAAGAGGTTTGCCCATACTAGCCAGCAACCCGCGTTCGTTCAGCCCGCATATCGGTCATTTACTGGGCTTGCGCCGCTCAAGCGCTGCATGCAGTGCCTCCAGCGTGGCGTCGGACTGGCGTTCGGCTTCGTGCAGTTCCTGCTCCCAATCGGCCGTGAAAGGTCCCAGGACGGCCTGCTCGCGCGCCTGCAACAGCCATTGCAGGCGGTCATGCCAACTGCCCAGGTCGCCTTGGGCTTGCTTGAGCAGGCGCTGCAGCTTCTTGCCGGCATGGTCCAGCTGAGGATAGGCCTGATCGCCATAGCGCACCCGTTTGATCAGCAGGCGCAGGCGATGGCGATCGTGGGCGGGGTCTTGCAGTGCGTCGTTCAACGTGCGCCATTGCTTGACCAGGCGTTTGTCGACGCGCTTGGTCAGGGACTTGGCCAATCCCTCGCGCTGCGCTGCACGCAAGAACAGCGGGAACGCGTCGAGAATGCTCAGCACCCGGCTCAGCTGCGGGCTCACAGCGACGCTGGCGAAGGTAGCCGAGCGCCGCTGCAACAGCCGCTGCGCAGCTTGGGCGAAGCCCCGCTTGACCAACTCGGCGGCTAGCACTTCACGGTCACGCAAGGGCGTGGTCAGGGTGCCAAGGGCTTTTGCCGCATCCTCCAACTGCTCGACCCCCGGCAAACTGCGCAGGGGCCGCAACAGGCTGCGCAGGCGCCGCACAGCAATACGCAGGTCGTGCAACGCCTCGGCGTCGGTATCGGCAGCCAACCGCTCCCGGCAGGCCAGCAAGCGCACCTGCAAGTCCAGCACCTGGGCTACCACATGATCGAGCATGGCGGACATACGATGCTCCTCGGTCAGCGCCCGGCGCGCGACTCACGAATGTAGAAACGTGCCTTCTCGGCCTTGTTGGTGCACCCTTCGAAGCCTTCGAACTGCTGCTGCGTCTTGGCCCCGGTCAGCAGCGACAAGGCCTTGGAATAGCTGACAGTGCCTGCAAAACCTTCAGCCTTGGCCAGGTCCAGCTCCTTCCAGGCGGCATCGAGCTGCGTCGCGCAGCTGTCACGGTAGGCCGTCTTGCCCGCACAGCCAGCAAGGGCCAGGGCAAGCAAAGGAAGGCAGATCCAGGCTTTCATCAGTGATACCTCAACGGTGGAAATAGAGTGGCTGTTCGACGCTCGGGCGCATGAAAAGTGCCGCACTCGGCATGCTTTGCCTAGAGTCTACATTGAAGCACAGGCAACGCTGGGTGCATTGTAGGACCATGGTTGCACAGGCTGGGGAAAGATCATGAGCAAACGTGTGGCATTGGTGTTGGGATCGGGGGGCGCCCGGGGTTATGCCCATATTGGCGTGATCGAAGAGATCGAACGGCGTGGCTACGACATCGCCTGTATTGCCGGCTGCTCCATGGGCGCGGTGATCGGGGGTATCTACGCGGCAGGCAAGCTCGAGGATTATCGCAACTGGATCGAAAGCCTGGATTACCTGGATGTACTACGTCTGGTGGATGTCAGCTTCCGCCTGGGCGCAATCCGTGGTGACAAGGTGTTCGGCCAGATCCGCAAGATCGTGGGCGAGATCAACATCGAGCAATTGCGCATCCCTTACACGGCGGTGGCGACCGACCTCACCCATCAGCAGGAAATATGGTTTCAGGAAGGCTGCCTGCACCAGGCCATGCGTGCCTCGGCGGCGATTCCGAGCTTGTTCACGCCAGTGGTCCAGGGCAACCGCATGCTGGTCGACGGCGGCATTCTCAATCCGTTGCCGATCGTGCCGGTGGTGTCCAGCCACTGCGACCTGATCATCGCGGTAAACCTTAACTCCACCAACCAGAAGCAGTACCAGCTACCGGTGATCGAACGGCCGGCGGCGTTCAAGATGCGTTTTGACGCGCTGCTCAGTTCACTGGGCTCGCGCCTGCCGTTTCGGCGCAAGCCTGCCGAGGAGTTGATTCGTATCGAGCAGGAGATCGTGGCCGAAGGGCTGGCGCCGCCTAACCCATGGTTGGCCGAGACAGCCGACCCAGAGGGCCAGCAACCGGCGGCGGCGCCAGAGAGTGAGGGCGCACCGAAATCGGCCACCGGCTCGTTCATTGTCGACAACGTTGGGCCGGCGTCGCTGCTGGACCTTATCAACCAGAGCTTCGAGGTGATGCAGACGTCGCTGGCGCAGTACAAGATCGCGGGGTATCCCCCAGATGTGCTGATCAACGTACCCAAGCGGGTATGCCGGTTTTTCGAGTTTTACAAGGCACCCGAGCTGATTGCCCTGGGCAGGGAGATTGCGCGGGACACGCTGGACAACTACGAGGGGGTGATACGCTAGCCCGCAAAAAGGGCCGGTACTGCTGGCAAAACGAAACAGGCCGCATTACGCGGCCTGTTTCGTTACTGAACACCCACTCAGTAGCGGGTGATATCCGCACTGCCTTCCAGCTGCTTGCGGTACGCCGCAAAGTCCTGCTGGCCGGCACGCGACGCGAGGTAGCGGCGAATCTGCTGCTTCTCTTCATCGCTGGCAGCAGCGCCTTCGTTGACGCCCTTGAGCTGCAACACCACCAGGCTACCATCGGCCAGGACCACACTGCCGTACTCAGGCTTGTCCTTGGCTTCTGGCTTGGCCAGACGGAACAGTGCCTGCAGCTCGGCCGGATCGATACCGTCTTGGCCACGGGTAACAGCCTCGTAGGCTTTCCAGCTCTGACCATCGTGAGCCGCACCGGCGGCGATGGAGCCGTCGCGCAGGCCGGCGATCAGTTTGTCTGCCTTGGTTTTGAGCTCAGCGGTTGCCTTTTCCTTGGCCAGGTGCTCGCTGATGTTCTTGGCCACGGCTTCCAGCGGCATCTGCTCAGGCTTGCGGTGCTCCTTGACGCGCAGTACCACGGTGGTTTCCGGGTCCAGCTCGATGGCGGTGCTGTTGGCAGCCTCCTCCAGCACTTCCTCGGAGAACGCAGCCTGGACCACGGCACGGTTGGCGGTGATGCCCTCACCACCTTCACGGCCGAATGGCGCCGAGGTGTGCACCTTGAGGTTCAGGTCCTGGGCAGGCTGGACAAGGTCCGCAGCCTCATAGGCAGCGTCCTGCAGCTGTTTGCTGGCATCAACGTAACGCTGCTCGACCAGTGGCGTTTTCAGGTCACGGGTGAGTTTGTCCTTGAGACTGGCAAAGCTTGGTACTTCCGGCGCCTGCTTGCCCAGCAGCTTGATCAGGTGGTAACCGAACTCGGTACGTACCGGTGCCGACACCTGGCCATCGTTGAGCTTGTACAGGGCGTCCTCGAAGGCTGGGTCATACACACCCGGGCCAGCGAAGCCAAGGTCGCCACCGGTGTTGGCGGAACCTGGGTCCTGGGAGAACTCCTTGGCCAGCTTGGCGAAGTCTTCACCCTTGGCCAAACGCTGCTGGACTTCCTCGATGCGGGCCTTGGCGTGGGCATCGTCAACCTTGTCGTTGACCTCGATGAGAATGTGCGCGGCATGGCGCTGCTCGGCGAGGTTGGCGATTTCTTTCTCGTACTGGGCCTTGAGCTCGTCGTCGGTGACCTTGACCTGGTCGAAGAACGCCGATTTCTTCAGCTCGATGTAGTCGATGACCACCTGGTCGGGGGTCATGAACTCCTTGGCGTGCTGATCGTAGTGCGCCTTGACCTCTTCATCGCTGACCTTGACCGCAGCCGGGTTGGCCTTGAAGGTCAGGGCGGCGAAATCGCGGGTCTGGTTTTCCAGCCGTGCGAAGGCGTCGACCTGCTGGTCGGTGACAAAGCTGCTGCCGGCAATACCGGTGCGCAGTTGCCCGATCAGCATTTCTTCGGCGAGCATCTCGCGAAATTGCATACGGCCATAGCCCATCTGGCGAATGACCTGGTCAAAACGATCGGCGTTGAACTTGCCATCGACCTGGAATTCCGGGGTTTGCAGGATCACCTGATCCAGCGCGGCCTCGGAGAAGGCGAATTTGGCGTCTTCAGCACCCTGCAACAGCAGTTTGCGATCGATCAGCCCTTTGAGCGCAGAGTCGCGCAGCAATTTCTCATCCAGCATTGCCGGGTCGAAATCCTTGCCCAACTGTTGCATCAGCTGGCGGCGCTGCATGTCGGCCGCCTGGCTCAGCTCATTCTGGCTGATGGTCTGGCCGTTCACCTTGGCAGCGTCCTGGCTATGGGTGGCGGCCTGGAAAATGGCCTCGAAGCCAGTCAACGCCATCAGCACGACGATAAGGCCGATGATGGTCTTGGCAATCCAACCTTGTGAATTGTCCCTGATATTTTGCAGCATGCGTCCCCCAGAAACGGCTGTACCACTGCGTCGACAACCGCGGAGCGTGGGTAGAATCCTGATAAAAGAAAGGCGCATCCGAGGATGCGCCTTTTCTTAGCAAACGTGTCAGGCGGGAACGTTTGCGACCCGCCATCAGCGTGCTCGAACCTGGCAAGGCCCGGTCCGGCTGAAAGAGACGACTTAGTTGACGGCGTCTTTCAGGCCTTTGCCAGCCTTGAAGCCTGGAACCTTGGCAGCAGCGATCTTGATTGCCTTGCCGGTTTGCGGGTTACGGCCGGTGCGCTCAGCGCGCTCCTTGACCGAGAAGGTACCGAAGCCAACCAGCACAACATCGTCGCCTTTTTGCAGGGCGCCCTGAACGGTTTCGATGACTGCATCCAGCGCACGGCCGGCTACAGCTTTCGGGATGTCTGCAGATGCGGCGATAGCGTCAATCAGTTCCGACTTGTTCACTCTAAGTCCCCTTATTCTCTATTGAGTTTGTTTCTAAGTATGTAATGAAAAGCGTATGAAACCTGTACTGGGTGGCCTATTGACAATAGCGTGCCGCTTTATAGCAAGGCCCCGAAAAAACTGTCAAGGAAAGCCCCCCAGGCAAAAACTACTAATGCGTGCTGATTCTTTCCTTAGCATCGCCGTCGCGCTTTTCATCTTTCGCGACAATCTCAGGAGCCACATCTGGCAAGGGCTCCGGGGCGTATTGCAGCGCAATTTGCAGGACCTCGTCAATCCATTTGACCGGTTTGATCTGCAGATCCTGTTTGATATTTTCCGGAATCTCCTTCAGATCGCGAACATTCTCCTCTGGAATGATCACTGTCTTGATCCCGCCACGGTGTGCCGCCAGCAGTTTTTCCTTCAACCCGCCGATGGCCAATACCTGGCCGCGCAAGGTGATTTCGCCAGTCATGGCAACGTCGGCACGCACTGGAATCTGGGTCAGTGCCGACACCAGCGCGGTGCACATACCGATACCGGCACTCGGGCCGTCCTTAGGCGTGGCGCCCTCAGGCATGTGGATGTGCACGTCGTGCTTCTCGTGGAAGTCGGCAGCAATGCCCAGGCTGCGGGCGCGGCTACGTACCACGGTCTGCGCGGCAGTGATCGACTCGACCATGACATCGCCCAGCGAACCGGTCTTGATCAGCTGGCCCTTGCCAGGGATGACCACTGCCTCGATGGTCAGCAACTCACCACCCACCTGCGTCCAGGCCAGGCCGGTCACCTGGCCGATCTGGTCCTGCTGCTCGGCCAGGCCGTAGCGGAACTTGCGTATGCCAAGCAGGTGTTCAAGCTGCTCGCTGGCCACCTTGACCTTGACCTGCTTCTGGCCGGCGTGCTCCTTGACCACCTTGCGGCAGACTTTGGCGATCTGCCGCTCAAGGCCACGCACCCCGGCTTCACGGGTGTAATAGCGGATGATGTCGCGAATGGCCGAAACGTCGAACTCAAGTTCTTCCTTTTTCAAGCCGTTGGCCTTGACCTGCTTGGGCACCAGGTACTTGACCGCGATGTTGATCTTCTCGTCCTCGGTGTAGCCCGGCAGGCGGATGACTTCCATGCGGTCGAGCAGCGCCGGCGGGATGTTCATCGAGTTCGAGGTGCACAGGAACATCACGTCGGAAAGGTCGTAATCGACTTCCAGGTAATGGTCGTTGAAATTGTGGTTCTGTTCGGGATCGAGCACTTCCAGCAACGCCGAAGCGGGGTCACCACGCATGTCGCTGCCCATCTTGTCGATCTCGTCGAGCAGGAACAGCGGGTTGCGGACACCCACCTTGGTCATTTTCTGGATCAGACGACCAGGCATGGAACCGATATAGGTCCGACGGTGGCCACGGATCTCGGCCTCGTCACGCACGCCACCCAGGGCCATGCGCACGAACTTGCGGTTGGTTGCGGCAGCGATCGATTCGGCCAGCGAGGTCTTGCCGACGCCGGGCGGGCCAACCAGGCACAGCACCGGACCACGGATCTTCTTCACCCGCTTCTGCACAGCGAGGTACTCGAGGATGCGTTCCTTGACCTCTTCCAGGCCATAGTGGTCAGCGTCGAGGATCTCTTCGGCCTTGGTCAGGTCCAGACGCACCTTGCTCTGAGCCTTCCACGGCACCTGCACGAGCCAGTCGAGGTAAGACCGAACGACGGTAGCCTCGGCCGACATCGGCGACATCTGCTTGAGCTTGTTCAGCTCCGCCTGGGCCTTGGCCAGGGCGTCCTTGGGCAAGCCTGCAGCCTCGATGCGCTTTTTCAGCTCTTCGACTTCGTTGTGCCCTTCGTCGCCATCACCCAGTTCTTTCTGAATGGCCTTCATCTGCTCATTCAGGTAGTACTCGCGCTGGCTACGCTCCATCTGCTTCTTGACGCGACCACGGATACGCTTTTCAACCTGCAGCAGGTCGATTTCAGCGTCCAGCAGGGCCAATACATGCTCGACACGGGTCGGCAGGTCGACGATTTCGAGGATTTCCTGCTTCTGCTCGATCTTCAGTGCCATGTGCGCGGCCATGGTATCGACCAGGCGGCCAGGCTCTTCGATGCTGTTCAGCGACGAGAGCACTTCGGCAGGGACTTTCTTGCCCAGTTGCACGTACTGCTCGAACTGCGACAGCAGGGTGCGCACGAACACTTCCGACTCGCGCTCGGCGGCGTCGGTTTCATCGATCAGGGAGACTTCGGCACGGATGTGCCCTTCTACTTCGTTAAACCGCTCAACGGCGCCACGCTGCTCGCCTTCAACCAGCACTTTGACGGTGCCATCGGGCAGTTTCAGCAGTTGCAATACGGTGGCGACGGTACCGACCCGATACAGGGCGTCTTCGCCCGGATCGTCGTCGGCTGGGTTCTTCTGGGCCAGCAGGAGAATCTGCTTCTCGCCCGTCATCGCTGCCTCAAGGGCTTCGATGGACTTTTCACGCCCCACAAACAGCGGGATGACCATGTGCGGGTAAACAACGACATCGCGCAATGGCAAAAGAGGCAAGTCGAGGGTGGTCTTCATGATTTCGCCTCTACAGCGGCCTTATGGCCGGAAACCGGTGGAAATGATGCTTGGACCTAATGTGGGGGCACGCCTGCGAAATTACAAGCGCTTGCACATGAAAAGCAGAAAGGGGCCCGTAGGCCCCCTCCTTGCTTGCTGCCATTACCCGGCTATCACCTGTATCAGGCGTCGGGCGCGGCCTTGGCTTGCGGCTCGCTGTTTTCGTAGATCAGCAGCGGCTGCGACGAACCTTCGATGACGCTCTCGTCGATGACCACCTTGCTGACATCCTTCTGCGAAGGAATCTCATACATGGTGTCGAGCAGCACGCCTTCGAGGATCGAGCGCAGACCACGGGCGCCAGTCTTGCGCTCCAGGGCCTTGCGCGCGACGGCCTTGAGCGCATCGCTGCGGAACTCGAGGTCAACGCTTTCCATCTCGAACAGCTTGGCATACTGCTTGGTCAGGGCGTTCTTCGGCTCGGTGAGGATCTGCATCAGCGCAGCTTCGTCCAGCTCGTCGAGGGTCGCCAGAACCGGCAGACGGCCGACGAACTCGGGGATCAGGCCAAACTTGACCAGATCGTCCGGCTCGACTTCGCGCAGCGACTCGCCGACCTTCTTGCCCTCTTCCTTGCTGCGCACTTCAGCGCCAAAGCCGATACCACCTTTGGTGGAGCGGTTCTGGATGACCTTTTCCAGGCCCGAGAAGGCACCACCGCAGATGAACAGGATGTTGCGGGTGTCAACCTGCAGGAATTCCTGTTGCGGGTGCTTGCGCCCCCCTTGCGGTGGCACGGAGGCCACGGTGCCTTCGATCAGCTTCAACAGCGCCTGCTGCACGCCTTCACCCGAAACGTCACGGGTGATGGACGGGTTGTCCGACTTGCGCGAAATCTTGTCGATCTCGTCGATGTAGACGATGCCCATCTGGGCTTTTTCCACGTCGTAGTCGCACTTTTGCAGCAGTTTCTGAATGATGTTCTCGACGTCCTCACCCACGTAACCGGCTTCGGTCAGGGTGGTGGCATCGGCAATGGTGAACGGCACGTTCAACAGGCGTGCAAGGGTTTCGGCGAGCAGGGTCTTGCCCGAGCCCGTTGGCCCGATGAGCAGGATGTTACTCTTGCCGAGTTCAACCTCGTCACCCTTCTTGTCACGCTGGTTCAGGCGCTTGTAGTGGTTGTACACCGCTACGGACAGCACCTTCTTGGCGCGCTCCTGACCAATCACGTATTGGTCCAGGATGCCGCTGATTTCTTTCGGCGAAGGCAATTTGTGCGCGCTGCTCTCGGCCTGGGCTTCCTGCACCTCCTCACGGATGATGTCATTGCACAGGTCGACGCACTCGTCGCAGATAAATACCGAGGGCCCGGCAATCAGTTTGCGTACTTCGTGCTGGCTTTTGCCGCAGAAGGAGCAATAAAGCAATTTGCCGCTGTCCTCGCCGTTACGGGTGTCAGTCATTCGATCGATCCAATCCGGTAGGCTTGCAACACAAGATGAAGGCAATTGCGGGCTTTTTCAAGTCCGCAGGTAGGGGCTTTGGGCACCCACCTGCTCTGGCACCTGGGTTCAGGAGGCCAGTTGCCGCTTGTCGTAGACCGAGTCGATCAGGCCGTACTCGGCCGCGCGCGAGGCGCTCATGAAGTTGTCACGTTCGGTGTCGCGCTTGATGGTCTCGAGATCCTGGCCAGTGTGGTAGGCCAACAGCTCGTTCAGGCGCGCCTTGATATTGAGGATTTCCTGGGCATGGATCTCGATATCGGTAGCCTGGCCCTGGAAGCCGCCCAGCGGCTGATGGATCATCACACGCGAGTTCGGCAGGCAGTGGCGCTTGCCCTTGGCGCCAGCGGCCAACAGGAAGGCACCCATGCTGCAGGCCTGGCCGATGCAGATGGTCGAGACGTCCGGCTTGATGAACTGCATGGTGTCGTAGATCGACATGCCAGCAGTGACGGAGCCGCCCGGGGAGTTGATGTACAGATGGATATCCTTGTCCGGGTTTTCCGCCTCAAGGAACAGCAGTTGCGCCACCACCAGGTTGGCCATGTAGTCCTCTACCGGGCCAACCAGGAAGATCACTCGCTCCTTCAACAGGCGCGAGTAGATGTCATAGGCGCGTTCGCCACGGGCGGACTGCTCGATAACCATCGGGACCAGGCCGCCTGCGGCCTGGATGTCAGAGCTCTGCTGAATATAAGAATTGCGGGACATGTCCTGCGCTCACTCCCAAATAGTCATGGCTTGAATACGCACAAGCCAGCGCGAAGGCTGGCTTGTGGGGGTTTCCTACGAGAGAACCGTATTACTCAGCTTCGGCAGGAGCCTGTGCTGGTTTTACCGCGTCTTCGTACGAGACCGACTTGTCGGTCACAGTCGCTTTCTGCAGAACAGTATCTACAACTTGTTCTTCCAGCACAACCGAACGCACTTCGTTCAGCTGCTGGTCGTTCTTGTAGTACCAGGCGATGACCTGTTCAGGTTCCTGGTAAGCCGAAGCCATTTCTTCGATCATTTCGCGAACCTTGCCTTCGTCAGGCTTCAGCTCGAACTGCTTGACCACTTCAGCGACGATCAGGCCCAGCACCACGCGACGCTTGGCTTGCTCTTCGAACAGCTCGGCCGGCAGTTGCTCTGGCTTGATGTTGCCACCGAACTGCTGAACAGCCTGGACGCGCAGGCGGTTGACTTCGTTTTCCAGCAGGGCTTTCGGCACTTCGATCGGGTTGGCGGCCAGCAGACCGTCCATGACCTGGTTCTTCACCTTGGTCTTGATCGCCTGGCGCAGTTCACGCTCCATGTTCTTGCGAACTTCGGCACGGAAGCCTTCCAGGGTCGATTCCTTGATACCGAACTGGGCGAAGAACGCTTCGTTCAGTTCTGGCAACTGAGGTGCCGAAACGCTGTTGACGGTGATGGTGAACTCGGCGGCTTTGCCAGCCAGGTCCAGGTTCTGGTAGTCCTCAGGGAAGGTCACGTTGACAACGCGCTCTTCGCCTGCCTTGGCGCCAACCAGGCCATCTTCGAAGCCCGGGATCATGCGGCCAGAGCCCAGTACCAGCTGAGTGCCCTTGGCCGAACCGCCGGCGAAGGCTTCACCGTCGACTTTGCCAACGAAGTCGATATTGACCTGGTCGTCTTTCTCGGCGGCGCGCTCAACGGCTTCGAAACGGACGTTCTGCTTGCGCAGCACTTCCAGCATGTTGTCCAGGTCGGCGTCAGCCACTTCGGCGGTCAGGCGCTCGACGCTGATCGACTCCAGACCGGCAACGGTGAACTCAGGGAATACTTCGAAGATAGCAACGAATTCCAGGTCCTTGCCCTTTTCGAAGGACTTCGGCTCAACGGCCGGAGCGCCAGCCGGGTTCAGCTTCTGCTCGACGATGGCTTCGTAGAAGGAAGCCTGGACCAGGTCACCGAACGCTTCCTGACGGGCATCGGCTTCGAAACGCTGACGGATCACGCTCATCGGCACCTTGCCTGGGCGGAAGCCCGCAACCTTGGCGCGCTTGGCAGTCTGTTGCAGACGCTTGTTGACTTCGTTCTCGACGCGCTCGGCCGGAACGGCGATGGTCATGCGGCGCTCGAGAGCGGAAGTGTTTTCAACAGAAACTTGCATGGATATTCCTCGTTGCACAGACGTTAGCCGGCGATAGCCCGACTCCAGAATCAAGGGCAAGCATTCTAGTGAGTCACGCACCAGAAGTCACCCCACTCGGGACGACGGGAAACCACGCCGGTCGATTAGCTTGCAAGGCCCGCACGGCGTGCCGCCGGGCCTCTTTATATAAGTAGGGTGCGCAGCGCCTTTGGCGGCACGCAACCGAAATACCTTGTCAAACAACTGCGCCCTGCGAAAACGCCCCTATTGCGGGTCGATTTCATTGAACTGGCAGTACTCCTCCCACTCCACCCCCAGCGCCTCGGCCACCTCACGGTGTGTTTCCAGGCGCATCGCGTGCAGTTGCTCAGGGCTTTCGGCGATCAGTTGCAGCGCCAGCTCCCAGGGCTGGAGGCCCTGCTCATCGGCCGCATCCTCGAACGCCCATTCGATCTGCTGGGCCTGCTCACGCGCATCCAGCTCACGAATCTCTTCGAGCAGTTGCGGGTTGGCTTCGGCGAAGCGCTGCAGCGCCAAGGCCTGGCGGGCTTCTTTTGCAATCATGGCGCAACTCCTCTACCGACCACTGGGCCGGCGTTTCAACCGGCTGAAATCTATCAGCTTTTATAGCTTCGCCACCAGAGCACGAAACACTGGCTTGAGCCCGCACAAAGATGGGGTCGCCCGCTCCAGACACAACCCCGCCTGCGCATAAAATCAGACGAAACTGATATTCGGGCGCTGCGCGCCGTACACCACCCGCGCCGCCGTGACCAACTGATGAGGCACCTCAACGAAAGGCACGTCCGAATTGGTCAGCGCCATGTCGAAGAGTTTCACCAGCACCGAATCACGACGCACGAGAATGACATCGGACCAGTCGGTATTGGTCATGGCCACGGGGATGAAGTCGGAGCGTTTCATGAAACTGCCAAGCGCCTCCAGCACACCCAGGTTCTGCCGAGTGCCGTGATGACTGTGGCAGCAGTCGTTCAACATCATGATGCCGTCAGGCCCCAACAACTCCTGGTAATACATCATGTCGCGCAGCACGAATTCGTACTGGTGGTTGGCATCCACGTAGACCAGGTCGAATTGCTCGATACCGGTCTGCTCGCGAATCTTCGCGATGGCACCGATGCTGTCAGCGCGAATCACGGCAACTTCAGGCATGTCGATGAATTTTGCCAGGCACTCCTGGTACAGCCGCTCCCAGGTCGCGTCATCGTGCAACGAGCCACCGTAGTAGTACTCGTACTCATCAACCGGCGAAACCCATGGCGGCAACTGATCGAACGGGCTATAGGCCTTGTTCGCATCCTTGCTCCAGCTATCTGCCAGCACCATGCGGGCCGGCGACAACGCCGCACGCAACTTCAGTGCGTTCTCGCCGCGCAGCACGCCCACTTCTGCAACCACCGGACGCTTGTCCATCGCGTCGAACACTGCGCGCAACACCTGATACAGGTTAACTCGATGCGTATTGCAAACTTTCATGTCAGTTCCTTTTCTCGGGGGGGCGACGCCCGGCATAACACTTCAGGCGGCACAAAGGCGTCGTACAAGCAAGAACCTGACCAACTGCTGACTCAACGACACAACCCGCACGAACAGGGCTTACGCTGCGATCAGTGAGCGGGACACGCCAATGAAATGGCACCCACACCCGCCTGACAGACGCACAACGCCTGACTACCGACACGGGAAGGCAATGGATCGCCACCGGCCTTGCACTGACTGAAAGGAAGGGAAAAGAGAGATGGTGCGGACGAAGAGACTCGAACTCTTACAGCTTGCGCCGCTGGAACCTAAATCCAGTGTGTCTACCAATTCCACCACGTCCGCGTGGAGCAGAAAAAACAAAGGCGCCTGATTATACAATCAAGGCGCCTTCGAAAAATATGGGGTGGACGATGGGAATCGAACCCACGACAACTGGAATCACAATCCAGCGCTCTACCAACTGAGCTACGCCCACCATATTGCGGTGTTGCAATGTTGCAGTACAGCCCTACAGAAGCATGGTGCGGACGAAGAGACTCGAACTCTTACAGCTTGCGCCGCTGGAACCTAAATCCAGTGTGTCTACCAATTTCACCACGTCCGCGTAACGCTTAAAACAAAGGCGCCAGATCTACAATCAAGGCGCCTCTGAAGAATATGGGGTGGACGATGGGAATCGAACCCACGACAACTGGAATCACAATCCAGCGCTCTACCAACTGAGCTACGCCCACCATATCGCTATACAGCCTTACTTGCTTGCCCAAGCTGCCTAATGGCGCACCCGGCAGGACTCGAACCTGCGACCATCCGCTTAGAAGGCGGATGCTCTATCCAGCTGAGCTACGGGCGCATAAGCTTAAAGCCTAACCGAACGAGCGGTAAACAAACCACCCATTCTGCCCGACTTCGCCAACCAGTGCTAGGCTGTGCCCGACAAGTGCGGCGAATCTTATAGGCGAGCCGCAAAAGCGTCAACACCTTTCGCAAAAAAATTTAAATTATTTAAGGGGTTAGGGGATTTGCCCGACCACCCGCCTTTGCCCTCGGGCCGTGTCGTGCGAGAATGCGCCCTCTTTATTGTTCCTTTCTCGATGGTTAATCACGCGTCTATGACTGCACACCTAATCGATGGCAAGGCGATCGCCGCCAACCTGCGCAAGCAGATCGCTCAACGTGTCGAGGAGCGTCGCCAGCAAGGCCTGCGCACGCCCGGCCTGGCAGTGATCCTGGTCGGCACCGACCCCGCCTCCCAAGTCTATGTCTCGCACAAGCGCAAGGACTGCGAAGAGGTCGGCTTCATTTCGCAGGCCTTCGACCTGCCCAGCGATACCACGCAGCACGCCCTCACCGAGCTGATCGACCGCCTCAATGACGACCCGGCTGTGGACGGCATCCTGCTGCAGTTGCCACTGCCTGAGCACCTGGACGCCTCCCTGCTGCTTGAACGCATCCGCCCGGACAAGGATGTCGATGGCTTCCACCCGTACAATATCGGCCGCCTGGCCCAGCGCATTCCGCTGCTGCGCCCATGCACGCCAAAAGGCATCATGACCCTGCTGGAAAGCACCGGGCAGGACCTGTACGGCATGAACGCGGTCATTGTCGGCGCCTCCAACATCGTAGGCCGCCCCATGGCCATGGAGCTGCTGCTGGCCGGCTGCACCGTGACCGTCTGCCACCGCTTCACCAAGGACCTGGCCGGCCACGTCGGCCGTGCCGACCTGGTGGTGGTCGCCGCCGGCAAGCCGGGGCTGGTCAAGGGTGAGTGGGTCAAGGAAGGCGCCATCGTCATCGACGTGGGCATCAACCGCCAGGACGATGGCAAGCTGGTCGGCGACGTGGTCTATGAGACCGCCCTGCCCCGCGCCGGCTGGATCACGCCGGTACCGGGCGGTGTCGGGCCGATGACCCGGGCATGCCTGCTGGAGAACACCCTGTATGCCGCTGAAGCGCTGCACAAATAAGTTGGCGTAAGTAAGAACGGCACCTCTGGCAGGTGCCGTTTTTTTTGCCCAGCCCTTTCCTAGCAGGCGGCCGGCTGACCTTGCCCCTGCCCGCAGCAGCCGTACCACGGGCTAAAAACGCCTGCGCGACCGAACCTTTGTTGAACGCCAGCGGATGAAGCGAAGGCAGGGGCTACTGCACCAGCCCTGCCTTCTAGTCGCATGAGAGAGCAAGCTCTGGCAAGCCGATTGCATCGGCAAAACTGGCACAGGCCACCCCAGCGGGTGCTTTACCGTCACTGAGCGGGAGCAGTTGCCCCCGCCCAACGGCATGCACCGACATAGAGCCAGTAACGCCAGATTGCCCCACAACTGGTCAGACCGGTAAGGCCAAAAACCCTTGCAAAGTCGGATTTTTCGCGCTTTTATGGTCCCGCGCTGAACAAACCGGTAAGACCACAACAATAATGAAGTCCTGCGCTCTTTCGCCCCGTGCGGCACCGAAGCAAGGACACCGATCAGAGATCACTCCCATGCTCAAATGGTGCTCGCGTTCGATCTTCCTGCAAGTCGTGCTCGGCCTTGCCCTCGGCATCGCCTGCGGCCTCAGTTTCCCCGACCTTTCCCTGCAACTCAAACCCCTCGGCGACGGCTTCATCAAGCTGATCAAGATGCTCATCGGCCTGATCGTCTTCTGCGTGGTGGTCAGTGGCATTTCTGGGGCCGGCGACCTGAAAAAGGTCGGGCGCATCGGCCTGAAATCGGTGATCTACTTCGAGGTGCTGACCACCATCGCCCTGGTGATCGGCCTGGTGTTCGCCTTCAGCAGCGGCATTGGCAGCGGTGCCAACATTCACCTGGACCAGTTGTCCAGCGCCGACGCCAGCAGCCTGGCCGAGCGAGGCCAGCATATCCACGGTGCCACCGCGTTCTTCATGGACCTGATTCCGACCTCGGTCGTCGGCGCATTCGCCGACAACAACATCCTTCAGGTGTTGCTGTTCTCGGTGCTGTTCGGCAGCGCCCTGAATGTGGTCGGTGACTCGGCCGCCGGCATATCGCGGCTGATCAACGAACTCAGCCATGTGATCTTCCGCATCATGGGCATGATCGTGCGCCTGGCGCCGATCGGCGTGTTCGGCGCCATCGCCTTCACCACCAGCAAGTACGGCCTTCAGTCCCTGCAGCACCTGGGTGGCCTGGTGGCGCTGTTCTACCTGACTTGCGCCGGTTTCGTGCTGATCATCCTTGGCACCGTGATGCGCGTATCGGGGCTCAAGCTGCTGCCCTTCATCAAGTACCTGCGCGAGGAGCTGACCATCGTCCTCGGCACCGCCTCGTCCGACGCCGTGCTGCCCCAGATCATGCGCAAGCTCGAGCACCTTGGGATTGGCAGCTCCACGGTGGGCCTGGTGATCCCGACCGGCTACTCGTTCAACCTCGACGGTTTCTCCATCTACCTGACGCTGGCCATCGTGTTCATCGCCAATGCCACCGGCACGCCCCTGGCGATGACCGACCTGCTGACCATCCTGCTGGTATCACTGGTGACTTCCAAGGGCGCTCACGGCATCCCAGGGTCGGCGCTGGTGATTCTTGCCGCCACCCTGACCGCCGTGCCTGCGATCCCAGTAGTGGGCCTGGTGCTGGTATTGGCGGTGGACTGGTTCATGGGTATTGGCCGCGCCTTGACCAACCTGATCGGCAACTGCGTGGCCACCGTGGCCATTGCCCGCTGGGAAAAGGACATTGACCTGGAGCGCGCGCAGAACGTGCTCGATGGCAAACCCGGCTTCGCCCATGCCCCGCGCAAGCAGCCCAACGCCCATCAACAGGAATTCTGAGCGAACCTGGCCGGCAATGACGCCGGCCTTTTCAGGAGCGAACCGTGATCAGCTCATCGACCGTCGTCAACTCAGTGGTGGAAAAACTGCGCAAGGCCCTGGCCCGTGGCCAATGGCGCTCCGGCGACATGCTGCCCGGCCAGCGCGAACTGGCCGAACAGCTGGGCATCAGCCGCCCCAGCCTACGCGAGGCGGTAACGGTGCTGGAAACCCTTGGCCTGGTACGTTCGCTACCGGGCAAGGGCGTGCTGGTGCTGGATGCAGACATGGCCGCGCAGGAGCCCGGCATCGACAACGCTGCGCCAGCGAGCCTGGCCGATGTACTGGAGCTGCGCTATACCCTCGAACCCTTCATCGTCGGCCTGGTGGCGCAATCGGCCAACAGCCAGGACATCGGCCAACTGCGCCTGACCCTGATGGACATGCGCGAGGCGCTGGATGCCGATGACAGCGAAGCGGGCATCAAGGCCTACATTGCCTTCCACGAGGCCCTGTTCGCCCTGACTACCAATCCGATCTTCCAGCGTGTGGTGCAGCAAACCGGCAACGCGCTCAAGCAAAGCGCCAGCATGCTGCGCAACTCACCGGAACACCTGGCCGCGCGGCTCAAGGAAAACGAAGCCGTGGTACGCGCCATCCGCGACCGCAACAGCGCCCAGGCCAGCGCCCAGATGCGCCAGCACATCCTTGCCGAAGGCCTGCGCATGGGTATCGAACTGAACATCCCGGATGACCATCCGCGCCAATGACCCCAGGAGAGCGCCCATGACCGCCTGCGCCCACACCGAACCGCGTTTGCCCGCCCTGCTCGCCACCGGTGAGACACGCCTGTCGGCCGACCAGATCTACCCGCGCCTGTTCGATGCCATTCTCGAACAACGGCTGCCGCCGGGCAGCCTGCTGCCGGAACAGGCACTGGGTAATGCCTTTGGCGTCAGCCGCACCGTGATTCGCCGGGTGCTCGGGCGCCTGTCGGACCAGCAGGTCGTGGTGCAACGCCCCAGCCATACCGCGCACTTGGCCGCGCCTGACCCGCAGCAGGCGCGCCAGGTGCTCAGTGCCCGGCGCCTGGCCGAAACCACGCTGATCAGCCTGGCCGCGCAGCGTGCGCGCCCGGCGCAGGTGCGCCAGTTGCGGCTGCTGGTCGAGCGCGAACGCCAGCACCACGAACGCGGTGAGCGCTGCGCGGCCATCCGCCTGGGCGGCGAGTTTCACCTCAAGCTCGCGCAGGTGGCCGCCAACGCGCCGCTGGCACGGTTTCTCAACGGCCTGGTACCGATGACCTCGCTGATCATCGCCCGCTACGAGTCCCCCTGCTGCGACCACTGCGCCTGGGAAGAGCATGCAGCGATCATCGATGCTGTAGAAGCCGGCGATGGCGCGGCGGCGCTGGCGTTGATGCATGATCACCTTGACCGCCTGGAAGAAAAACTCGACCTCAGCTAAAAGGGCAACCCTGGCGATGGGCTGCAAGGCAGCCCCTGGACCCGCGCCCTATACTCGGATAACCACTGGCCTCACATCCGGGAGGCGGTCGCGTGAGCCCGCGCATCCTCTTGCTGCTTTGCCTGGTGCTGGCCTTGGGCGCCTGCGCCGGCAAGCCCCCGCCTGCCCCACCGCCACCTGCCGTGCTCAACCCGGCCACCTGGCAGCGCATCGACCAGGACCTGATCGATGCCTCGGCCGGTGCTGCCGGTTCGGCCAACGATTACGCGCGGCGCTCGATGCGGGTATGGAAAGAGCAGGTGCAACAACGTACCGAAAGCGACTTCATTCCGTGGTTCACGGGCTATTGGACCCAGCAGTGGCTGACGCTCAAGGTTGCCTGGTACAAGCTCGACAGCGGCGAAGGCCGCGAACCGGCGGAAAAACGCCTGGCCCTGTACCTGCAGGAGCAGTACCACAATCGGGTGATCGACCCGGTGGCCGAGCAGATCAACCCGGAGGCTATCCGCGACCGCGCGTGCGAGTTGTATGTGCAACTGCTCGGTCAGCAACTGCCGGCCATCATCCAGCGCTACAATGCCCCGCCCGAGCAATTCAGCCAGCGCCTCAACCGCATCCCGGCCATCGCCCTGGGCCCGCCACCGGCGCGCGACGCCAGCCTGTATGAATTGCTGCGGGCCAAATCCCTCGACCAACAACCAGCCTGGCTCGCCCTGCGCGAACACCTGCACCAGCAAGCCGCCAAAGGCCCTGGGAAAACTGACGTGGGTTTGTCGTCGGTGGCCAACCGCGCCAGCGAGAAACTGGGCGCGACCCTGGCACCGCGCGGTATCGCCAGCGCGGTGGCGAGCGCGGTGGGTAAGGTGGCCGGTGCGATGATTTCGGTGGCAGCGGCCGGCTACGGCATGGTCACCCATGACCGCGAGCACCCGGAGATGGTCGAACAGTTGCGGGTAATCCTCAACGTCGCGCTCAACCAGGAGTGGCAGGAGCTGATGGAGAACCGCCAGAGCGGCGCCATGGCCGGGGTGTACTACCTGTCGGGGCAGGTCGAGGACAGCCTGCTGGCCAGTGCGCAGCGGCCGCAGGACCCGTTGTTGATGCGCCTGCCGCCTTAGCGGTGGTTGGGCCGGCCTTTACGCGACCCAAGTCCTTCACTGCATCACGCGGCCGCCAGCGCCGACGTGGGCAAGCCAAAGATGCGGTCGAATGCCCAGTTGTAGGCGAAGGTGTAGCACGGCACCAGGATGATGAACGCCAGGTCCACCAGGAAGGCCTCGACCAGGCTCATGCCCATCCACCAGGCAATCAGCGGGATCAGGTACACCACCAACGTCAGCTGGAAGCCGATGGCATGGGCCACGCGCCGGGCCACGCTGCGGCCTCGCTTGGCCTGGCGGCTCTCCCAATACTCGAACAGGCTGTTGTAGATCAGGTTCCAGAGCATGGCGATGGTGGTGATCATGACCGCCAGCGGCCCCGTGTGCGAGGCCTCGGTGTCTGACAGGTAAGCCAACCCCAACGTCGACATGCACAGGCCGATCAGTTCGTAGAAAGTCACGTAGACCAGTTTGCGTTTCAGTCCTTGCACCGGGGTTACCTCATGTGACGAAAAGCGAAGGGCGCAAGAATGCTTCAATCTTATTGACAGAAAAAGTCTGCAGCTATCAGATTGATTGACAGGAGGCTGCCATGAATTTTTCCAGTGACAACATTCAACTCTTTCTCGCCGTACTTGACCGCGGCTCGTTTTCCGCCGCCGCCCGCGCCCTTGGCCGGGTGCCTTCAGCGGTCAGCATGGCGATTGGCAACCTCGAGGCCGAGCTGGGCTATGCGCTGTTCGAACGCGGCCCGCGCGAGGTACGCCCTAGTGCCCAAGCCCTGGCGCTGGAACCCCACGCACGGCTGATCGCCGAGCAGTTGGGGCTGTTGCAGGTGCATGCCCTGGAGCTGTCCCAGGGGCTGGAAAGCCGCCTGACGCTGGCCGTGGCCCCAGACATCGACCACCGCCCGTTGCTGGCGGCTATCGCCACCCTCGGGGAGCGCTTCCCGCTGCTGGACATCGGCTTGGTCAGTGCGCCCCAGGAGCACGCCCTGCACCTGCTGCACAGCGGCCGCGCCGACCTGTGCCTGGCATTTGCCGGCCTGCAGGTCGATGCCCGCCTGGGTTTCCAGCACATCGGTATGGAGTCACTGGTGGCGACCCTGTCCCCCACCCACCCGGCGCTGGTCCACGGACGTATCCATTACCTGGAAGACCTGATCAACGTGCGCCAGATCCTGGTGCGCAGCCGCGACCTGCCTTTGAGTGACCCCCGTGCATTGATCGGCGCCACCCACTGGTCCACCGACAGTTTCGACTTTGCCCTGCAGATGGTCGAAGCCGGCCTTGGCTGGGGTGATCTGCCGCTGTCGCGGGTCGCGCCATTGATCGACACCGGGCGCCTGGTGCGCCTGCACTTTCGCAATACCCGCAACGAACTGCAGCTGCCGGTGCATGCGTTCTGGCGCAAGCAGCAACCGCTGCGCCAGGCGGCGCGTTTGCTGATTGAGCAACTGGCAAAACGCTAGGCTACCGTCCGTCGAAATCCCATTAGCTTGTGGGTGTAACTGTTTCAATTTTTTACCCAAAGAGCCGATAGCGGAGGGACAGGACCCGCCATCGCGCCACGAGCGCGCGGCGCCCTCCCCTCCATGGCTCAAGGTCTCGAAACATGAACCTGAAATTTCGCCACAAGATCCTGCTCAGCGCCTGCGGCGTTGTGGTGCTGGCATTTGCGCTGTTCACGCTCTACAACGATTACCTACAACGCAACACCATCGGCCAGAACATCGCGTCATCGGTGCAACAGTCCGGCGCATTGGCCGCCAGCAGTGTGCAGAACTGGATGAGCGGGCGCATCCTGGTGCTGGAGAACCTGGCCCAGGACATCGCCGAGCAAGGGGCTGGCGAGACACTGGCCGGGCTGATCGAGCAGCCTTCCTATACCCGCAACTTCCTGTTCACCTACCTGGGCCAGGCCAACGGCGTATTTACCCAGCGCCCCGACACGCAAATGCCCGCCGGTTACGACCCACGCCAGCGCCCGTGGTACGCCAGCGCCGCAAACGCCGGGCAGACCGTGCTCACCGCGCCTTACCAGGGCGCTGTCGGCGGCCTGATGGTGACCATCGCCACACCGGTGAAAAGCAAACGTAACGGCGAGCTGATCGGCGTGGTCGGCGGCGACCTGACCCTGGATACCCTGGTGCAGATCATCAACTCGGTCGACTTCGGCGGCATCGGCCATGCCTTCCTCGCCGACAGCAGCGGCCAGGTGATCGTCAGCCCGGACAAAGACCAGGTGATGAAGAACCTCAAGGACATCTACCCTGGCAGCGGCCTGCACGTCGCCGCAGGCATGCAGGACGTCACCCTCGATGGTAAGGACCGGCTGATTTCCTTCGCCCCGGTTGCCGGGCTGCCGTCGGCACAGTGGTACATTGGCCTGTCGATCGACAAGGACAAAGCCTACGCCGCGCTCGGCCAGTTCCGCACCTCGGCGATCATCGCCATGCTCATCGCCGTGGCCGTCATCGCCGGCCTGCTGGGCCTGCTGATCCCGGTGTTGATGCGCCCGTTGACCACCATGGGCCGCGCCATGCGCGATATCGCCGAAGGTGAAGGCGACCTGACCCGTCGCCTGGACGTGCAGCACCAGGACGAGTTCGGCGAACTGGCGACCTCGTTCAACCGCTTCGTCGAGCGCATCCACACCTCGATCCGTGAAGTGTCCTCGGCCACCCGCCTGGTGCACGACCTGTCGGAAAAGGTGGTCAACGCCTCCAACGCCTCGATCATCGGCTCTGAAGAGCAGAGCATGCGCACCAACAGCGTCGCAGCGGCCATCAACGAACTGGGCGCCGCCACCCAGGAAATCGCCCGCAACGCCGCCGACGCTTCGCAACACGCCAGCGGCGCCAGCGAGCAGGCCAACGGTGGGCGGCAAGTGGTTGAAGAAGCGATCAACGCCATGGCAGCGCTGTCGCAGCGCATCAGTGAATCCTGCGAGCAGATTGAAACGCTCAATGCCAGCACCGACGAAATCGGCAAGATCCTTGACGTGATCAAGGGCATCTCCCAGCAGACCAACCTGCTGGCGCTCAATGCCGCCATCGAAGCAGCCCGTGCTGGCGAGGCCGGGCGTGGGTTTGCCGTGGTTGCCGACGAGGTGCGCAACCTGGCGCACCGTACCCAGGAGTCGGCCGAGGAAATCCACCGCATGATCACCAGCCTGCAAGTGGGTTCCCGCGAAGCGGTGCACACCATGAACACCAGCCAGGTGTCCAGCGAGCAGACCGTGCAGGTCGCCAACCAGGCCGGTGAACGCCTGGCCAGCGTCACTCAACGTATCGGCGAGATCGATGGCATGAACCAATCGGTGGCGACTGCGACCGAAGAGCAGACGGCGGTGGTCGAAAGCCTGAACCTGGATATCACCCAGATCAATGTCCTCAACCAACAAGGGGTGGAAAACCTCAACCAGACGCTGCAGCATTGCGATGCTCTGGCCCAGCAGGCCGGGCGGCTCAAGCAACTGGTCGGCAGCTTCCGTATCTGATGCCCATTGGGGGCGCTTGGCGCCCCTGAACCACCATCGGCTTACCCACCCTGGCTCGCCGCACCCGGTGAACCTTCGACGGTTCTGGTTGTGGCCAGCAGGGTTGTACGCGGGCTTATCCGCGCACAGGGCTCACTCACTGCTCGCCGACATAGGCCTGCACTTCAATTTCCACATCCACGCCCAGTGCCAGCGCCGAGGCCACTGTCGAGCGCACTGGCAGCGCAGCACCGAAGAACGTCTTGTACACCTCGTTGAAACCGCCGAAATGGCCCATGTCCGATAACCACACCGTCACCTTGACCACCTGATCGAACCGCGCGCCGCAGGCCTCCAGGCTCTCGGCGATACGCTCGCAGGCTGCGCGGGTCTGGGTCTGGATGTCACCACGTACCACCTCGCCCGAGGCGTTCATTGGCACCTGCCCGGACAGGAACAGGAAGCCGCCCGCCTTGACCGCGCGCGAGAACGGAAACGGCAGGCTGCTGGGGAAACGCTGGATGTCATTGCTCATGGAAACACTCCTTCGAGGATTACTGGAAACGTGCAGGGGGCAGGCGCGAAGCGCCCGCTGCCGATTGGATAGCATAACCACCTTGCGCTGACATCGGGCCTCAGGAAGGTGGTAATGACGGACCACTGAGAGGCAGTAGCGCTCTGCGTTCGCAGTTATAACCTAATAACGAACAAGTCTATTTGGCTATAAAAAAATCTATATGCTGGCAGCCATCCGATCACGGGCAAAAGCTGGGCAGTCGAGTAGCGTATGGATGTAGGTTCTTTCGGTTTCACCATTGCCGGACTGGTTGTGGGGTTCATCGTCGGCATGACCGGCGTGGGTGGCGGTTCGCTGATGACGCCGATCCTGCTGTGGTTTGGCATCAATCCAGCCACCGCCGTTGGCACCGACCTGCTCTATGCCGCCATCACCAAAGCCAGTGGCGTCTGGGTGCATGGGCGCAACAAGAACATCGACTGGAAGATCACCGGCCTGCTCAGCCTGGGCAGTGTCCCAGCGGCCGCGCTGACCCTGTGGTTCCTCAGCACCTTGCACACCGATACCTCAGCGCTCAATGCCATCATCAAGCAGGGCCTGGCAGTGGTGTTGATCCTCACTGCGCTGGCAATCCTGTTCAAGTCGCGCCTGCAGGCGTTCGCCAACCGCCATGCCGGTGACCATTACCACCTCAGCGACCGCAGCCTGAACACCCTGACCGTGCTCACCGGCGTGGTGCTGGGCGTGATGGTCACCCTCACGTCGATCGGTGCCGGCGCACTGGGCACTGTGGCGCTGTTTCTGCTGTATCCGTTCCTGGTCACCCGCCGCCTGGTGGGCACCGAGATCGCCCACGCCGTCCCCCTGACGCTGGTGGCCGGCCTTGGCCATGCCGGTATGGGCAACATGGACTGGTCGCTACTGGGTTATCTGCTACTTGGCTCGCTGCCGGGCATCTACCTGGGCAGCCACCTCACCGGGCGGATTTCGGACCGCGTGCTGCGGCCATGCCTGGCGGGCATGCTGTTGCTGATCGGGTACAAGCTGGCATTCTGACAAGGCGAGCGCAAGCCTGATCAGGCCAAGCGCAGGCGCCAGCACCCGGCAAAGCTCAGCTGCAACCGTGCCAACGGCAACACGTCAATGCGGCCAGCGGCAACGGATGGGCAATCCAGCACGTTCATCAATACCGCCCGCATCACCAAGGGATGAGTGACGGCCATCCACGTGCCGTGGCCCTCGAATGAATCGAGCCACGCCGTCATGCGCTGGCGCAGCTGGTTGAAGGACTCCCCACCATGGGGCGCGCTGCAGGGGGCCTGAAGCCACTGCATGAGCGCACCGGATTGCTCCTCCTGCAGCTGCTTGAGGGTGAGGCCCTGCCAGTTGCCCAGGTCGCAATCGGCCAACAACGGATCAACCTGCGCGCGCTCGCACAGCCAGGCGGCCGTGTCGCGGGCACGCCGCTCCGGGGCGGTCAGCACCGTTGTTGCGACCTCCTCGCGCGGGGCATCGGCTATTGGCAACAGGCCGTCTTCGGGCGTGTGAAAACGGCCGACTTTCTGGGCCTGGGTCTGGGCATGGCAAAGCAGGGTCAGGTGTACGGCTTTCACCGGCGGGGCCTTCGAGCAATTGGGTTAGCCGGTTTAGCACGTCGGCGATGTTTTTTCTGCAACAATGTCGTCGCTGCGGAACACTGCCCCAGCGTCGCCACTCCAACTTAGGCGAAATGCCACCAGAGTTCCCCCGATGTCTGCCACTCTACCTTCTTCTTCCAGTCCCTTGCTGCTCGCCTTGCGCGAGGGTACCCGTGAATGCCACAAGGCGCTCGAGGCGCGCCTGCCGTTCTTTGCCACAGGTTTTGATACCGCCGCCTACAGCCGCCTACTGCAAGCCTATTACGGTTTCCACGCCCCGCTTGAGGTGCGCCTTGGGCAGTATCAAGAGGCCAAACGTGCCAAGATCCCCGCACTGACCCTGGACCTGCTGGCCCTCGACCTGAGCACTGCCGAGATCGACGCCCTGCCCTTGTGCCAGGCATTGCCGACCATCAACGATGAAGCCAGCGCCTTGGGCGTGATGTACGTGCTGGAAGGTTCTACGCTGGGTGGCCAAGTGCTGAAGCGGGCGATGGCCGAACGCCTTGGCCTGGGCCCTGGCAACGGCACAGGGTTTTTCGACGTGTACGGGGCGCTGACCGGCCACTACTGGCGCAGCTTCCTCGATCGGCTTGGCCGCGCCCCAAGCGCAGCGGCATCCCAGGCCGCCACGGTACAGGCCGCCATCGCCACCTTCCAGTGCTTCGAACGCTGGCTGGGGCGCCGGGGCGTGCTGAATCAAGGCTGAGCTGGCCAGCTCAGCCCAGCAGCTGCAACAGCCCCCATACCGGTAGCAAACCCGTCGCTCCTACCGCTGCCCGTGGCCAGTAAGGCAACACCATCACCAGCAGCATGCCCGCAAGCGACATGAGCGCGAACCACGCCACCGGCCCCATCGCCCAGCCCCAGGCCTGGGCACACAGCAGCAGGCTAACCGCCAGTGCAAGCCAACCGGCACTTCGCAACACCAGGCGCAACGCCCGTGGGCAGGCGCGGTGCCAGACCTGCTTGTAATGGCGCTCCAGCCCTTGGCACAGGCCGAGCATTCCGGCGTAGGCGAACAGTACGCCACCTGCAACCCACATCATCATGCGCCTGCCTCCACACGTCGCCCTGCCCTGGCTGTAAGCGGTGCCGGCACCGCGTCCTGCACACGCCACGCCACCAGGCCCAGCAGGGCGCCAATTACCCCCGCGCACACCACAACACCTTGGCGCATGGCATCGCCCAGCCCGCCGCACAGCCCCAGGCCGATGCACAGCAGGGCTGTCAGCCCCAGTTGTTCGACCCAGGCCCGGCGCGCCGGCCTGATGCCCGCGTGCAGTAGCGCCAGCAGCCATACCCCGAAGAACGCCCGCACCTCCCAACCTTCCCGCTGCGCCAGCTCGACCGGCAGCAGGCGGCTGGCCCACAGCAGACCGACGCAGGCCAGCAACAAGCCAGTAACGAAACCGATATTGCACACCTCGGCCACACGGTACCAACGCCGCGCCGAAACGTCGGCACTGGCATTGGCATACTTGCGCCCGCGCTTGACGCAAAACAACACCAGGCCGCTGGCAATCATCACGCAACTGATGACCCCGCACACGAAGTACAGCCAGCGCATGGGGTAACCCCCGAACTGGGCGAAATGCAGGCCCACCATCACCCGCTGGGTCAACGGCGCCGCCTGCCACTCGCTGACGTCGCTGAGCAACTGCCCGCTGACCCCGTCGAAGACCATGGCCTGGCCCTTGGACAGCGCGATGCGATTACCCAGCTCAGGCCGTATCTCGATGCGTGCCCCGGCGGTGTTGGGGTTGCGGATATTGAACCCGGCGATCGGCCCCAAGCGCGCTTGCGCCTGGGCCAGCAGCGGCGCCACATCGACCAGCTCGCCGGGCTGTTTGGTCAGCCCCCGGGGTTGCTCCAGGCGCGTATTGCCCTGGGCCTGGAAGTAGGCCCGGTTGTCACCGGCAAACAGCGCGTCGACACCTGCCGGGATGTAGATGAGCATGAAAATGACCAGGCCGGTGTAGGTGATCATCAGGTGGAATGGCAGCAACAGCACCGCACTGGCATTGTGAAAGTCGAGCCACGAGCGCTGGCCCTTGTTCGGCCGGAAGGTGAAGAACTCCTTGAAGATCTTCTTGTGAATGACGATGCCGGTAACCAGGGCCGCCAGCATCACCAGCGCCAGCGCGCCAACCACGAAGATGCCCCAGTTGCGCGGCAAGTCGAGGGTAAAGTGGAAGCGAAAGAAGAAATTACCGCCCACGCTGTCACGTACCGCAATGGCTTCACCACTGTGCGGGTCAAGCTGCACGCCGCCACCATGGCGCCGGTCGCCGGTGGACACACGCAGCCCTGGCGCGCGCTCGGTGGGCAGGCTGACGCCCCAGTTGGCGGCCTGCGGTTCATGTGCTTGCAGGTAGTCGATGGCGCGCTGCGCAGCCTCGGCCTGGGGCACTTCGTGCGCCGGGATTTCCGGCTGCATCCAGTGGTTGAGTTCCTTGTCGAACACCGCCAGCGTGCCGGTGACGAAAATGGCAAACAACAGCCACCCGAACACCAGCCCGCCCCAGGTGTGCAGCCAGGCCATCGATTGAGTGAAGGTGTTCTTCATGCCAGCCACTCCAGTGCCTGGGGCCAGAAGCCGATCAACGCCAGGGGGGCGGCCACACCCAGCGGCCACCAGGCGCGCAGCGCGTCACGGCTGGCGAAAGCCCAGAGGATGGCAGCGGTGTAGAACAGGAAGGCAGGCAACGTCGCGACGATGACCGCGTCGGCGGGCGACAGTGGCAGCAGCCGCGCCAGGCAGGCACTGGCGGCGTAGGTGAGCGCATAGCCACCGAACAGTGCAGCGCTGCTACGCGAGACTATCTGCAGCCAGGCAGGGGCTGTGCTCATCGGGAGCTCCTTGGTGATCGTTGTGGGGCTGCCGGGCAGCCCCAAGGCTCAGAAGGAAATATTCAAGGAAGCAAAGACCGCTCGGCCCGGCTGGTTATAGGTATTGGCCCCCGAACTGCTGGCATTGCCACCGCGCAGGATCTGCTTGTCGAACACGTTGTTCACGCCCACCCGCACGTCATAGTTGGCGTTGAACCTGTACCCGGCGCTCACATCCACCAGGCCGTACGCCTCGACATCCTGCTGGGCCTCTGCGTCGTAGTTTTCCTGGGTGCGGTAGTTGTAGGACGGCGACTTTTGCTTGCCGTAATAGGTGCCTGCCACCTGGAACGACAGCTTGTCGGTAGCGCGCCAGTCGAGGGTGCTGTTGACCGTGTACTCGGGGATCACCGACAGCGGCTCGCCCGTTTCGCGGTTGTCGTTGTCGAGCATCCAGGTCAGGTTGGTGTTCCAGTCCAGGGTCGGGGCCAGTTCAATGAACAGGTTGCCCTCGATCCCTTCCACCCGTGCCTTGCCGGCGTTCTCCCATTGGGTAACACGGCGGCCGTTGTTGATGGTGTACAGCACATCGGTGTCGCCGATGATCTTGTTCTTGTAATCGTTGCGGAAGTACGTCGCACTGGTGCGCCAGGTACCACGGTCATACAGCAGGCCAATTTCCTTGTTGACGCTGATTTCCGGTTTGAGGTCGGCGTTGCCCTGCAGGTAGCAGCCACCGGCATTGCTCTGTTGCACGCTGCAGCCATTGCCGCGGCTGTAGAGCAGGTAGTTGGGGTTGGACTGGTACAGGTTGGGCACCTTGTACGCACGGGCGATTCCGCCCTTGACCGACAACGCCTCGGTCAGCTTGTGCGACAGGTTGAGGCTTGGGCTGAAGTTGTCCCCGAACGTTTCGTGGTGGTCGAAGCGCAGGCCGGGGGTGACGGTGGTATTGCCGACAATGAGGTTGTCTTCGACAAACAGCGCGTAGCTCTTGGCGGTCATCTTCGAATCACTGCGGTCGAAACCGCTGATCACATCATTGCCGCCACCGCTGGGGTCGAAACTCTGCGGGCGGAATGAGCCCTGGTCGTTGAGCGACTCGTACAGGTATTCGCCGCCGAGGGTCAGCACATGCTCGGTGCTGCCCATGGCGAACGGCAGGTTGACCTCACTGGCAAGGCGCGTGTTACGCAGCCGCGACATGGCCGCACCGCTGTCGTTGATCGCGCCTTCCGGGCCGCCGGCCAGGCCTTCGTTGAGGCGCCAGTTGCGCACGTACTCATAGGCCAGGGTGGTCTTGCTGGTGCCCCAGGTGAAGTCGCCCAGGTGAGTCAGGTCATAGGTGTTGCGCTGCATGACGTTGGTCTCGTGGCCATACAAGCTGGAGATCAGGTCGAGGTTGCCACCGCCGTTACTGTTCATGGTGTCGCCCGCATAGATATTGCCTTGGCGGCTGTAGCCGGCGCTGGCTTCCAGGCGATGCTCGTCGTTGAGCTTCCAGCTCAGCAGGCCGTTGATGTCCTTGTTGCGCACACCCTCACGGCCAGCCACCAGCGCGCTGTTGGCGTGGTCGGCGTTGATGTCCAGGTCGTCGGCGTCGGTCTTCGCCAGGCCACCGTACAAACGGAAACCAAGGTCGTCGGTGAGCCCGCCGCTGAGGTTGAAGTTGGCCCGGCGGCTGGCGCCTTCGGCGCTGTCTTCGGGCATCTGTGTGTAGAGGTTGAGGTTGCCCTTGAGTTCGTCGGTGGGGCGCTTGGTGATGATGTTCACCACACCGCCCATGGCACCGGACCCGTAACGTGCAGCCGCCGGGCCACGCAGGATCTCGATGCGCTCGACCGCCTCGGCCGGCACCCAGTTGGTTTCGCCACGGGTATCGCGGTCACCGTTCCAGCCATAGCGCACCGCATTGCGCGCGCTGGACGGCTTGCCGTCGATGAGGATCAGGGTGTTCTCCGGCCCCATGCCGCGCAGGTCGATCTGACGGTTGTTGCCACGCGCACCGCTGGCACTGTTGCCGGTCAGGTTGACCCCGGGCTCGCGGCGGATGATGTCGGACAGGTCGTTGGCCGGCGGGCGACGCTGGATGTCTTCTGCCGTGATCACCGACGACCCCAGCGCCTGACGGGCCTCGCGCTCGGCGGTCACCAGGGTGTCCTGGATCACCAGCGCGCTGTCGGGCACCGGTACTGCCAGCACCTCACCGGTGCGCCGCTCCTCGCCTTCGGCTGCGGTCGCCATCATGGCCGGCGATGCCAGCGCGACAAACGCCAGGGCCAGGCTGTTGGGTGAGGTTCTTGACTGCATGGGTACATCTCCTGCGACTCGTGGGCGAAAGGGCACATCCCTGCCAGGAAGCCGGGGGCCTTCGCCCACCGGCCCCGCGAACTGCTTGGGGGCCAACAGGGTGGGTAAATATAGTGATTCTCAATTGTGATTAAATCTTATTTACGAAATTTACATGTTTGTAACGGAACTTGTCTAAAGACTGGGATCAAGGCCGCCGCATCCCTTTCTGGCGCCGCCCGATCACGTCTGCATATCGCAGCGTTTCGCGCCCTGCCCGCTCATCCGATTTGCATCCTGCCGAATGGCTCCTACAGTTTCGAACGTAACCACACTGCCGAGGGGACGATGCGCAGCGTCGAGAAAAACCCGCACAGGGTCACCGCCCAGGCCTTGCCAAAGATCCCCCGCAGCGTCTGGGCGCTGGGCCTGGTGTCGATGTGCATGGACATTTCCTCGGAGATGATCCACGCCCTGCTGCCGCTGTACATGGTCACTGTCCTCGGCACGTCGGTGGTGGCGGTGGGTGTAATCGAAGGCATCGCCGAGGCGACCGCGTCGATCACCAAGGTCTTCTCCGGCGCCCTCAGCGACCGTCTGGGCAAGCGCAAGCTGCTGACGGTGCTGGGCTATGGCCTGGGTGCGCTGACCAAACCGGTGTTCCCCCTGGCGTCGGGGCTGGACTGGCTGATCGGGGCGCGCTTCGTCGACCGTATCGGCAAGGGTATCCGCGGTGCGCCGCGGGATGCGCTGGTGGCCGATGTGACGCCGGCCGAGCTGCGTGGCGCGGCGTTCGGCCTGCGCCAGGCGCTGGACACTGTCGGTGCCTTCCTGGGGCCATTGCTGGCGATCGGGCTGATGTGGCTGACCGCGAGCCATTTCCAGACGGTGTTCTGGGTGGCAGTGATCCCCGCCTTTCTTGCCGTCTACATCCTGGTCGCCTTCGTACACGAGCCCCAGGCACCACACTCGACGCAGCCGGTGCGCATGCCGTTGGCCTGGGGTGAACGGGTGCGGCTGGGGCCGGTCTATTGGCGGCTGACCGGCTTGGCCATGGCTTTCACGCTGGCGCGCTTCAGCGAAGCCTTTTTACTGCTGCGTGCCCAAGACATGGGCCTGGCACCGCTATGGGCACCGGCAGTGCTGGTATTGATGGCACTGGCCTACTCGCTGTCGGCTTACCCGGCCGGGGTCCTCTCGGACCGTGCCGGCCGCCGTGGCGTGCTGATGATCGGTCTTGCCCTGCTCGTCACCGCCGACCTGCTGCTGGCCCTGATGCCGGGCTGGGCAGGTCTGGTACTGGGCGTGGTGGCCTGGGGGCTGCACCTTGGCTTTACCCAGGGCATCTTCGCCGCCCTGATCGCCGACAGCGCCCCCGTCAACCTGCGCGGCACCGCCTTCGGTCTGTTCAACCTGCTGACCGGCGTCGCCCTGCTGGTGGCCAGTGTGGTGGCCGGGCTGTTGTGGGATGGGGTCGGCTTCCAAGCTACCTTTCTGGTCGGCGCCGGGTTCGCGGGGGCCACCTTGGTGGGTGTGGGTACGTTGCGTTAAACCTATACCGGAATCTCGACTTCCGGCCGCTGCTCCAGCAACGACCACCCCCCTTGCCCGTCTACTTCCAGCCGATGGGTATGGAACCCCGCCAGCGTGCTGCGGTGGCCGACACTCACCAGCAAGGTCTGCGGCATCTCGCTGCGCAACAGCGAATACAGCGCATGCTCCAGCCCTTCATCCATCGCCGAGGTGGACTCGTCGAGAAACACCACGTGCGGCCGGTTGAACAGCACCCGGGCGAATGCCAGCCGCTGCTGCTCGCCGACTGACAGGATATGCGACCAGTCGCAGCTCACCTCCAGCCGTTCAGCCAAGTGGGCCAGGTTGACCTGGCGCAGGGCCTGCTGCATGCGCCCATGGTCCTGCGGCGCTGCATCGGCCGGGTAGGCAATGGCGGTACGCAGGTCACCCAGGGGCAGATAAGGGCGCTGCGAAAGGAACAGCGCCTCGGTGCCGATGGGCCGCCCGACCTCGCCCTCAGCGTAGGGCCACAAGCCAGCCAGGGCACGCAACAAGGTGGTCTTGCCGCTGCCCGAAGGGCCTTTGATCAGCAACGCCTGGCCAGCGTGCAGGCGCAGGTCGAGGTCGGCGATCAACGCGTGACCGTCGGGGCGGCGGACCTGTAGGCCGACGATATCCAGGGCCTGGGTCTGCGCCTTGGTACTGACCCGCGGCAGTTCGCTGGCCTGCTGGTTGGCATCGAGAAAACCGGTCAGACGGTCGAGCGTGGCGCGGTACTGGGCGAAGGTATCGTAGGACTCACGGAAGAACGACAGCGAATCCTGAACCTGGCCAAACGCCTGAGACGTCTGCATGACATCGCCGAGCTTGATCGCGCCACTGAAAAACCGCGGTGCCTGAAGGATGAACGGGAACACCACGGCGACCTGGCTGACGCCCAGGTTGAAGCCGCTGAACTTCAGGTTTCGGAACACCAGCGCCCACACGTTGATGATCAGCGCACCAAAGCGGCCAAGCAACGTCGCCCGCTCGACCGGCGCGCCTTGGTAAAAGGCAACGTTTTCAGCGTTTTCACGCAGGCGCATCAACGCGTAACGAAAGTTGGCGGTGAGTTTTTCGTTGAGGAAGTTCAGGCGGATCAACGGCCGCCCAAGGCGGAAGGCGATCCAGGTGGCGATCAACACATAGACGTATACCGCGAACACCATCGCCCGTGGGATTTCCACACCCGCCACCGCCAACGGCGCCGACAGGCCCCAGAGAATACCGGTGAAGGCCACCAGCGACACCAGGGCGCTGACGGCACCGAGGGCCAGCGACACGGAGTTACTGACGAACGCGTTGACGTCGAGTTCGATACGCTGGTCGGGGTTGTCCACGGGCTCTGCAAGGAACTGCCCACGGTAGTAGGCATCGCCGTGCATCCAGTCACTGGTCAAGCGTTCGGTCAGCCAGACTCGCCAGCGGATGCTGAAGGCCTGGGTCACGTAGAACGTGAGCAGTGAGCGCAGCACATGCAGGGTAGCCAGTACCGCAAACACCCCAAGCAGGTACCAGAAGGCCGTTTGGTCGAGGGCTTGCAGGGCACTGTAGAAGCCGTTGTACCAGAACGAGAACAGCACGTTCATGCGCACCGAAAACAGCGTCAGGACCAGCAGCGCGGCAAACACCAGCAGTGGCCGCCAACTGCGCCTGAAGGTGAAATACGGGCCGGCGAGCTGCCAGAACTGGCCGCCCCAGCGCGTGTACCTCACGGCCAAGGTCGCGCAAAGGGTAAAGCCGATCAATGTGATGAACGAGGCGATTGCAAGCCAGCTCAGGCTCTCTTGCAGGGCCTGGTGCCAGTTCATGTCCATGGTAGGTATCCGTGACGAATGTTTCCGCGAGCGTAGCATTGCGCTGGGTGGGGCCTGGCAAACATGACGGACATTTCATTTTTGTTCCAGAAGCTAACGCCATTCCTGTGGCCACGCGGCGTACAAGCGAACGCTAAGTCAATGCCTCCACCACCTTAGGGTCCACCCCTTCCCCCGCATTCGCCTCGATCCAATCCCCCAACTGCCGGCGCATCGCCGGCGTCCAAAAGCTCTGCAAGTGCTGCCGCACCCCCTTCACTGCCAAGCCATGATCAGGCTCGCTGTCAAAGTAGTGGGCAATCTGGTTGGCCATCTTGACCAGGTTGTCGCTGCTCATCGGCGCACCTCGGCGTGTTTCGCACAATGGCGCTCCTCGAGCAAACGCCGCTGCTCATCGCTGAAGTCCTGATAGCGCTTCTGCCACTGCGACGGTTGGAACACCTTCATCACCTGCACCGCCGTGACCTTGTACTCGGGGCAGTTGGTGGCCCAGTCGGAATTGTCTGTGGTGATTACGTTGGCGCCGGACTCGGGGAAGTGGAAGGTGGTGTACACCACCCCCGGCGCCACCCGGCCACTGACCTTGGCGCGCAACACCGTCTGCCCGGCGCGGCTGCCGATACCGACCCAGTCGCCGTCACGGATGCCGCGGCTTTCGGCATCGCTCGGGTGGATTTCCAGGCGGTCGGCATCATGCCAGGCGACGTTGCCGGTGCGCCGGGTCTGGGCGCCGACGTTGTACTGGCTGAGGATGCGCCCAGTGGTCAGCAGCAGCGGGTAACGGTGGTTGACCTTCTCGTCCGTGGGCACGTAACCGGTGAGCATGAAACGCCCCTTGCCGCGCACGAACTGATCGATATGCAGGGTTGGCGTGCCGTCGGGCGCGGCATCGTTGCAGGGCCACTGCAGGCTGCCGTGGCGGTCGAGCTCGGCGTAGCTGACGCGGTGGAAGCTCGGCGTCAGGCGGGCGATTTCGTCCATGATTTCGCCAGGGTGGCGGTAGCGCATCGGGTAGCCCAGGGCGTTGGCCAGGGCTACGGTGGCTTCCCAGTCGGCCTTGCCCGCCAGCGGCTCCATGACCTTGCGTACCCGCGAAATACGCCGCTCGGCATTGGTGAAGGTGCCGTCCTTCTCCAGGAACGAGCTGCCCGGCAGGAACACATGGGCGAATTTGGCCGTCTCGTTGAGAAAGATGTCCTGCACCACCACGCACTCCATGGCGCGCAGCGCTGCGGTGACGTGCTGGGTGTTGGGGTCGCTCTGGGCGATGTCCTCGCCCTGGCAGTACAGCGCCTTGAAGCTGCCATCCAGCGCCGCCTCGAACATGTTGGGGATACGCAGACCTGGGTCGGGCTGCAAGGTCACGCCCCAGGCCTGCTCGAACTCGGCTCGCACCGCCTCGTTGGAGATGTGCCGATAGCCTGGCAGTTCATGGGGGAACGAGCCCATGTCGCACGAACCCTGCACGTTATTCTGGCCACGCAGCGGGTTCACCCCTACCCCCTCACGGCCGATGTTGCCGGTGGCCATGGCCAAATTGGCGATGCCCATCACTGCGGTGCTGCCCTGGCTGTGTTCGGTCACTCCCAGGCCGTAGTAGATCGCCGCGTTGCCAGCGCTGGCATAGAGCCTGGCGGCAGCGCGTATCTGTTCGGCCGGCACGCCACAAACGGGGCCTAGCACCTCAGGGGCGTTGTCCGGCAGGCTGACGAAGGCGCGCCAGCGCGCAAAGTCCTCGGGTTCACAACGGGCATCGATGAAGCGTTGCGCCAGCAGGCCCTCCGTGACGATCACATGGGCCAAGGCGTTGAGCATGGCCACGTTGGTGCCTGGGCGCAGCTGCAAGTGCAACTCGGCACGGGCGTGGGGCGAGTTCACCAGGTCGATGCGTCGGGGGTCGATGACGATAAGCCGCGCGCCCTGGCGCAGGCGGCGCTTGAGCTGCGAGCCGAACACCGGGTGAGCGTCAGTGGGGTTGGCACCGATCACCAGGACTACATCGGCCTGCATCACCGAATCGAAGCCCTGTGTACCGGCCGATTCACCCAGGGTCTGCTTGAGGCCATAGCCGGTGGGCGAATGGCAGACCCGCGCACAGGTGTCGACGTTGTTGTTGCCAAACGCCGTACGCACCAGTTTCTGCACCAGGTAGGCTTCTTCATTGGTACAGCGGCTGGAGGTGATGCCACCAATCGAGTCGCGCCCGTACTTGAGCTGGATACGCCGCAACTCGCGGGCCGCATAAGTGACCGCTTCCTCCCAGCTGACTTCCTGCCAGGGGTCTTCCAGGCGTTTGCGAATCATCGGCGTGGTAATACGGTCCGGGTGGGTCGCATAGCCCCAGGCGAAGCGGCCCTTGACGCAGGCGTGCCCATGGTTGGCGCCGCCGTTCTTGTCCGGGACCATGCGTACCAGCTGGTCGCCTTTCATTTCGGCACGGAACGAGCAGCCGACACCACAGTAGGCGCACGTGGTAATCACCGCCCGCTCCGGCTGGCCGCGCTCGACCAGGCTTTTTTCGGTCAGCGTGGCGGTTGGGCAGGCCTGCACGCAAGCACCGCACGACACGCATTCGGAGCTGAGGAAGTCGTCACCCCCCGCCGCGGCCACCCGCGAGGCGAAACCGCGGCCGGTGAGGGTCAGGGCGAAGGTGCCCTGGATGTCTTCGCAGGCGCGCACGCAGCGGCTGCAAACGATGCATTTGCTGGGTTCGTAGTCGAAATACGGGTTGGACACGTCCTTGTGCTCGGCCAGGTGGTTGGCACCGTCATAGCCGTAACGCACCTCGCGCAGGCCGACCTGGCCGGCGACCGTCTGCAGTTCACAGTTGCCGTTGGCCGAGCAGGTCAGGCAGTCGAGGGGGTGGTCGGAGATGTACAGCTCCATGACGTTGCGTCGCAGGCCAGCCAGGCGCGGCGTTTGCGTGCGCACCACCATGCCTTCGCTGACCGGCGTGGTGCAGGATGCCGGGTAGCCGCGCATGCCGTCGATCTCGACCATGCACAAACGGCACGAACCAAAAGCTTCCAGGCTGTCGGTGGCGCAGAGCTTGGGGATGCTGGTGCCGAGCAGGGCCGCAGCACGCATCACGGAAGTGCCGGCCGGCACCCTGATGCTACGCCCATCGATGCTCAGGCTGACCTGCACGGCGTTGTGGCGCTCGGGCGTGCCGAGATCGGTCTCAGGGTCGAAGTAATTGATCACTGCGCGGCCTCCGTGGTGGTCAGCCCGAAATCGGCGGGGAAGTACTTGAGCGCGCTGGCCACCGGGTAGGCGGTCATGCCGCCCATGGCGCACAGCGAGCCGTACTGCAGGGTGTCGCACAGGTCGCGCAGCAACAGGGCCTGGTCGTGGCGCTCGGTGAGGTCGCGGGTGGCGATCAGGCGGTCGACCACCTCCATGCCACGGGTCGAGCCGATGCGGCACGGGGTGCATTTGCCACAGGATTCTTCAGCGCAGAACTGCAGGGCGAAGCGCGCCATGCTGGCCATGTTCAGCGTATCGTCGGCCACCACCACGCCGCCGTGGCCGATCATCGCGCCCATGGCGGCGAACGCCTCGTAGTCCAGCGGGGTGTCGAAATGGCTGGGCGGGACCCAGGCGCCCAGCGGGCCACCCACTTGCGCCGCTTTCAATGGCCGGCCACTGGCCGTACCACCGCCGTAGCCTTCGACCAGCTCGCGCAGGGTCAAGCCGAAGGCGCGCTCCACCAGGCCACCCTGGCGAACATTGCCCGCCAGTTGGAACGGCAAAGTACCCAGCGAACGGCCCATGCCGAAGTCACGGTAGAACGCCGCGCCCTTGGCGAGAATGACGGGCACCGAAGCCAGCGTCAGCACGTTGTGCACCAGCGTCGGCCGCCCGAACAGCCCCTGCAATGCCGGTAGCGGTGGTTTGGCGCGGACGATGCCGCGCTTGCCTTCGATGGATTCGAGCAGCGCGGTTTCCTCGCCGCAGATGTAAGCGCCAGCGCCGACCCGGACCTGCAGGTCGAAAGCGAAGCCGCTGCCCGCCACGTCTTTGCCCAGGTAGCCGGCAGCGCGGGCTATAGCCAGGGCCTGATCGAGTACGTGAATGGCAGCCGGGTATTCCGAGCGCACGTAGAGGTAGCCCTTGTCTGCGCCGACAGCGAGGCCAGCGATGATCATGCCTTCGATCAGCAGGAAAGGGTCACCCTCCATCAGCATGCGATCGGCGAAAGTACCGGAATCGCCTTCGTCAGCGTTGCACACCACATACTTCTGCCCTGCGCCGGCGTCACGCACCGTGCGCCACTTGATGCCGGCCGGGAACGCCGCCCCGCCACGGCCACGCAGGCCGGAGTCGAGCACGGCGGCGACCACCTCGGCGGCGCCCTGCGCGATGGCGCGCTGAAGGCCTGTGAAACCGCCATGGCTGCGGTAGTCATCCAGCGACAACGGCCGGGTGATACCGGCGCGGGCGAACAGCTGGCGTTGCTGGGTCTTCAGGTACGGAATTTCCTCCACGGGCCCCAGTGCCAGCGGGTGGCCGTCGGGCTGCTCCGCCAACGCGTCCAGCAGTGAAGGGACGTCTTCGGGGGTGACTGGGCCAAACCCCTTGCGGGCTTCGCCGCTTGCGTACTCCACCAGCGGCTCCAGCCAGTACAAGCCGCGCGAGCTGGTGCGCTGGATGTCCAGCGGCAGCTGACGACGCTCGGCTTCACGCTGAAGGGCCTGGGCAACGAGGTCGGCGCCCACGGCGCGGGCCACCGAGTCGCAGGGAATAAACAGCTTCAACATGGGGTGTCCTCCAGGCAACCGTTCACCAAGGCCCGCAAGCGCTCGGGGGTGAGGCGCGCGTGGAGCTGCCCGTCAAGCTCCAGCGCCGGCGAACAGGCGCAGGCCCCCAGGCAGTACACCGGGCGCAGGCTGATGGCGCCGTCGGCGCTGGTGCCGTGATCATCCAGCGCCAACTGCTCGCGCAGTTGCGCAGCCAGGGCGTCACTGCCCCGGCTCTGGCACGACTCCGCGCGGCACAGGCGCAGTGTGTGCCGCGCTGGCGGCGAGGTGCGAAAATCGTGATAGAAGCTGATCACCCCGCGCACTTCGGCCAGGCTGAGGTTCAGGGCATGGGCAATGTCGGGGACGGCAGTGTCGGGGATGAAGCCGATGGCGTGCTGGAGGGCGTGAAGGATCGGCAGCAGCGCACCGGGTGTGTCCTTGTGGCGGCTCAGGATGCTGTGGATCACGGGCAGGTGAAGCAGTTCATCAGGCATACAGCGGACCTCGGCATCACGGTCCCTGCCTTGAGGGTCATGACGGGCAAGTGACCGGCGTGTTCTGCTGCGGCGCACCGGCCACGTCACGGTTGCGTGGTGCGGCGGCCTCCTCGCCCAAGGTCGTGCGTCTGTGCGCACTGTACCCGTGAGCATCCTGCAAGCATGGCACTAATGTGCCCAGGGGGGTGCACGCGAACGACCAGGCGCATTCTGAAACCGACCAGGGGTCGGGATTTACGGCGCGGGTCATGGGGCCGCTATGGTCTTTATTGCTGGAGCGCCGGATTGCGCTACCCTTAAGACTTTTTCCATGTGCCGTTGACGTTATTTTCACGATCCCCCCACTAGCGTCACAGCCTTTGCGGCAGCCCCTCGGCTGCCGCCATGGTTCAATGAGGCACACGTGGCAAATACCGCAACCCCATCCTCGCCCAAGCGCGTGGACTGGGCCGGCCTGGGCTGGCTCCTGCTGTTCTTCTGGTACTTCTCTGGCGTCACCCAGGCGCTCCTGCTGTTCAGCGGCACAACCGGCTTTGCGGGCTTTCGCGACGCCCTGTTCCTCAGCACCCTGTGGCTTGCCCCGGTGCTGCTGTTGCCACGTTTCACCCGTGCCACTGCCGGAGTCATCGGCGTGGTGCTGTGGGCCGCCTCGCTGGTGGGCCTGAGTTACTTCGGTATCTATCACCAGGAGTTCTCGCAAAGCGTCATCTTCGTGATGTTCGAATCGAACACCGCCGAAGCCAGCGAATATTTCAGCCAGTATTTCAATATCGGCCTGATGCTGGCGCTGCTGCTGTACACGGCGGTGGCCGTGCTGCTCTGGAAACGCGTTCGCCCAGTGACGCTGCCGCTGCGCAGTCGCCTGCCGGTGGTCGTGCTGTTGCTGGCGGCCAACCTGGTATTGCCGTTCTACAAGCAGATGGTCACCCAGGAGCGCACCTTCGCCGAAGCGGCAGAAAAGGTCCAACAGCGCATGGAGCCTGCAGTGCCGTGGCAACTGGTGGTCGGCTACCGGCAGTACCGCCAACAGCTGGACAACATGCAGGCGCTGCTAGCCCAGAACGCCTCGCTCCCGCCCTTGCAGAACCTGCAGGACAGCAGCGGTGACGCGCCACGCACACTGGTGCTGGTACTGGGCGAGTCCACCACCCGCGAGCACATGCACCTGTATGGCTACAACCGCGACACCACGCCCAACCTCGACAAGCTGGCAGCCAACGACAAGGGCCTGACGGTGTTTCGCAACGTGGTCTCGCCGCGCCCCTATACCATCGAGGTGATGCAACAGATTCTCACCTTCGGCGACGAGCAGAACCCCGACCGCTTCCTCACCGACCCGTCGCTGATCAACCTGATGAAACAGGCAGGCTACAAAACCTTCTGGATCACCAACCAGCAGACGATGACTAAGCGCAACACCATGCTCACCACGTTCTCGCAGCAGACGGACGTGCCGGTCTACCTGAACAACCAGCGTAACCAGAACGCCAGCCAGTACGACGACGTGGTGCTCGACCCGTTCGAAAAGGCCCTGCAAGACCCCGCCCCGAACAAGTTCATCATCGTCCACCTGCTTGGCACGCACATGGACTACCGCTATCGCTACCCGCAGGATTACGCCCACTTCGGCGATCGCCAGGGCGCACCGACCGTGCTCAGCGACAGCCAGGTGGAAACCTACAACTTCTATGACAACGCCGTGCGCTACAACGATTACGTGGTGTCCAGCCTGATCAAGCGCTATTCAGCCACCACGCCCAACGGCTTCCTGCTGTACCTGTCCGACCATGGCGAAGACGTCTACAGCTCTGGCAAGCATGACCGCCTGGGCCGTAACGAAGCAGACCCGACCCGGCCGATGTACACCATCCCGTTCCTGCTGTGGACATCACCCAGCTGGCAGGCCGCCCACCCGCGTGACCTGCAGGCCATGGCCAACAGGCCCTACAGCAGCTCGCACCTGATACATACCCTGTCGGACCTGGCTGGGCTGAGCTACGACCGTTACGAGCCTGCAAAAAGCCTGGTGAGCCAGCAGTTCTTGCTGGCGCCGCGCTGGATTGGCGACCCCTACCGCAAGGACGGGCTGCACGAGTTCGACCTCCTGCCCGGAGACAAGGCAGAGCGCGTGCAGGAAACAGCCGTCAACATCAAGGCCAAGCCAGGCAAGATCTGACAGGCGCTTGCCCGGTGTGTGAGGCGGGCGACTTGAGTGAGCTCAGGTCGCCCAGGGCAACAGCTGTTTTGCTTGCCTAGATGGTGTTCAGGTAGGCATGGCTTTGGCAGCTGACCACCGACAAACGCTTCTCGATTGCCCGCCCTTGGTAATCCAGCGCAATCCGCGTGATCTGCAACAGCGGTGTACCCACGCCGATGCCCAGGGCCTGGGCATGCGTCTCGTTGGCGCAAATGGCGATTATGCGTTCCTGGGCATGGGCCACGGTCGCGCCGAAGCGCTGCTGATAAAGGCGATACAGCGTGTTGGGCAGCACTTCAGGCTGCTTTTCCAGGCCGATGAACCGCTCGGCGCACAGCACGATCTCCTCGTAGATTTCCGGCTTGCCCTCCAGCTCACGAATGCGCGTGATATGGACCACCTTGCCGCCCGTCGCCAACCCCAACTCCTGTACTTCCTGCGCGCACGCCTTGCGCACCTTGCGCGCCAGCACGATGGACACCGGCATGCTGCGTTCGCCGTCATGCCGGCCGATGTTGAAAAAGCGGAACAACGCATGGTCCGCATCATGGGTCGCGACCGACGTGCCCTTGCCCTGCTGGCGCACCACCACGTTCTCGGCAACCAGCTCGTTCAGCGCCTTGCGCAATGTCCCCACGCTGACTTTGTAGGTTTCGGCCAACGCGGCCTCACTGGGGATGAAGGTACCCGGTGACCACTCTCCCGAGTTGATGCGCTCCATCAGCAAATCTTTGATCTGGCTGTACAGCGGCTGGTAGGTCGGGGCCTTGGGCGGGGTTTGCAGGGCGTCGTTCATGGGCGTCTGTCGTCGGCGAATCGAGGTGGCAGAAGTATAGCGCGACTTCCATGGAAAAAACTTCCTTGACTATCATTCATACTATGTCCTATACATGACTTACGGTATATGACTTACCGGCAATGAGGAGAACAACAATGAGCATTGATTTTGTCGTCCACGACGCCGACGACGCCGTCGGCGTCGTTGTAGTCGAAGGGGTGCAAGCCGGCCAGAAGCTGACAGGCTGGGTCATGGATCAAGACCAGACCCTGCAATTCGTCGTCCGTGACGCCATTCCGATCGGTCACAAGCTGGCCATCCGCGACCTGCAGGAAGGCGACACGGTGATCAAGTACGGCGTTGATATCGGCCGCGTGATCAAGCCCATCCGCGAAGGCGAGCACCTTCACGTCCATAACGTCAAAACCAAGAGGTGGTAAGCATGGAACTCAATGGGCGCACTTTCATGGGCTACCGCCGCGACAATGGCCGTGTCGGTATCCGCAACCACGTGATCATTCTCCCCGTGGACGACATCTCCAACGCGGCGGCCGAAGCCGTGGCCAACAACATCAAGGGTACCCTGGGCCTGCCTCACCCTTATGGGCGCCTGCAGTTCGGTGAGGACCTGGAGCTGCACTTCCGCACGCTGATCGGCACCGGCAGCAACCCTAACGTTGCAGCAGTGGTGGTAATCGGCATCGAGCCAGGCTGGACGCGCCGTGTAGTGGAAGGGATTCGCGCCACCGGCAAGCCAGTTGAAGGCTTCTGGATCGAACAGAACGGTGACCACAACACCATTTGCGCGGCTTCGCGCAAAGCCCGTGAGTTCGTGCAGTACGCCACCGAGTTGCGCCGCGAACCATGCGACATCAAGGAGCTGTGGGTGTCGACCAAGTGCGGTGAATCCGACACCACCTCCGGTTGCGGGGCCAACCCCACCGTCGGCAATGCCTTCGACAAGCTGTACGCTGAAGGATGCACCCTGGTGTTCGGCGAGACCTCTGAGCTGACCGGTGGCGAGCACCTGGTTGCAGAGCGCTGCAGCACCCCGGCCGTGCGAGAGAAGTTCCAGTTCATGTTCGACCGCTACAGCGCCATGATCGACCGCTGGAAAACCAGTGACCTTTCCGAGTCGCAGCCGACCAAGGGCAATATCGAGGGTGGCCTGACCACGATCGAAGAAAAAGCCCTGGGCAATATCCAGAAGATCGGCCGCAAATGCCGGGTAGACGGCGTACTGGACAAGGCCGAGGCCCCGACCGGGCCGGGCCTGTGGTTCATGGATTCGTCTTCCGCCGCCGCGGAAATGGTCACCCTGTGTGCCGCTTCAGGGTATGTCGCTCACTTCTTCCCCACCGGCCAGGGCAACGTGATCGGCAACCCTATCCTGCCGGTGATCAAGATTTGCGCCAACCCGCGCACCTTCCGCACCATGGGTGAACACATCGATGTCGATGTGTCAGGCCTGCTGCGGCGCGAGATCAACATGGACGATGCCGGTGACGCCCTGCTCGACATGCTGATGCGCACTGCCAACGGTCGCTTCACGGCGGCCGAGGCACTGGGCCATCGCGAGTTCGTGCTGACCCGCCTGTTCGAAAGCGCTTGACCCGTACGCCGTTGCCTTTTCGGGCAACGGCGCTTTCACGTGTGCCCGCTCTACCCTGCTTTCAAGAAGTACGTCTCAAAACAACCATAAATGGAGACCTTCATGAATACGCTCATGCCCGCGCAACACCCTCGAGTGCTCTCCCCGCAACGCTCGCCGTCACGACGACCGCGTTGACCCCAGCGTCGCGCCGACAACAACAAGATCGCCCTCCTGCCCTGATCCACGCGATTGGCGCGGGATACCCGCTACGGAGAGACACCCGTGAAAATCCTCAAGAACCTGTATGTCCAGGTCATCATCGGCCTGATCGCCGGCATTATCCTGGGTTACTGCTGGCCCGCCCTCGGGGTCGAAATGAAACCCTTGGGCGACACCTTCGTCCGCCTGATCAAAATGCTCATTACCCTGGTCATCTTCTGCACGGTGGCCATCGGCATCGCCCGGATGGAAAGCCTCAAGGAGCTGGGCAAAGTCGGCTTCAAGACACTTGTGTATTTTGAAGTCGTGACCTCACTGGCATTACTGCTGGGCATGATCGTTGCCAACCTGGTGCAGCCCGGTGCCGGCATGAACATCGACCCCGCCAGCCTGGACAGCGGCGCGATGTCCCAGTACCTGAGCGAGGTTCACGCCCAGGAGTCATCCAGCCTGTTGACCCAACTGGTGCCCAACTCCGTGGTCGGCGCCTTCGCCAGTGGCAATCTGTTGCAAGTGCTGCTGTTTTCCGTACTGTTCGGCGTGGCGCTGTCGGCCATGTCGCGCAGCAACCGCCTTGCTGCTCGGGTCATCGAACAGGTCGGTGAAACCCTGATGCGCATCGTCGGCATGATCATGTGGCTGGCACCGATCGGCGCGTTCGGCGCCATGGCGTTCACCATCGGCAAATACGGGATCGGTGCCCTGCAGCAGATGGGCATGCTCATCGTCTGCCTGTATGTCTCCAGCCTGCTGTTCATTGGCATCGTCCTGGGCTCGATCTGTTTCGCCTGCGGCGTGAACATCTGGTCACTGGTCAAGTACTTCCGTGAGGAGCTGCTGATTGTCCTCGGGACTTCGACCACCGAATCGGTGTTGCCCCGCCTGATGCAAAAGATGGAACGCCTGGGCTGCGAGAAATCCGTGGTCGGCCTGGTGCTGCCAACCGGGTACTCGTTCAACCTCGACGGGGCTGCGATCTACCTGACCATGTCCGCGCTGTTTTTGGCGCAGGCGTTGAATATCGACTTGTCATGGGGCCATCAGCTGAGCCTGCTGATCATTCTGTTGATCACCTCCAAGGGCGGCGCGGGCGTGGCCGGGGCAGCATTGATCGTGCTGACTGCCACACTGGCCAGCCACGACATCATCCCGGTCGCGGCCATCACGCTGATTTTGGGCATCGACCGCATTCTCAACGAGGTACGGGCGCTGACCAACATGATGGGCAACGTGGTCGGCACGCTCGCCATTGCCCGCTGGGAAGGCAAGCTCGACCTGGCCAAGGCTCGCGCCGAACTCGCTTCTGCCAACCGCCCGGCAACGGCGCCAAAGGCCGAATCCAAGGCAAGCCGTGTGTTGTGAGGCCGTTGCAAAACACCCCACCCAGCCATTGATCACAAGGAGCCGCCCATGACCGAGCACATGACCGTTCAACAGGCCTTGGCCCTGGCGGTGCACGCCCTGCGTCGCGCCGGCATGCCGGAACACGCAGCGCTAAGTTGTGCACGGGCATTGGTGCTTGCCGAGCAAGACGGCCTGCCCTCCCACGGCCTGTCGCGCCTGCCGTTCTACCTCGCGCAAATACGCACTGGCAAAGTGAACGCCGCGGCTGTGCCTGACGTCACCGTCGAAGGCGCCATGGTCCGGGTGGACGCCCGCAACGGCTTGGCATTTGCCGCCATTGACGCAGGCTTCGAACCCGCCACCGCGGTGGCCCGGCACCTGGGTATTGCCGCGTTGGCTATCCGCCGCTCCCACCATTTCGGCGTCGCCGGATACCCGGTAGAACGGGCAGCCCGTGAGGGGTTGCTAGCCCTGGCCCTGAGCAATGCACCTGCGGCGATCGCCCCCTGGGGCGGGCGCACGCCACTGTTCGGTACCAACCCCATCGCCTTTGCCTCACCGCGCCTGAACGCCGAGCCGGTGGTGATCGATCTCTCGTTGTCGAAGGTGCCACGAGGCAAGGTGATGTTGGCCAAGAACGCCGGGGCGGCTATTCCGCTGGGCTGGGCCCTGGATAAAGATGGCGCTGACACGACCGACCCGGACGCGGCCCTGGGCGGCAGCATGGTGCCTATGGGCGATGCCAAAGGCGCTGCACTGGCGCTGGTGGTCGAACTGCTCACAGCAGGCCTGACCGGCAGCCATTTCGGCTTTCAGGCCAGTTCGTTCTTCGATGCACAAGGCGAAGCGCCCGGGGTGGCGCACTTGCTGTTGCTGATCGACCCGGCGCGCGTTGGCAGCGATTACCTGACACATGCCGAAACACTGTTCATGGCAATGCTTGAACAACCCGGCGTGCGCCTGCCCGGCCAGCGGCGGCTTGCCGAACGCCGCGAACGCAGCCAGTCCCTCTGCTTGCCACAGGCCTTGGTCGAGGAGCTGCAGGGCTACCGCACCTAGACGAATTTCGCAGCGTGTCAGCATTTCTTTGAACTTTCGCCGTGGCCGTTATCTCGAAAAAATCCATTCACTTTTTTTTCACATGTCATGGAGACATTGGCGAATGTTTACTGCAAAACTGCTGCGTCACACCTGCGTCCTGGCTCTGTTGGGCGCCCCGCTGGCCGCGATGGCCGCCCCAAGCACCGACCCTCTGTTCACCTTCGGCCTGCTTGGCTCGTATGACAAATTCAAGTTCGAAGGCGGCAGCGACTCCGACAAGGAGCACATGGGCCAAGGCGGCGTCTTCGCCAACTTCGGCAACAAGATGACCGCTGAATCCGGCTTCATCTACCAGATCGGCGCCGAAGCAAAATACGGCAAGAAGAACGACAACAAGCTCAAGGAAGCCCAGGCCGACCTCGACCTCGGCTGGCGTGCCGCGCTGGATGCGCGCAACTTCGTCGACGTCATCGTCGGCGGTGGCTACAGCTGGACGCGCTTCGAGCCTGAAATCAACGACCTGGACACCAAGCTGACCTACAAGTCGCCGTTTGCCAAGGCCGCACTGGGCTACAACCACCAGTTCGACGCCTCGACCCTGCGTGTCGAAGTGGGTGCCCGTCACACCATCGATGGCCGCGCCCGCCTGAAGGTGGATGACTTCGGCAGCGACACCGTCGACATGAAAGACCGCACCAACCCCTATGCGGAAGTCACGTTGCTGATGAACCAGCAGGGCAACCTGCCGATCCAGGCGGGCGTGTACTACACCCGTACCGAGTACAAGATCGACGAAGATTCGCCCGTGGCCGACAACAACAAACTCAAGCGTGACGAGTTTGGCGTGAAGGTGGGTATGGCCTTCTGATAGCGTCTGGCAGCCCCGCCGTTGGCGGGGCTTGCACCAACCGACCGTACCGCGTCACGGTCCGCAGCGTCGGCGCTGCTATACGTGTGTTCCCACCCACTCGATAACTGCCGGGATCAGTGCACCCGCCACAGCTGATCGATCCGCGTCGTATATGAACGGCTCATCATCTCGCGGCGCATCCCCCAATCGGGGGCATGCGGGACGCTGGCCGTACGCATCGTCCCTCGCCCATACTTACCGTTGATCTCATCCAGCACCGTCATCAGCCGGTCACAAGCCACCGGCTGCGTGATCGCGAACAGGTCCCCGGAAAACTCTCCCGGCCGCCGCAGGTCCATCAGCAGCACTTCGGCCTTGCTGTAGCGAAAACCCGGCCGGTAGATCTGCCCCACGGCCTCGCTGGCCGCCCGGGTGAGCAGCAGCGTGTCATTCGTAGGATAGGGCAGCTCAACCAGCGCGCCTTCGGCGTACCTGGCTTCCCCCGGATTGAACATGCCTGTGCGAATGCTTACCCGCATGCGCTTGCAGACTGAACCCTGGTCCCGCAGCTTTTCCGCCGCTCGCCCGGTGTAGGTGGCCACCGCCTGCTTAATCGGCGCCAATTCGGTCAGCCGCTTGCCGAACATCCGACTACAGCAGATCTCCTGCTTCGGCGGTGCGGCCTCCTCAAGTTCGAGACAAGGAGTGCCGGCGAGCTCCCGAGCGGTCTTCTCGACCACCACACTGAATGTTTGCCGGAGGGTCCATGGGTCGGCCTTGGCCAGGTCCATCGCCGTGCGAATGCCCATGGCCTCGAGGTGCGCGGTCATCCGTTTACCGATGCCCCACACCTCCTTGACCTGGGTGTTACGCAGTACCCAATCACGCTTGAACGGATCGCAGATATCGACCACACCGCCCGTGTGGCTCAGCAGGCGCTTGGCAGTGTGATTAGCCAGCTTCGCCAGCGTCTTGGTGCGGGCGATACCCACGCCCACGGGAATGCCGGTGCACCGCAACACCTTGGCCCGAACATCGCGGCCTAGCTGAGTGAGGTCGCCAGCAATACCAGTGAGGTCCGCGAAGCACTCATCGATCGAATAGACCTCGCAGGCCGGCACCATGGATTCGATCAACGACATGACACGCTCGCTCATATCGCCATACAGCGCGTAATTGGACGAAAACGCCACCACCCCGTGCTGGCGCAGCTTGTCCCTGCACTGGAAATACGGTTCGCCCATCTTCACGAACGGCTTGGCATCGTATGATCGGGCGATCACGCAGCCGTCCGA
>NZ_BCBH01000034.1:0-63342 GCF_001320525.1 Pseudomonas sp. NBRC 111131 | reverse complement strand
TTAGGTGCTTTCAGATGGGTTGGGAGTTGTGCCTGATTGTGGCTAATACTCAATCTCTGCGAAGTAACCGGCATGCCATCTCACCGTGCGGCACGCTTTGGGCACAGAATTGGCACAGCCTGAAAAGCCGCCGCTAGATGACACTGAGGGCAGTGCTCATCGCAGCCTGAGAGCTGGCATCAAGGGAATTTTGCTGGAGGGCGCCGATTCAGCAGCGGAAGCGGCGAAGCCTTAGAAAAAGGCCATTGAATCAAGAGGATATGGCGCACCTGGCGGGATTCGAACCCACGACCCTTGCCTTCGGAGGGCAATACTCTATCCAGCTGAGCTACAGGTGCGTATGTGTTGCGGCGAACTATTTGACCACTAGCCTTCACCCTTCTCAACTCGATGATCACTGCCTTCGGAGGGCAGTACTCTATCCAGCTGAGCTACGAGTGCAACGCGCACGCATGATACCCATCTGATTCGGTGGCGTCCATCGCCTTGATCTATGGCTGTTTTTCCTCCGGGACTTGTGTGGTCCTCTGCGCGGGCAGGCTCGCTTGCGCAGGGACAGCGCAGCGTTCAACCCTGTGCTCAGAAAAACTTTCTATCCATATGCAATAACAGTATTTCCCAGCCAATTCTTATGCTCGCTACTATCTGGTCACAACTTGTTATAACAAGTCACCTGTCAGCGAAGAGACCCATGGCCGAACTGCTCCCACTGTCCCCCGTACCGCTCTACACCCAGCTCAAGGAATTGCTGCGCGAGCGCATCCTCGATGGCACCTATGCGCCGCATAGCCGTATGCCTTCGGAAAGCGAACTGGGCAAGGCTTTCGACGTCAGCCGCATCACCGTGCGCCAGGCGCTGGGCGACCTGCAGAAAGAGGGGCTGATCTTCAAGATTCACGGCAAAGGCACGTTTGTCGCCAAGCCCAAGGCATTCCAGAACGTGAGCACCCTGCAGGGGTTGGGCGAGTCGATGACACAGATGGGTTACGAAGTGCTCAACCGCCTGCGCAGCTTCCGCCATGTGCCGGCCAGCGCACTGGTGGCAGCGCGTCTGCAGGTGGCGGAGGGCAGCCTGGTCACCGAGATCCGCCGGGTGCGCCTGATCAATCGCGAGCCGGTCTCGCTGGAATTGACCTGGCTACCCCAGGCCGTGGGCGAAAAGCTCGAAAAAGCCGACCTGGTGACCCGCGACATCTTCCTGCTGCTGGAAAACGACTGCGGCATCGCGCTCGGCCACGCCGACCTGGCCATCGATGCCGTGCTGGCCGACAGCGACCTGACCCAGGCATTGGAGGTGGAAGAGGGCTCGCCGATCATGCGCATCGAGCGCCTCACCCACGCCGCCGATGGCACGCCACTGGACTTCGAACACCTCTATTACCGCGGCGATGCCTTCCAGTACCGCCTGCGCATCGACCGCCAGAAGGGGGGCAAGGCATGAGCATCCAGACCCAGGACTACGACATCATCGTCATCGGTGGTGGCACCGCCGGCCCGATGGCAGCAATCAAGGCCAAGGAACAGGACAGGAACCTGCGTGTGCTGCTGCTGGACAAGGCCAACGTCAAGCGCAGTGGCGCCATCAGCATGGGCATGGACGGGCTGAACAACGCGATCATCCCAGGCCATGCCACGCCCGAGCAGTACACCAAGGAAATCACCGTGGCCAACGACGGTATCGTCAACCAGGCCGCTGTGCATGCCTATGCCACCCACAGCTTCGAGACCCTGGAACAGCTCGACCGCTGGGGGGTGAAGTTCGAGAAGGACGAGACCGGCGACTACGCGGTGAAGAAGGTCCACCACATGGGTGCCTACGTGTTGCCCATGCCTGAGGGCCATGACATCAAGAAGGTGCTCTACCGCCAGCTCAAGCGCGCCCGTGTCGAGATCAGCAACCGCATGGTCTGCACCCGGGTGCTGCTCGACGCTGAGGGCGCCGCTGCCGGTGTGCTGGGTTTCGACTGCCGCAGCGGCGAGTTCCGCGTGATACGCGCCAAGGCAGTGATCCTGGCCTGTGGCGCCGCCGGGCGCCTGGGCCTGCCGTCCTCTGGCTACTTGATGGGCACCTACGAGAACCCCACCAACGCCGGCGACGGCTATGCCATGGCCTATCACGCCGGTGCCGAGCTGGCCAACCTCGAGTGCTTCCAGATCAACCCATTGATCAAGGACTACAACGGCCCCGCCTGCGCCTACGTGACCGGTCCGCTGGGCGGCTACACCGCCAACAGCAAAGGCGAGCGCTTCATCGAGTGCGACTACTGGAGCGGGCAGATGATGTGGGAGTTCCACCAGGAACTCGAAGGCGGCAATGGCCCGGTGTTTCTCAAGCTCGACCACCTCGCCGAAGAAACCATCCAGAACATCGAAGAGATCCTGCACAGCAACGAGCGCCCCAGCCGCGGCCAGTTCCATGCTGGGCGCGGCACCGACTACCGCCAGCACATGGTTGAGATGCACATCTCCGAGATCGGCTTTTGCTCCGGGCATTCGGCCTCTGGGGTGTGGGTCGACGAGAAGGCCCAGACCAGTGTCCAGGGCCTGTACGCCGCCGGCGACATGGCGGCAGTGCCGCACAACTACATGCTCGGTGCCTTCACCTATGGCTGGTTCGCCGGTGTGAACGCGGCGCAGTACGTGGCTGGGCGTGAGCTGGCCGAGGTCGATAGCGCCCAGGTCGAGCGCGAGCGCGCGCGCGTGTTCGCCCCGCTGCAGCGTGAGCATGGCCTGCCGCCGGCACAGGTGGAGTACAAGTTGCGGCGCATGGTCAACGACTACCTGCAGCCGCCCAAGGTGACCCGCAAGATGGAAATTGGCCTGACGCGTTTCGCCGAAATCGAACGTGATCTTGAACAGATGAAGGCCAGCAACCCCCACGAGCTGATGCGCGCGATGGAGGTGACGGTCATCCGTGACTGCGCCGAAATGGCCGCCCGCGCATCGCTGTTCCGAGAGGAAAGCCGCTGGGGCCTGTACCACCATCGGGTCGACTTCCCCGAACGCAACGATGGCGACTGGTTCTGCCATTGCCACCTGAAAAAAGGCGAGAACGGCGAGATGACCAGCTTCAAGAAAGCCGTCGAACCCTACCTGATCGCCCTGGATGCCGAGGAACAGACGGCCTACGCCCGGCTGCGGGTCAAAGCCGACGCCGCTTGAGTGGGCCATCAGCCCCCGGCAGACCAATCAGAACAAGGGCCAAGGCCCAGAGGACCCCGTGAAATGGCCTATCAACCCCAGGAAATCTTTTTCCGTAGCAGCGCCCCGGTCACCATCGACGAAGACAAGTGCATTGCCGAGAAAGGCTGCACGGTGTGCGTCGAGGTCTGCCCCATGGACCTGCTGGCCATCAACCCGGCCACGCAGAAGGCCTACATGGCATTCGACGAGTGCTGGTACTGCATGCCCTGCGAAAAGGACTGCCCCACTGGCGCAGTGAAAGTCGACATCCCGTACCTGCTGCGCTGAACCACCTGCCATCCGGCCAACCACCGGACGCCCACCTGCGACGCCCCTCGTTTCCCACCACCCGAGCCTGGTGGCGGAGACGATTCCAATACCTAAAACGATTCGAGGGGAACACCCATGCGCCTTGTAGCAACCGTGGCCGGCCTCGCGCTGGCGCTTGCTGGCCTGAACGCCAGTGCCGAAACCATCCGGGTCGCCATCGGCACCCAGGACACCACCATCAATTGCGCCACCGGCGGCCTGTTGATTCGCGAGCTGGGCTTGCTGGACAAGTACCTACCGCATGACGGCAAGTACAAGGACGTCACCTACCAGGTCGAGTGGAAGAATTTCACCAGCGGCGCCCCGCTGACCAACGAGATGGTCGCTGGCAAGCTGGACTTCGGTGCCATGGCCGACTTCCCTGGCTCGTTCAATGGTGTAGCCCACCTGGACGCCGGCAAGCGCAGCCTGTTCATCAGCGTGTTGTCGGGCAGTGTGCATGGCAGTGGCAACGGTATCGTCGTGCCGGCGGCCTCTGCCGTGCAGTCGCTGAGCGAACTCAAGGGCAAGACCATTTCCGTGCCGTTCGCCTCCACCGCCCACGGCATGTTGCTGCGCGCCGTGGCCGCCCAGGGCTGGGACCCGCAGAAGGACGTGCGGATCATCGCCCAGGCCCCCGAGATCGCCGGCTCGGCGCTACGCAGCAACCGCATCGAAGCGCATGCCGACTTCGTGCCGTTCGCTGAGCTGTTCCCCAACCGTGGCTTTGCCCGCAAGATCTACGACGGCGCCCAGGCCAACGCGCCAACGTTCCATGGCGCGCTGGTTGATGCCGACTATGCGCACAAATACCCCGAAGTGGTCACTGCCTACCTGCGTGCCAGCCTCGAAGCCGACCGTTTGATTGCCGCCGAGCCAGAGAAGTACAGCGAGCTGATCGAGAAGGTCACCGGCATCGAGGCCGAGGTCAATTACCTGTTCCATGGTCCGCTTGGCCTGCAGACCCGCGACCTGTCGTGGAAACCCGAGTACCGCCAGGCCGTCGCCACCTCCATCGATACCCTCAAGCTGCTGAAGAAGACCGACCGTGGCCTGGACACCCGGCAGTTCATCGATGACCAGTACATCCGCGCCGCCTTCAGGCAGGCCGGCCTGGACTACGACAAGGCGCTGCAGAACTATGACCCGCTGCCGCTCAAGGCCAACGACGCACTGACCGGCAAGCCGATCACCGACTTCAGCCGCCTGGCGCAGATCTGGGTGCGCGGCGAAGACAAGGTGCGCCACTACGCCTCGCCACAAGCGGCCCTCGGTGCTTTGGCCCAGTTGGAGCAGGAGGGCAAGGACATCCGCGCCATCTACGCCCAGGCCGCAGACAGCGGCATCAAGCTGCTGGCCAACCAGGCCTGGTTCGTGCGCAACGCCAACGGCGAGCTGGCCGCCTTCCTGCTCAAGGACCAGGCCGAGCAATACGCCAAGGCCCATGGCGGTGAGGCGCTGGACTTCGTCAGCGCCAACCAGAAGCTGGTTGCCCAGCGCTGAGCGGAGGCACCGTGATGACCCGCGACTTCAAACGCTGGCCTGTGCGCATCGCCTCGCTACTGGCCTGCCTGCTGTTCTGGCAAGTGGCGGCCAATGCGAAGCTCGACCTGTGGCTGTTCACCTTTACCTATGTGCCTACGCCCCGGGCGGTGCTGGAGGCGGCCTGGCAGTTACTGGCCTCCAGTGCCTTGCTGGCGCACCTGGGCAGCAGCCTGGCGCGGGTGTTTGCCGGTTATGGCGTGGCGGCGGTGCTGGGGGTGGCGCTGGGCTTGCTGATCGGCCGTTCGAGGTGGGCAGAAGACACGCTGTTGCCGCCCCTGGAGGTGCTGCGGCCGATCCCGGCCGTGGCCTGGATACCGCTGGCGATCCTGATGTTCCCGTCGTCCGAGCTGTCGATGGTGTTCATCACCTTCACCGGTGCACTGTTCCCGATCCTGCTCAACACCGTGCATGGCGTGGAGGCAGTCGACCCCCGCCTGGTGGCTTCGGCCCGCAGCCTTGGGGCTGGGCGCAGGGCGATCCTGCGCGAAGTGATCCTGCCCGGTGCGTTGCCAAGCATCGTCACCGGCCTTGCCATCGGCATGGGCACTTCGTGGTTTTGCCTGGTCACTGCCGAGATGATCTCCGGGCAGTTCGGCATCGGTTACTACACCTGGGAGTCTTACACCTTGCAGAACTACCCAGACATCATCGTCGGCATGCTGCTGATCGGCCTGCTCGGCATGGGCAGTAGCGCCCTGGTCAAGCGCCTTGGCGCACTGGCCACGCCGTGGTACCGCACGCGGAGGGCTAGCTGATGAGCAGCTACCAGCACGCCGCCGATCCGGGGCGAATCGAAGGGCGTGGCCTGTCGATCCGCCTGGGGCTGGGCCTTGAAGCGTTCGAGGCCGTGCAACGCCTGGACTTCGCGGTCAGTGGGGGTGAGTTCGTGTGCATCCTCGGGCCTTCTGGCTGCGGCAAGTCCACCTTGCTGGGTGCGCTGGCCGGGCACCTGACGCCCAGCACCGGCCAGTTGACCGTGGACAGCCAACTGATCGACGGGCCGTCGCCGCAGCGCGGCATGGTGTTCCAGCATCACACGCTGCTGCCCTGGCGCACGGTGCTCGACAACGTCGCCTTCGGCCTCAAGATGCAGGGCCTGGGCAAGGCCGAACGGCAGCGCCAGGCCCGCGAAATGCTGCAACTGGTAGGCCTGGCCGACTTTGCCGACCGCTGGCCGAACCAGCTGTCCGGGGGCATGCAGCAGCGTGCCGAAATCGCCCGGGTACTGATCAACCGCCCGCGCCTGTTGCTGATGGACGAACCCTTCGGCGCGCTCGATGCGCAAACCCGCGCACGGATGCAGGAGCTGCTGCTGGATATCTGGGCGCGCATCCGCACCACCGTGGTGTTCGTCACCCACGACATCGACGAGGCGCTGTTCCTGGCTGACCGCATTCTGGTCATGAGCCCGCGCCCAGGGCGTTTCATCGAGGACCTGCGTGTGGATTTCCCGCGCCCGCGTCGTGCCAGCTTGCTGACAAGCCCGGGCTTCACTCATCTCAAGCGTCACTGCCTGGCATTGCTGCGCCATGAAGAGGGTCGTGAATTGCCGCGCCTGACCCCATTGGGCCTGCCGGACAGCGACCATCCTCCGCTACGGATCGCGCTATGACTCGACGAACTACTGATAACCCCGACATCCTTGCCTTGCTGCCACGTCTGGAGGCCGCCGATGCCGGCGTGCGGCGCATCGCCCTGATCGAGCTGGCCGACCTGGAAGACCCGGATGCCTTGCCCTGGCTCACCGATGCGCTGCTGGTGGATGCCGCCGACGAGGTGCGCACCGAAGCCGCGCGGCTACTCGAAGCCTGGGAAGAGCCCGAAGTGGTGCAGGGCCTGTGCGCGGCGCTGGCCGATGCCGCCGAGTCGGTACGCCTGGCCGCTGCGCAGAGCCTGAGCGAGCTCAAGAGCCTGGATGCCGGCCTGTTGATCTTGCCATGGGCCAACCATGCCGACGCCTTCGTGCGGGCCAGCGCCCTGCGCGCCTTGCGCGAGTTGCGCCTGGAGGAAGCCGCAGCGCCCGCGCTGCTGGCGCTGGAGGACCCGGACGCTGCGGTGCGGCGTGAGGCGGTGGGCATTCTGGGCTGGCTCAAGCACGAACCGGCCTTGCCGGCATTGGCACGGCTGGCGCAGGTCGAGCCCGACACTGAGGTGCGTCGTGCTGCCATTGGCGCATTGGGCCTGGCCCGCGACGCTGCCGTGCTGCCCGCGTTGGTGGCTGCGTTGAACGATGGCGCCTGGCAAGTGCGCGAGGAGGCTGCCACCACCCTTGGCAAAGTGGGGTTGGCACAGGCTGGCCCGGCACTGGTGGAGGCGCTTGCCGATGGCTTCTGGCAGGTACGCCTGCGTGCGGCACGTTCCCTGGGCCGCCTGCGTCACGCCGCGGCCCTGGACGCGCTTGGGCAATTGCTTGGGCATGGCATCGCCAACCTGCGCAAAGAGGCCGCCCTGGCGCTTGGCGAGTTGGGCCAGGCGCGGGCCTTGCCGGTGCTGCAGGCCGCCGAGGCCGACAGTGACCCCGAGGTACGCAAGGCGGTGCGCATTGCCCTGGCGCAACTGCGCGGGGCGGCGTGATGAGCGCGCCGGGAGAAATCCGCAACGTGCGCGGGGCTGGGCAACTGGTACTGCGGTGGGAGGATGGCGAGTACAGGCTCAGCCATGCCCGCCTGCGCGGTGCCTGCCCTTGCTCGCAATGCCGTGCGGCGCGCTTGTCAGGCGCTATCAGCGTGGTGCCCGACGATGTGCGTGTGGAGCGGATCGAGCCGCAAGGCTATGGGGTACAGCTGGTGTTCAGCGATGGGCATGAGCGCGGGATCTATCCCTGGGGCTATTTGCGCGAGCTTGGATGAAGCGACGGGCCCTGGCCGCTTGCCAGCGACAGGGCCCGTGCTTTCACAAGGCGATCAGTTCTGGCCTCAACCCCTCGACCCGCCGCGCCGGCGGTGGCAGGTAACCGCCATCGCCGGTGATCTGGTGCAGCACCTTCTCGCGCAACCCATGCAGCGCCACCCCCGTGCGCAGGCGCGGGTGTGGCAGGTCTATTTCCACCACCGCCTTGATCCGCCCCGGTCGGGGTTCGAGCACCACTACCCGATCCGCCAGGTAGGTGGCTTCCTCGGCATCGTGTGTCACCAGCAGCGTGGTGATGCCCGCCCGTTCACGGATGGCCAGCAGCTCGTCCTGCAGTTGCTGGCGGGTCAAGGCATCCAGTGCGCCAAAGGGCTCGTCCAGCAACAGGATACGTGGGCTGGCTACCAGGCCGCGGGCAATCGCCACACGCTGGGCCATGCCGCCGGATAGCTGGTGTGGATAGGCCGACTCGAAGCCGACGAGGCCTACCAGCAGCACGAACTCATGCACGCGCCGGGCACGCTCGCCCTGGGTCAGGGGTTCATTGACCAACCCCAGCGCAATGTTCTGCTCCACCGTGAGCCACGGGAACAGGCGGTGCTCTTGAAAGACGATGCCACGTTCGCCACCAATGCCGCTGACAGCCTTGCCATCCACGCGGATGCTGCCGCTGAAGTCAGTGTCCAGGCCCACCAGCAGGCGCAGCAGGGTGGACTTGCCACAACCGGAGGCACCGACGATAGCGATGAATTCCCCTTCGTTGATCGACAGGTTGAAGTTGCGAATGGCCTCCATCGGGTGGCCATCGACTGTGAACACTTTGCCGACGCCTTCAAAGCTGACCAGCGGTGGGGTGGTGTCGGGCTGGTTGGCCGCGAGCAGGTGCGAGGTGTTGAAGGCGTTCATGCGGTTCTCCAGCGCGTGGCGCGCGATTCGAGGCGTTGTCCGAAGGTGCCGAGCAGGGCGCCGACCAGGCCGATCAGGAGCATGGCGGCCATCACCTGGTCCATGCGGAAAAGCTGTTGTGCGCCGATCATCAGGCTGGCGATCCCGCCCCCCGAGGGCATGAAGTATTCCGCGCCGATGGTGCCCAGCCAGGCGTAGATCAGCGACAGGCGCAGGCCGGCGAAAATCGCCGGGGCAGCGCCGGGCAGCACCAGCAGGCGCAGGCGCTGCCACAGGTTCAGGCGCAGCGTGCGGGCAGCTTCGCCCAGTTGCGGCGAGAGGCTGGCAATGCCGCGCTGGGTGGCGATCAACAGCGGGAAGAACGCAGCCAGCGCGACAAACACTGTCTTGGCGCCTTCGCCCAGGCCGAACCAGGCTGTCAGCAGCGGTACCCAGGCGAACAACGCCACTTGGCGCAAGGCCGACAGGCTCGGCCCGAACACGCGCTCGGCGGGGTGCGACAGGCCAAGCAGCAGGCCCCCCAGCAAGCCTGCGCCACCACCCAGGACCAGGCCGGTCAGGGTACGTTGCAGGCTCAGCAGCATGGCTTCTGGCAGCGATCCATCGGCCAGGCCGCTGAACAGTGTGCGCAGCACCTCGAGCGGTGAGGTCAGGATGTTCTGGTCGACCCAGCCGAAGCTGCTGCTGGCCTGCCACAGCCCAAGCAGTGCCGTTGGCAGCAGCAGGCTTTGCCAGCCCCGAGGGATGGGCCCGCGCTGCTGCTCGCCGGTCGCCGGTTGTGGCCAGTACAGCAGGCGCTTTTCCACGGTCGAAAAACCTTTTTCCAGCAGTGCGCCAACCAGGCCGATCACCAGGATGCACAGCAACACCAGGTCGAGCATGAACAGCTGCCGGCCCCAGACCATCAGGTAGCCGATGCCTTCGCTGGAGGCCAGCAGCTCCACAGCCAGCAGCGATGTCCAGCCGGTGGCCAGGGCAAGGCGTACGCCGGTGAGAAAGGCGGGCAGGGCCGCCGGTAGCAGCAAGCGCAGGAACAGCAGATGGCGCGGCAGGCGCAGCGCGGCGGCGGCTTCGCGCAGTTTGGGCTGGGCATCGCGCACCCCCACCAAGGTGTGCAAGGTGACCGGTACCACCACGGCTTTCACCATCACCACCAGCTTGAGCAGTTCACCGATGCCGAAGAACAGCATGAAGAGGGGGATCCACGCCAGGGTCGGGATTTGCGCCAGCGCCACGAAGGTCGGCAACACCAGGGTTTGCGCACGGCGCGAGGTGCCCAGCCAGGTGCCCAGCAACAGGCCGCTGGCAATCCCCATCAGCAGCCCCCAGAACAACCGTTGCACACTTATCCACAAGTGCCCCCAGAGCTCGCCGGAGCCAAACTCAACAGCGCTTTGCCACACCACCGACGGTGCCGGCAGGATCTGCTCGCTCATCCAGTGCTGATGGCTTGCCACCACCCACAGTAGCGCTATGAGGGTCGGCAGCACCCAAGGCAGTACGCGAGTGCCGATGCGGGAGCGGCCCTGTGTCGCGAAAAGGCCGCGCAACAGGCCCCCTGGGCCTATCCATCCCTTGCTCAGCGTTCCATTCATTGGCGGCATCTCTCGAAGCGTTTGTAGGTTATGCACTTCTGGAATTAAAAAATTGCCTATGTGCCTTTCAAGAGATAAGAGCATGCGTTCAAGGTATACGGAAGCCTGTTGCCGTTGCGTTTTCCTCATAACTTTTATGCGTTTTGCGCAAGCCGGCCCCAGGGCCGCGCAGTGCCTGATTTATTCCTTCCAGTTACTAAAAAATGAAGTTTTGATCTTTGAAGGTTCTAACCAGACCTGCCTAGCTTCTGGCCACAGCGCCGGCCATCGCCGGTGGCAGCCTGCCAAGGAGCCTTGCCATGAAAACCCCGTTGCGCCACCTGATCACCGCCCTTGGGCTGGTCAGTTTTCTTGCCCTCAGCGCCCAGGCAGCCGAATCGGCCAAGCCCGAGAGCATCCGCATTGCCGTGCCCGATTTGAGCGCTGGCAGCAAGCACAGCGCCGGCGGTGTGGTTGACGTGCTGCGTGACCAGCAACTGCTGGAAAACGAGTTTGCCAAGGACGGTATCCGTATCGAATGGCACTTCTTCAAGGGGGCCGGGCCTGTGGTCAACGAAGCCTTGGCCAACGGGCAGGCGGATTTCGCCTACCTGGGCGACCTGGCGGCGATCGTCGGCAAGGCCAATGGCCTCGATACCCGCGTGCTGGCTGCCGGCGTGCGGGGGGTGAAGAGCTACCTGGGCGTAGTGCCGGGCTCCGGCATCAAGACCCTGCACGACCTCAAGGGCAAGCGCGTGGCGGTGTTCCGCGGCACTGCCAACCAGCTTTCCTTTGCCAGCGCCCTGGCCAGCCAAGGGCTGTCCGAGCGCGACCTGAAAGTGATCAACCTGGACTTCAACGCCTCCAACGCGGCACTGGCCGCCAAACAGATCGATGCCACCTGGGGCCTGTCGAGCCTGCTCTCGCTGCGTGAGCGCGGCCTGGTGGAACTGCCGGTCAACTCGCGCGACCTGCAGGGCGCCGGCAGCACCCAGGCGGTGCTGCTGGGGACCGGTGAGTTCATCCGGCAGCACCCGGACCTGGTGCAACGACTGGTCAATGCCCAGGAGCAGGCCAGCCGTTGGCTGCGCGACGAACACAACCGCAGTGCCTACGTCGACCTGGTGGCGAGCAATGCCAACTGGCCGCGCAACATCCTCAGCGACGATTTGGCCAAGGAAGACCTGGCCCATTACTTCGACCCGCGCCTTGACGCCGACTTCGTCGCCCAGTTGCAGCAGGGCGTCGACCTTGCCGCCAAGGAACGCCTGATCCGCCGTGGTTTCCAGGTCGCCGACTGGATAGAGCCGCGCTTCCTCGATACCGCCTTGCAACAGCAACACGCCACACAAGCTGCCCGCTAACCGACACCCCGACAAAAACCATGAGGACCCTGACCATGAGCAACGCTGCACTGGCCACCGCGCCGCACGCCCTCGAACTTGATGTCCACCCGGTCGCCGGCCGTATCGGCGCCGAAATACGCGGGGTCAAACTGTCCCCCGACCTCGATGCCGCCACAGTCGAGGCCATCCAGGCTGCGTTGGTGCGGCACAAGGTCATCTTCTTCCGTGGCCAGACCCACCTGGACGATCAAAGCCAGGAAGGTTTTGCCAAGCTGCTGGGCGAGCCGGTCGCTCACCCCACCGTGCCAGTGGTCGACGGTACCCGCTACCTGCTCCAGCTCGATGGCGCCGAAGGGCAGCGGGCCAACTCCTGGCACACCGATGTGACCTTCGTAGAGGCCTACCCCAAGGCCTCGATCCTGCGCAGTGTGGTGGCCCCTGCGTCGGGTGGCGATACTGTGTGGGCCAATACCGCTGCGGCCTATCAGGAGTTGCCCGAGCCCCTGCGCGAGCTGGCCGACAAGCTGTGGGCGGTGCACAGCAACGAGTACGACTATGCCAGCCTCAAGCCCGATATCGACCCTGCCAAACTGGAGCGTCATCGCAAGGTGTTCACCTCGACGGTGTATGAGACCGAGCATCCGGTGGTGCGAGTGCACCCGATCAGCGGTGAGCGGGCGCTGCAGCTGGGGCATTTCGTCAAACGCATCAAGGGCTATTCGCTGGCCGATTCGCAGCACTTGTTCGCGGTGCTGCAAGGGCATGTCACGCGCCTTGAGAACACCGTGCGCTGGCGCTGGGAGGCGGGCGATGTGGCTATCTGGGATAACCGTGCGACACAGCACTACGCGGTGGATGATTATGGGACCCAGCCACGTATCGTGCGCCGGGTAACGCTGGCCGGTGAAGTGCCGGTGGGCGTGGATGGCCAACTGAGCCGTACTACGCGTAAAGGCTGAAACCCGCTTGCCGGCAAGCCGGCTCCCCCAGGTGCAGCGCTCAGCCCGGAGGCAGCGCGATACCTGGGGAGCCAGCTTGCCGATTCGGGGGGCAGAACCCCAGCCGACTAGCCGTCGGTATCACAGGCAATCAACTGCCTCACCATCCCTTGCGCCAACGGCGACAACCCATACCCCACGCGGCTTACCACCCCATAGCGGGTATAAAACGATTCTTCCTGTTCCGGCGCCAGGTCTGCCAGTTGCAGCCCCACCAGCCCATGCCCCGCCTGATAGGGGCGCAGGTTGGCACTGCAGGCTATGCCGATGGTGTCCGAATGCATCACCACGTTAAGCAGTGCATAGCCATGCTCGCACTCCACCGTGGGCAGAAAGTCCTGCCTGCCGCTGAGGTCGCTGAGGATCTTGCGGATGTTCGGCGGGCGGAAGGTGGTTGCCAGTGGGTAATCGAACACATCCCGCGCATTCACCTGGCTGCGCGCTGTGAGCGGGTGCCCCGCGCGGCAGCAGAAATGCCAGCGCTGGGGGGCCAGCTTGTGTACGCGGTAGTCCGGGTCGGACTCGAACTGACGGGTATCGGCCACGAAGAACTCGATCTCTTCGGCCACCAGCTTGCGGTTCAACGCTTGCCAGTTATCCACCTGAAAGCAGGTGCGCGCCGCCGGGTATTCGGCGACGAAGCGCGCCACTGCACGTGGCACCAGGCCGCCAGCCGGCGCAGGGCCTGAGCCGAAACGCACGACCCCGGTGGTGGCACCGTTGAACTGATGGATCTCGTTGACCAGGTTGTGCGCGCCATGGACCAGGCGCCGCGAATGTTCCAGCACCAGCAAGCCCTGACGGGTGGGTGCAAGCTCCTTGCTGGCGCGGTCGACCAGGCGGCAGCCGACATTGTGCTCCAGGGTCTGGATGCTGCGGCTGAAGGCCGATTGCGACAAGTTCACCGCCGCTGCCGCAGCAACGAAACTGCGGTGTTCGACAAGGGCGATGAAGTGGCGAAGCTGGCGGAGGTCGATATGCATTTTCTACATGAAAACTTTCGGTCGAATGCAATTGATGAACAGGGTGTGCCCCCTTATAAAGGGAACTACTTATTCCACAAAATATGAATTACAAATATTTATATATCTTAAAAGAATATAAGCCCATCTGACCGCGATTCGGTTCCGCCAACGGAAATGCTCGCCAGGGCCCATGCCTAAAGGAGCATTTGCATGTCCCGACTTTCCCGTTGGCCGGCGCGCGCGTCGCGGTTCACCCTGCAACCCTTGGCAGCTGGCGTGCTGCTGGCGGCTGCCAATGGCAGCTTTGCCGACGAGCCCGTTGCCGCCACCCCTGCGCTGGAGCAGGACGCCAAGCTTGGCACTGTCACGGTCAATGCACGCCGCCGTGAGGAAACGGCGCAGAGCGTGCCTACGCCAATCAGTGTGCTCAACAGCGAAACCCTGGAAACCCAGCGCATCTACCGCGTGCAGGACCTGCAACAGTTGGTACCGAGCACCAACGTCGCCTATGTGCATGCACGCCAGTCGAGCATTTCGATCCGTGGCCTGGGCAACAACCCGGCCAGCGATGGCCTGGAGGGCAGCGTTGGCATCTACCTGGACAACGTCTACCTGGGGCGCCCCGGCATGGCGGTGTTCGACCTGCTCGATGTGGAACAACTGGAAGTGCTGCGCGGCCCGCAGGGCACGCTGTTTGGCAAGAACACCACGGCGGGGGTGCTGAACATCACAACGCGCAAGCCCACCTTCCACCGCGAGGGCAGCGTTCAGCAGTCCATCGGCGAGGATGGTTACCTGCAGACCCAAGGCAGTTTCTCCGGGCCGATCAGTGACACCCTGGCCGGCCGCATCAGCGCGTACCACACGCAAGACGACGGCTACGTCAAGAACATCCACAACGGCGACGACCTCAATGGCGGCAAACGCCAGGGTTTTCGCACCCAGTTGCTGTTCAAACCGAGCGAAACCTTCAACCTACGCTGGATCGGTGAGTACAACGAGGAGGACTCCAACAACGGCATCCTCAGCCTCTACAGCACCGGGCCGACCCTCAATGGTGTCAATCGTTACGAAAGCCTGGCCGCCCAGGCCGGCGCCACACTGGTGTCGGGCAAGGACCGCAAAGTCAACTTCGATGCCGACCAGCAGGTTACCGTGTTCCAGGGCGGTACCTCGGTAGAAGCCAACTGGACCCTGCCCAACGACTTCACCCTGACCTCGATCACCGCCTACCGCTGGTGGGACTTCACCCCACGCAACGACGATGGCCTCAACGTACCGGTGTTCTACAGCGCCGGTGTGTCGGTGCGCGACAAGCAGTACTCGCAGGAAATCCGCCTGGCCTCGCCGACCGGAGGCGCGTTCGACTACGTGCTCGGGGCCTACTACTTCAAGCAGGACCTGGACAACAAGTCGTTCACTTATTACGGCCCGCAGGCAGACATCTGGAACCTCACCCCGGCCGGCGCGCTGAACAACGTCAACACCGTCGGTAACGGGCACATCGATACCGATAGCTATGCCCTGTTTGCCCAAGGCACCTGGCACGTCACCGACCGCCTGGACTTCACCGCTGGCGTGCGTGGCACCTATGAGCAGAAGAGCGCCTGGGTGACCCGTGATGCCCCAGCGGGCGGGGCGCCTGTGACGGGGGCTGCCGCTGCGGCGCGCCAGGGCAGGGTGGGGGCATACGACTCGGGCGACCTCAACCAGTACAGCTTCAGCCCCTCAGGCCTGCTGGGGCTGAGCTACCGCTTCAATGAGCAGTTGCTGGGCTATGCGACCCTGACCCATGGCGAGAAGTCCGGCGGCATCAACCTCACGGTCGGCGCAGCGCCAAGGCTGGGCACCGATTCGCTGCTGGTGGGCACCGAGCGGGTCAACAATGCCGAAGTGGGCCTCAAGAGCACCCTGTTCGACGACCGCTTGCAGCTCAATACCAACCTGTTCTGGGCCGAGGTGCATGGTTACCAGGCCAACGTGTACGACCAGATCAACCGCGTGCAGTACCTGGCCAACGCCGGCCGCGTGCGCTCCCGAGGGCTGGAGTTCGAGGCCACGGCGCTGCCGATCCGCGGCCTGACCCTCAACTTCAATGGCTCGTGGAACGACGTGCGTTACACCGAGTACGACGATGCACCGTGCCCGCCAGAGGTGAGCCTGGCCAATGCCAGCGCCACGTGCGACCTGTCCGGCCACCAAGTGGTCGGCGCTTCCAAGTACATCGCCAACCTCAACGGCCAATACAAATGGCAGCTGGCCGAGCACATCGAGCCCTACGTCACCGCCAGCTATGCCTTCCGTTCCAAGGCGGTTGGCACCATCGACGATTCCGATTTCGGCCAGATCCCCAGCTACGCGCTGGTCAACCTGTCCACCGGCGTGCGCCTGGACCAGGGCGACGGTGTGCTCGACCTGTCGCTGTGGGTGAAGAACGCCGGCGACAAGACCTACTTCACCAGCCTGTGGAACTCCGCCAACGGCGGTTATGCCGGCGTGCTCGGTACCCCACGCACCTTCGGCGCCACCGCCCGATACGACTTCTGAGTACAAGGAGCTTTGCCATGAATGCCAAGACCGAAACCCCTGCACTGCCCGAGGGCGCCTGCCTGACCGCCAGCGTGCCCGCACGTGACGAAGCGCTGCTCGGCGATGTGCTGGTCAACCCGTACCGCCTGGCGCCGCTGACGGCGATCATCCGCGACGGCGGGCGTACCTTGAGCGCTGCCCATGTGCGGGTGCTGGGGCGTGGCGAGCGGGGGGTGGATATCGCTTACGACGTGGCCGACCGTTCGTTGTGGACCTACGGCGGCATCCCGGTGTTCGGGCTGTACCCGGACCACGTCAACCAGGTGGAAGTGACCTACAAGCTCGATGGCGAACGCGTTCGCGAGCGCTACCAGATCTACGCCCCGGCCGTGCGTCTGCCGGTGGTGGCGAAACAGACCGCCGCGTTGCCGCAGGTCGAGCCAATCAAGGTCGCACCGGGCTTCGAGCACCGCCTTTACCTGTTCAACCACCTGCTCGGTGACATCCCCGGTGGCCGAGCCTTCAAGTGGAATGGCCTGGGCGGTGCTGCCGAATGGGACCAGGTGGGCAACAACTGGATTGCCGACAGCAACGGCGATGTGCGCTGGTACCTGGATATCGAGCAGATCCACGATTCCAACCGCCGCGACGGCCTGGGCGGCACCATGGGCTTCCAGCAGACCCGCGATGGCAAGCTGATCTGGGGGCAAGGCCAGACCTACTCCAAGTACGACCTGCTGGGGCGGCGCATCTGGCAGCGCAGCCTGCCGGACAAGTTTGCCGACTTCTCCCACGAGATCCGCGAGACGGCCCAGGGTACCTACCTGCTGCGGGTGGGCACCAGCGATTACCGCCGCCCGGACGGCAAGCGCGTGCGTTCGATTCGCGACCATATCATCGAGGTCAACGAGGCAGGGGACGTGCTGGACTTCTGGGACCTGAACCAGATCCTCGACCCCTATCGCGGCGATTTGCTGGAAACCCTGGGCAAGGCCGCCATTCAACTGCCCGATGGGGTAGAGAAGCAGGATGACCGCCTGGCCAATGAGCTGGCTGAAGGCGACCTGCCGTTCGGCGACACCCCGGGCGTGGGCACCGGTCGCAACTGGGCGCACGTCAATGCCATCGACTACGATGCCGATGACGACAGCATTATCGTTTCAGCTCGCCACCAAGGTGTGGTGAAGATCGGTCGCGACAAGGCGGTGAAGTGGATTCTCGCCTCGCCGCAGGGCTGGCCACAACGGCTGCAGGACAAGGTGCTCAAACCGGTTGTGGGCGAAGGCTTCGACTGGTCCTGGACCCAACACACCGCGTGGCTTACCGGCCAAGGCACGCTGACGGTATTCGACAACGGCTGGGGGCGGGACTTTGCGCCGACCAAGCTCACCGGCAATTACAGCCGTGCCGTGGAATACAGGATCGACGAGGCCAAGGGTACGGTCGAGCAGGTCTGGGAATACGGCAAGGAACGTGGCGATGAGTGGTACAGCCCGATCACGTCGGTGGTGGCCTACCGACCCGAGACCGACACCCAGTTCATCTATTCGGCATCGGTGAATTACCTCACACCGGAAAAACTCACCACCACCGTCCTCAATGAGGTACGCCGGGGGACCCAGGAGGTGTTGGTGGAGCTGAAGGTGCATAGCCGACAGCCGGGCAGTGTCGGGTACCGGGCGCTGGTGATTGACCTGGCCAAGGCCTTCTGAATGTCCCCTTCGGGAGGGCCGTCGGTCCTCCCTTCACATTTCTTTCAGCTCAATCGTCTACCCTGTACTGGCCCTCAAGCGTGGGGGCCTATGGGCGCCGGCTTGCCGGCAATAGGGCCGATTGCAACTCCACTCATCACGATATTTCGCCAGGCTGTTCAACCATTCGTTCTTTTTTTCGAACAGCCTATTGTCCTATACCCCAGCAGCCGCTTAGCATTCGTTTGAGATTTCAAACGCTCGATGCCCTGCCTTGGGCGCTTTTCAACAATCAACAATTCGGGAAGCCGACATGCAGCTCAAAGACGCTCAGTTGTTCCGCCAGCAAGCCTTCATCAACGGTGAGTGGCTGGATGCGGACAGCGGCCAGACCATCAAGGTGACCAACCCGGCCACCGGTGAAGTCATCGGTACCGTGCCGAAGATGGGCACCGCGGAAACCCGCCGCGCCATCGAAGCCGCCGACAAGGCCCTGCCGGCCTGGCGTGCACTGACCGCCAAAGAGCGTTCGGCCAAGCTGCGTCGCTGGTTCGAACTGATGATCGAGAACCAGGACGACCTGGCTCGCCTGATGACCACCGAGCAAGGCAAGCCGCTGGCCGAAGCCAAGGGCGAAATCGCCTACGCCGCCTCGTTCATCGAGTGGTTCGCCGAAGAAGCCAAGCGCGTCTACGGTGACACCATCCCAGGCCACCAGCCAGACAAGCGCCTGATCGTCATCAAGCAGCCGATCGGTGTGACCGCGGCCATCACCCCGTGGAACTTCCCGGCGGCGATGATCACCCGTAAAGCCGGCCCGGCCCTGGCCGCTGGCTGCACCATGGTGCTCAAGCCTGCTTCGCAAACCCCGTATTCCGCCCTGGCCCTGGTCGAGCTGGCTAACCGTGCCGGTATCCCGGCCGGCGTGCTGAGCGTGGTGACCGGCAGCGCTGGCGAAGTGGGTGGCGAGCTGACCGGCAACGCCCTGGTTCGCAAGCTGTCCTTCACCGGCTCGACCGAAATCGGTCGCCAGCTGATGCAGGAATGCGCCAAGGACATCAAGAAGGTTTCCCTGGAGCTGGGTGGCAACGCCCCGTTCATCGTGTTCGACGACGCCGACCTGGACAAGGCGGTCGAGGGCGCGATCATCTCCAAGTACCGCAACAACGGCCAGACCTGCGTCTGCGCCAACCGCATCTACGTGCAGGACGGTGTCTACGATGCCTTCGCCGAGAAGCTCAAGGCCGCTGTAGCCAAGCTCAAGATCGGCAACGGTCTGGAAGATGGCACCACCACTGGCCCGCTGATCGACGGCAAGGCTGTCGCCAAGGTCCAGGAACACATCGAGGACGCCGTATCCAAGGGCGCCAAGGTACTGTCCGGCGGCAAGCTGATCGAAGGCAACTTCTTCGAGCCGACCATCCTGGTCGACGTGCCGAAGACTGCCGCTGTCGCCAAAGAAGAGACCTTCGGCCCACTGGCGCCGCTGTTCCGCTTCAAAGACGAAGCTGAAGTCATCGCCATGTCCAACGACACCGAATTCGGCCTGGCCTCGTACTTCTACGCCCGTGACATGAGCCGTGTGTTCCGTGTTGCCGAGGCCCTGGAATACGGCATGGTCGGCATCAACACTGGCCTGATTTCCAACGAAGTCGCGCCGTTCGGCGGCATCAAGGCCTCGGGCCTGGGCCGTGAAGGTTCCAAGTACGGTATCGAGGACTACCTCGAGATCAAGTACCTGTGCATCAGCGTGTGATGCGCTAACGCTTTTACCTCTGCCAGCGGGGCGCGAGAGCGACGTCTCGCTGGCCTTTTTGACATAGCGGTACCTGGTGGCCAGGGCGTCTTTGACAGTCGATCAACGAATACTGATCAAAGGCTTACCCAGCCACCCCCGAATAAAAGCGCCGCCGATCGGCGCAAATGAGGGCATTATGAGCAAGACCAACGAATCCTTGATGCAACGTCGTGTCGCCGCCGTCCCACGTGGCGTTGGCCAGATCCACCCGATCTTCGTAGAAAGCGCGAAGAACTCGACCGTGATCGACGTTGAAGGCCGCGAACTGATCGACTTCGCGGGCGGCATCGCCGTACTGAATACCGGCCACCTGCACCCGAAAGTGGTTGCCGCTGTTCAAGAGCAGCTGACTAAAGTCAGCCACACCTGCTTCCAGGTGCTGGCTTACGAGCCTTACGTAGAGCTGTGCGAGAAGATCAACAAGCTGGTCCCAGGCGACTTCGACAAGAAGACCCTGCTGGTCACCTCCGGCTCCGAAGCCGTTGAAAACGCCATCAAGATCGCCCGTGCTGCCACTGGCCGCGCCGGCGTCATCGCCTTCACCGGCGGCTACCACGGCCGTACCATGATGACCCTGGGCCTGACCGGCAAGGTCGTACCGTACTCCGCTGGCATGGGCCTGATGCCAGGCGGCATCTTCCGCGCCCTGTTCCCGAGCGAACTGCACGGTGTGAGCGTTGACGACGCCATCGCTTCGATCGAGCGCATCTTCAAGAACGACGCCGAGCCGCGTGACATTGCCGCGATCATCCTCGAGCCGGTACAAGGCGAAGGCGGTTTCCTGCCAGCGCCAAAAGAGCTGATGAAGCGCCTGCGCGAGCTGTGCGACAAGCACGGTATTCTGCTGATCGCCGACGAAGTACAGACTGGCGCTGGCCGTACCGGCACCTTCTTCGCCATGGAACAGATGGGCGTCACGCCTGACCTGACCACCTTCGCCAAGTCCATCGCTGGCGGCTTCCCGCTGGCCGGTGTATGCGGCAAGGCCGAGTACATGGACGCCATCGCGCCAGGTGGCCTGGGCGGTACCTACGCCGGTTCGCCGATCGCTTGCGCCGCGGCCCTGGCCGTTATCCAAGTGTTCGAGGAAGAGAAGCTGCTGGACCGCAGCAAGGCTGTGGGTGAGCGCCTGACCACCGGCCTGCGCCAGATCCAGCAGAAGCACCCGATCATCGGTGACGTGCGTGGTCTGGGCTCGATGATCGCTGTGGAAGTCTTCGAAAAAGGCACCCACACCCCGAACGCTGCTGCCGTTGCCCAAGTGGTTGCCAAGGCGCGTGACAAGGGTCTGATCCTGCTGTCCTGCGGCACCTACGGCAACGTCCTGCGTATCCTGGTACCGCTGACCGCCGAAGACGCGCTGCTGGACAAAGGCCTGGCAATCATCGAAGAGTGCTTCGCTGAACTGGCCTGATGTGACGCGTTTCATAAAAAAACCCGCCTAGGCGGGTTTTTTTTATGCCCAATGAAGGTCCATGACGCTATGGTTGTGGGAGGACTTGCCTTGGAAGCAGCAACGGATTGCGTGTCAGGATATTCAGGAGTTGGCCATGAGCGCTGCAGACCCCACCCCACCTTGCGTATTGATTGTCGAGGGCGACCCCTGGGTGCGCGACATGTTGCGCGAGATGCTGCTCAGCGTTCGCTGTGATGCACGGCTGCAGGTTTGTGCCGATGGCACCCAGGCACTCACCGCATTGGCCAGCAAGCCCGACCTTATCATCGCCGCCCGCGAATTGGCGGGCGTCGATGGCCTGGACCTGTTGCGCAAAGTGCGCGCCAAGGGGCCGGGTCTGCCGTTCATTCTCATGAGTAACCGCAGCGACAGCGCCAGCGTGCGTGAGGCATTGCCGTTGCACCCTACGGCTTACCTGAGCAAGCCGTTGAACATGGATAACCTGCGCAAGCGCCTGGAGGAGTTGCTGCTGGCCGTAGGCGAGCAGATCGCCTGCCCGGTGCCGCCGCTGCAGCCTGGGGCCAGCCTGCCAGCGTTCCTGGAGCAACGCCGCGCCACTGCCGACGGGGGGCCGTTGTTCACTGACGTGCAGGTGGCGATCAAGCGTGCGCTCAACCCTCAGGGGTTGAACCTCAAGGTACTGGAAGAGGAAGTGCGCAACGACCCCCAGATCACCGCCGTGCTGATCGCCGCCGCCAACAGCGCTGCGCTGCACCGCGATGCGCCAGTGCAAACGTTGTTGCAGGCGCTGAACAAGCTTGGCAGCACCCAGAGCATGAACCTGATCCTGGGCCTCACGCTCAAGCGCAGTGCGCGCCTGAGCGATCCTTTGCTGGCCAGGCACGCGGCGCATTTCTGGGACCTGTCGCTGCACACCGCCGAATATGCCCGTTCGCTGGCGCGCATGCTTGAGCTGGACGAAGAGCGTTGCTATTGCGCAGGGCTGTTGCACTGCCTGGGTGACCTGGCCGTGCTGCGCTGCCTGCAGGAGTGGCGCCTGGCCGGTGGTGAGCTGGACGAGGACCAGGTGCAGTTGTCACTCAATGAATTCGGCGCGGCGTTCGGCTCGGCATTGCGCACCCGCTGGCGCTTGCCGCTGAGCCTGCGTGAGCTGATCGCGGCAATCTATCAGTTGGGCGGCGGGGTGTATTCGCGGGAGATCCTGGCCATGAACCTGGCTGGGCAACTGGCGCAGTTGCCGGCGGAGCAAGGGTTGGAGAAGGTGGCCAACAACAAGACTGCGCGGTTGCTCAAGGTCGGGCTGGCGCAGTTGAGCCGGCTGCGCAAGGTAGATGGCCCTGTGGGTAAGCCGCAGAATGACGCGAACGCTCCGGTCGTTGAAGTCAGCGATGAGCAGCCACCTGGGCCTGAAACGCAGATTCCGACCTGAGGCTGTGGGGCCCTGCTCATCCACGTACTATCTGATTTTTCCCCTGCCGCTTGGCCCGGTACATCGCTTCATCCGCGCGGGCAAACAGGCTGTCCAGCGAGCCGTCCTCGTCAGTCAAGCCGGTCAGTCCCTGGCTCACCGTGACCCCATACGCCTGCCCGCCATGGCGGAAGCTCAGGCGCTCGATCTCTCGCTGCAGGCGCTCGGCGATCTGTTCCGCAGCCTGTGCGCTACAGCCAGGAAACACCGCCGCGAACTCTTCACCACCAATGCGCCCGAACAGGTCGCCGCGCCGTAGCACGGCCTTGCTGATGTCGGCGATGCGTTGCAGCACCTGGTCACCTTCCTGGTGGCCGAAGCTGTCGTTGACCTGCTTGAAGTCATCGATGTCCAGCAGCAGGAAGGCCAGTGGGCAGCCGTCCTCGCGGGCGCTGTCGAAAGCCTGACGGGCGCATTCGAAGAAGTGCCGGCGGTTGCTGCTCTGGGTGAGCACGTCGGTGGTCGCCAGGTGATGGAGTTCACCTTCGAGCTGCTTTTTTTCGGTGATGTCCTCGGCGATGCCGACGATGATGACCCGCTCGCCATCGAGCTGCTGGTTGATGTAGCACTTGTCACTGAGCCAGCGCACCTGCCCGCTGGCGGTAAGGATGCGGTATTCACGGTCTTCCACCGCTCCTTTGAGCAGCACCTCGGCCAGGCTGCGCTCGGCGTACTCCCGGTCGTCTGGGTAGATGCTGTCCCGCCATTCGTTGAAATCGGCCATGACCAGGCTGGTGGGGCGGCCGAAGATGCGCTCGTAGGCGGGGCTGACATAAAGCACCTTGCGGGTTTCCCAGTCGAATGCCCAAAGCACGGCATTGACGCTGTCCAGCAGTGAGCTGTACAGCTGTTCACGCTCGCTCAGGCGCGCGACTTCACCCTGGGCATGCAGCAAGGCCAGCAAGGTCTGTGCGGATTCAGGAGGAAGTTTGCCGGGCAAGGATGAATTGCTGTTCTTGGCCATGTGCACGGAACGGTTCTCGACGGGTGAGCGTGCGGCCAGGGACCGGCCCGCCACGCGGGCGATGTGCCGGGTTTGAGTGAGGGGGACGGTGCGAAGTTCCAGCGGGCACGCCCCGTTGCAGGGCGTGCCGATCAACGGCGATCAGGCGTTGGTGGGGCGCAGGGAGTAGGTTTTCAGCTGTGCGGCAAAGTCGTGCAGGGCATGAATACCGCTGGCCTCGGCCTCATGTACCCACTCTTTCATGGCAGCCAGCATGTCGTGACCGTTGGCGCTGGTACGGGCCCAGATCTGCTGCAAGGCCAAGCGCTTTTCGTAGATGGTCTTCAGCGCCTGGCTGTGGGCGAGCATGGTCTCGATGCGCACATGATGGCGGTCTTCCAGCAAGCTGGTTTCGCGCGACAACAGGCGCTTGGCGCGGCGGAAGCGATGGCGCACCGAGGCGTCGACCTTGGTCAGCTCCTGGGTGACCAGCGGAGCGATCACCTGCTTGCGGTACTGGGCCATGATCTGGAAGCGGTTGTTGAGGATGGCCATGGCGGTGTCCATGTCCAGGCTGGCCTTGCCCTCCACACGATGGGCGATGGGCGCGACACGCTGCACCTTGGCCAGGCGCAACAGGCAGAACAGGCGGATCCAGGCCCAGCCCATGTCGAATTCCCAGCGCTTGACCGACAGCTTGGCCGAGTTGGGGTAGGTGTGGTGATTGTTGTGCAACTCTTCGCCACCGATGACGATGCCCCACGGCACCAGGTTGGTGGCGGCGTCACGGCATTCGAAGTTCCGGTAGCCGACCGCATGGCCCAGGCCATTGACCACGCCGGCAGCCCAGAATGGAATCCACATCATCTGCACCGCCCAGATGGTGATGCCGAGAGTGCCGAACAACAGCAGGTCGAGCACCGCCATCAGCGCGATACCACCAAACTTGTAACGCGAATAGACGTTGCGCTCGATCCAGTCATCGGGGCAGTTCTTGCCGTAGATGCGCAGCGTTTCTGGGTTGCGCGCCTCTTCGCGGTACAGTTCGGCGCCTTTGCGCAGGACCGTGCCCAGGCCTTTGTACACCGGGCTGTGCGGGTCATCGGGGGTTTCGCACTTGGCGTGGTGCTTGCGGTGGACAGCGGTCCACTCGCGGGTGTTCTGCGCCGTGGTCAGCCACAGCCAGAAGCGGAAGAAATGCTTGAGCGCGCCATTGAGCTCCAGGGCACGGTGGGCGGAATAGCGGTGCAGGTAAAGGGTGACGCTGACGATGGTCACGTGCGTCATGAGCAGGGTAACGCCAACCAGTTGCCAGGCCGACAAGTCGAGCAGACCGTTGTACCACATAGGTGTAAAAACCCTCGGAGACACAGGAGGAGGTTGTGATTATCCCTTGGTGGGGAAATAAAACCAGTCACCCGTTCAGATAGGGCGTCACGGCATGTTTCTGCCTTTATAATGCCCCATTCTTTTTCATGGGCTTTTTCCCCCGACATGTCTGTTTCTGTTCGCGACGCCTTGCGCATGGCCGCGCTGTATGTGGTGCTCTCGATCCTCTGGTTGGTGCTGTCGGAGGTGGTACTGCGCAGTATGTCTGAAGACCCGCTGGCATTGACCGTGGGGCGGCAGATCAATGTAGTGGTGTGGGTACTGGTCAGTGCGCTGCTGATCTTCGTTTCCCGCGCCCGCCTGCTCAACTTCATCGGCGTCGGTGCGCGCCTGCGCAGTGAGGATCGCGAGCGCCTGCGCATGGCCGCGGCAGTATTTGACAGCACGCTTGAAGGCGTACTGGTGACCGACCGTCAGGGCCTGATCGTGCACGTCAACCGCGCGTTCATGCGTATCACCGGCTATCAACAGGACGAAGTGCTTGGCCAGCGCCCGAGCAAGTTCAAGTCCGGCCGCCACGGCGCACCGTTCTATCAGCAGATCTTCGCCACGCTGGCCGAGAAGGGCGAATGGAGCGGCGAGATCTGGAACCGGCGCAAGAGCGGCGAAATCTATCCACAGTGGCAGACGATCTGCGCCATCCGTGACGACAGCGGTGAACTGACCCATTACGTGGCCGTGTTCAGCGATATCAGTGCCATCCGCCATACCGAGCAGGAACTGGCCTACCTGGCCCACCACGACCCGCTCACCGGCCTGCCCAACCGCTTGCTGTTCAACGACCGCCTCGAGCAGGCCCTGGCCTCGGCGCAGGCCAACAAGCGGGGCTGCGCCTTGTTGCTGCTCGACCTGGATCATTTCCAGAGCATCAACGATGGGCTGGGCCATACCATTGGCGACCAACTGCTCAAGCTGGTAGGCGAGCGGCTGAACGAGGAGCTGGGCAGCGGCGTGACCCTGGCACGCCTGGGCGGCGATGAGTTCGGCGTGCTGGCAGAGAACTGCCAACAGGTCGGCCAGGCCGGCAAGCTGGCCCAGACCCTCATCGAACGCATGCGCGAACCCTTCGAATTCGAAGGGCATCGGCTGTTCATCAGCGTCAGCGTGGGCATCAGCCTGTTCCCAAGCGATGCCTTGAGCGCCGAGCAGTTGCTGCGCAACGCTGACTCCGCGCTGTTCAAGGCCAAGACCAATGGCCGGGCCTGTTACGCGTTGTACACCGAAGAGCTGACAGCCCACGCCCAGCACCGTGTGGAAACGGCAGGCGAGTTGCGTCGGGCGCTGGCGCAGCATGAGCTGCGGGTGTTCTTCCAGCCGGTACACGACTTGTTCACGTCGAGGATGGTCGGGGTGGAAGCGCTGGTCCGCTGGCAGCACCCGTTGCGTGGCCTGGTGCCGCCCGGGGCGTTCATCCCCATCGCCGAGCGGTCCGGGTTGATTGCCGAAATCGATGCCTGGGTGCTGCGCCAGGCGTGCCAGCAGATGGTTCAGTGGCAAGCTGACGGGCGCGAGCTGACGTTCGTCGCGGTGAACATCTCCAGCCGGCTGTTCGGCCAGCGGGACTTGTACCAGCAGGTGGCCGACGTGCTGCATGACACTGGGCTGGATCCGGCCTTGCTGGAGTTGGAAGTGACCGAAAGCGCGGTGATGGAAGACCCGGAAGTCGCGCTGGAGCAGTTGCACCGGTTGCGCGAGCTGGGCCTGAGCCTGGCCATCGATGACTTCGGCACCGGTTATTCGTCACTGCTGCGGCTCAAGCGCCTGCCGGTACAGAAGCTGAAGATCGACCAGGGTTTCGTCGCCGGGCTGCCACTGGATGATGATGACATCGCCATTGTGCGGGTGATTATCGCCCTGGCCCGAAGCATGGGCATGCAGGTGCATGCCGAGGGCATCGAGCAAGCCGAGCAGGCCAGGTTCCTGCTCGAGCAGCAGTGCCAGCTGGGGCAGGGGTACTGGTTTGGGCGGCCGGTGCCGGCGGCGGAACTGCACTGGGATTGAGCAGGCTGCTTCGCGCCCCTTCACCGACTTGCCGTGATGGGGCGCGAAGCGGCCCTTGGCCTAGCGCTTGTTCAAGCCCTTCGCCAACCGATCACCCCCCACCTGAATCACCGCCACCAACGCCACCAGCATGGCGATCACGGTCAGCATGATCTGGCTGTCGAAGCGCTGATACCCATACCGATAGGCAATATCCCCCAAGCCCCCGGCACCGATCGCCCCGGCCATCGCCGACGAGTTGATCAGGGTCACCAAGGTGATGGTGAAGCCACCCACGATCCCCGGCAGCGCCTCGGGCAGCAGCACATGCCAAACGATGTGCCAGCGCCGGCAGCCCATGGCCTGGGCGGCTTCCACCAGGCCATGGTCAACCTCACGCAGGCTCACCTCGGCAATGCGTGCGAAGAACGGCGTGGCGGCGATGGTCAGTGGCACGACCGCGGCCCATACGCCATAGGTGGTGCCGACTACCAGGCGGGTGAACGGGATCAGCGCGACCATCAGGATCAGGAACGGGATGGAGCGGAACAGGTTGACGAAAGCACCCAGCACCCGGTTCAACAGCGGTGCCTCGAAGATGCCGCCCTTGTCGCTGGTCACCAGCAGTACTGCCATGGGCACGCCCACCAGCAGGGCAATCAGCGAAGAGACGCCGACCATCAACAGGGTGTCGAGCAAGCCCTCGAGCAAACGATCAAACCACATGGCCCAGTACCTCTACGTCTTCAGCCCAGCGGCGGGCACGTTCGAGCAATTGATGGGTGTCGTGGGGTGAACCCTGGACCGATACGATCAGTTGCCCTAGGGCATGCTCACCGATGGTTTCCACGCCACCCTGGAGCAGGCGCACGCGGCCGCCCAGGTCATTGAACAGGTCCGACAGCGCGGGCTCACCGAGCACCGAAAGTTTGAGCACCACCGCGCTGTCACGGCCCACCGGGCTTGCGCGCAGGCTTGCCTGCAACGCCGCAGGCAGCTTGGCCTGCAACGGTGCCAGCAGGGTACGGGTGACCTCATGACGCGGCGTGCCGAACACTCGCCAGACCTCGCCCTGCTCGACGACTTCACCGCGTTCGAGCACCACGACACGGTGGCAGATGTCGCGAATCACGGCCATTTCGTGGGTAATCAGAACCACCGTGAGGCCCAGGCGCCGGTTGATATCGCGCAGCAGCTCGAGGATCGAGGCCGTGGTTTCTGGGTCCAGTGCCGAGGTGGCCTCGTCGCACAGGAGAATGTCGGGGTCATGCACCAACGCCCGGGCGATACCGACCCGCTGCTTCTGGCCGCCAGACAACTGCGCGGGATAGACGTGATGCTTTTCCTGCAGGCCGACCAGTTCGAGCAGCTCGCGCACCTTGCGCTGGCGTTCGGCCTTGGCCACGCCGGCCACTTTCAGCGGCAGTTCGACGTTCTGCCACACGGTCTTGGCCGACATCAGGTTGAAGTGCTGGAAGATCATGCCGATGCGGCGGCGCAGCGCCACCAGGCGGTCTTCATCGTACGATCCGATGTCGACCTGGTCGATCAGTACCCGGCCCTCGCTGGGTTGTTCCAGGCGATTGATGGTGCGCAGCAGCGACGATTTTCCTGCGCCGCTGCGGCCGATGATGCCGAAGATTTCCCCTTTGCGGATGTTCAGGTCGATGCCTTGCAACGCTGGCTGCGCCTGGCCCGGGTAGGTCTTGCCGAAGCCAACGAAGCGGACATGGGCTTCGTTGACCTCTGGACGCAAGGCCTGCTCCCGAGCCGGTGGCGGCGCGGTTTGAGCGGTGGGCGCCCTGAGGGCGCTGGCCGGGCTCATGTCAGCCTTCCCAGCCGGCTTGGTAGAGGCTGCCATGGGCCTTGTTCAGCGCTGCGCGCACGGCTGGCGAATGCTGGTAGATGTCAACGAACTTGGCCAGGCGCGGGTCGTCCTTGCTTTGCGGGCGAATGACGAACTGGATCACGTACTCCTTGTTTTCCAGGCCGTCGAACAGCAGTGCCGAGGTGGCGTCGAAGGTGTTGGCCAGGCGGATATAGGCCGGGTAGCCCTGCACCAGGTCGGCATCGTCATAGGCGCGCACCAGTTGCACGGCTTCCACCTGGAGGATTTTCAGCTTCTTGGGGTTGGCGACGATATCGTCCTCGGTGGCCTTGTAGCCCACCCCGGGCTTGAGCGTGATCAACCCAGCCTTGGCCAGCAGCTGCAAGCCGCGGCCACTGTTGATCGGGTCGTTGGCAATGGCCACGCTGGCGCCTTCGGGCAGTTCGGCGAAGCTTTTGTACTTCTTCGAGTAGAGCCCGACGTTGTTGATGATGCCGGGGGCGAACGGCACCAGGTTGAAGCCAGCTGCGGCCTTGGCGTTTTCCAGGAAGGGGATGTGCTGGAAGTAGTTCACGTCGATGTCGCCGCTGTTGAGGCTGACATTGGGTGCGATCCAGTCACTGAACTCGATCAGCTTCACCTCAAGGCCCTGCTTGTGGGCTTCTTCCACTGCGGCTTCCAGCGGAATGGCGAAGGCAGCGGTGGTGCCCACCTTCAGCGGCTCGGCAGCCAGGGCCACGCCGGCCAGGCCAAGGGTGAGGGCGAGGGCCGCGACGGGCCGGAACAGGTTCTCAAGCATGATGCGGGACTCCAGTCTTGGCAGGGGTGGCGGCGTGGCGGTAGCGCGAGCCGGGGTGGTCGACAGGCAGGTGCGGGTGGTCACTCTGGAACAGCTTTTCGCGCAGGGTGCCTTCGGCGTAGGCGGTTTTGTAGCGGCCGCGCTGTTGCAGTTGCGGGACCACCAGGTCGATGAAGTCCTCGTAGCTTTCGGGGGTGACGGTGCGGGTCAGGTTGAAACCGTCCAGGCCGGTTTCATCGATCCAGGCGATCAGGTGTTCGGCGACCTGTTCGGGTGAGCCGACCAAGGTCACGTAGCGCCCGCCCAGGGCGTGCTGCTCCAGCAGGCGGCGGCGGGTCCAGGCATTTTCCTGTAACTGGCGGGTCGCCGACTGGATGGCGTTGCCCTTGCTGGCGCCGATCGGCTCATCCAGTTCATAGGCGGCAAAGTCGATGCCGGTGGAGGCAGCGAAATGAGCCACGCCGGCTTCGGGGCTGGCATGGCGCAGGTACTCTGCGTACTTGGCCTGTGCCAGCTGCTCGGTGGGGGCAACGATCACCGTGATCCCCATGAAAACCTTGACCGCCTGTGGGTCGCGCCCCGCCGCCTGGGCAGCGGCGCGTACCTTGTCGACCTGGGCGCGGGTGGCGGCTTTGTCCTGGCCGCTGATGAAGACGCATTCGGCATGGTTGCCGGCGAACGCCAGACCACGCGGCGAGCTGCCCGCCTGGAACAGCACCGGGGTGCGCTGGGGGGAGGGTTCGCACAGGTGGTAGCCCTCGACCTTGTAGAACTCGCCAAGATGGCTGACCTTGCGCACCTTTTCGGGTTCGGCATACACCCGCCGCTGCCGGTCTTCGACCACTGCATCGTCAGCCCAGCTGCCTTCGAGCAGCTTGTACAGCACTTGCAGGTATTCATCGGCCTGGTCGTAGCGGCGGTCGTGCTCGGGTTGGTGCTCCAGGCCCATGGCGCGGGCGGCGCTGTCTAGGTAACCGGTGACGATGTTCCAGCCGACCCGGCCATTGCTCAGGTGGTCAAGGGTGGAAAGCCGCCGGGCGAACAGGTACGGCGCCTCGTAGGTGAGGTTGGCGGTCAGGCCAAAGCCCAGGTGGCGCGTGGCGGCGGCCATGGCCGAGACCAGGAGCAGAGGGTCGTTGACCGGCAGCTGGATGGACTCTTTGAGTGTCACGTCCAGCGACTTGCCGTAGACATCGTAGGTGCCGACGATATCGGCAATGAACAGCCCGTCGAACAGCCCACGTTCCAGCAGGCGCGCCAGGTCGGTCCAGTAGCTGAGGGACTTGTATTGGGTGGAGTTGTCCCGTGGATGGGTCCACAGACCGTGGTTGATATGCCCGATACAGTTCATGTTGAAGGCATTGAGCAAAATCTGCTTGGCCATCAGATGGTCCCCCGGCGCGGTGGGTTTTCGTCGTTGAGGTAGTAGTTGCCGATGGCGTGGTACTTCCAGCGCACCGGGTCGTGCAGGGTGTGTACCCGGGCGTTGCGCCAGTGGCGGTCGAGGTTGTGTTCAGCCAGGGTGGCCTGGCTGCCGGCCAGCTCGAACAGCGTGGTGCTGGCAGCGAGGGAGATCTCGGTACTGATCGCCCGTGCTTCGGCCACTGCAATGGACGCCGCTGCAAGGGTGTCGGCAGTACTGTCGGCCTGGGCACGGTCGAGGTATTCGCCCGCCCGCTCGAGCAACGCCTCGGCGGCGTGCAGGCGGATCGTCAGGTGGCCGAAGCTCTTCAGGGTCAGCGGGTCTTCGCTGGCCTTGTCCAGGCCTGAGTCGACCCACGGCCGGCTACGGGTGCGGACGAAGTGCAGGGCATCTTCATAGGCTGCGCGAGCAATGCCGGTGTCGATGGCCGCGTGAAGAATCTGCGCCAGCGGGCCGACCGGGGTAGGGCGTTCGAAAGCCGATTGAAATGGCACCACGTCCTCGGCGCGGACAAACACGTTGTCGAACACCACCGAGCCACTGCCGGTGGTGCGCTGGCCAAAGCCGCTCCAGTCGTCGATCACCTGCAGGCCGTGGCTGTCTGCGGGTACGAAGGCCAGCAGCTGCACACCGTGTTCGTCCACTACCGAGGTTGGGATGCGCTGGGCGTAGAGGGCGCCGGTGGCGTAGAACTTGCGGCCGTTGATGCGGTAGCCGTCGCCGTCGCGGGTCAGGCGGGTAGTGCGGTCATGGGCGGTCTTGGTACCCAGCTCAGCCAGGGCGTTGCCAAAGCGTCGGCCGGCCAGCACTTCGGCGTAAAGGCGTTGCTGTTGTTCGGGGCTGCCGTTTACGCGCAGCACTTCCAGGGCATAGAAGTGGTTTTGCGGTATCTGCCCCAAGGAGGCGTCTGCCTGGGCAATGCGGGCAATGACCTTGGCCAGGGTGACATTGGACACGCCGGCACCGCCAAAGGCCTTGGGCACGCTGATCGCCCACAGGCCGGAGCGGGTGAACAGGTCCAGCTCGGCGTGGGGCAGGCGGCGCTCCCGGTCGCGCAAGATGCTGTCGCGGCGCAGTTGCTCGGCGACCTGCTCGGCGATGGCCAGGGCCTGGGTGTCTGTGGTGATAACGGTTGTTGTCATGGTGTTCTCCGGGGCCTCTGGGGACCGCTGTGCGGCCCATTCGCGGGGCAAGCCCGCTGCCACAGGTACAGCGTTGACCTCAGGTTTCTTGAGATCTCTGTGGACGCGGGCCTGAGCTGCGAATGGGCTGCACAGCAACCCCAAGGGCCAAATTCAGATCCAGGAATGCCGCGCAGGCAGGGTGCCGTTCAGGTGGTAAGCGCCCACCGCGTGGTACTTCCAGCGCACGGGGTCGTGCAGCGTGTGCACCCGGGCGTTGCGCCAATGGCGGTCGAGGTTGAACTCGGCAAGGGTGGCGCGACTGCCGGCCAGCTCGAACAGCTTCTCGCTGGCTTGCAGCGAGATCTCAGTGGTGAGCACCTTGGCCTCTGCCACGGCAATCGAGGCGCGCGCCGCGGCGGCCGCATCGATGGGGGCGGCATTGACTTCGTCGAGGACCCGCGCAGCCCGGCGCAGCAGCGCCTGGGCAGCGTGCAGCTCGAGTTTCAGGCGGCCGATGTCGGCAATAACGTAAGGGTCATCGCTGGCGCGTTCGACCTTGGCCTCGATCCAGGGTCGCGACTTCTCGCGCACGAAGCGGATGGTGTCTTCGATCGCGGCCTCGGCGATGCCGGCATCGATGGCGGCCTGGATCAGTTGCGACCCTGCGCCTTGAATATTGGGCGTGTCGCGCTGGCGCCAGTTGTCGATCACCAGGTCGGCATCGACCGGCACCCGGTCGAGCAACACGGTGCCGCTGGCCGTGGTGCGTTGGCCGAAGCCCGACCAGTCATCGACGATGCGCAGCCCCGGGGAGCCCCGGCGCACGAACGCCAGGCGCTGCCGGCCTTCGTCGTCCAGCGCCTTGACAGCCACCCAGTGGGCGAACAGGGCGCCGGTGGAGTAGAACTTCTCGCCGCTGATGCAATAGCTGTCGCCGTCGCGGGTGATCCGTGCCTTGAGGGTCAGGGTGTCCTTGGTGCCGCGCTCGGGCCCGGCATTGCCGATGCGCCAGCCGTCCAGCACGCTGCGGAAGATCAGCGCCTGCTGCGCCTCGGTGGCAGTCAGGCGCAGCAGCTGCAGCATGCCGAACTGGTTCTGCGGGATCTGCCCCAATGCCGGGTCGGCAGCGCTGATGATGCGGAACACCTCGGCGATGGTCTCGAACGAAACATCGGGGCCGCCATGGGCTTTGGGGACGCTGATACTGCCCAGGCCGCTGCGGGTGAACTGTTCGATCTCGGCCCAGGGTAACTTGCGTTGCTGGTCGCGACGCGCGGCCTGTTCGCGGGCGGCGTCTGCGAGTTCGCGGGCCGCTTGCAGGGCTTCGGCATCGTTGCGCAGTACCTTGGCCGGCAGCAGCAGGGGCGAGCTGTCGAGATCGCTATGGAAGCGGGTATTTGGCTGGCTGGACATCAGTACCGCTCCTTGGCTGCACTCAATGCCCTGGCGATACGCACTGGGGTGATTGTGATCCTGACCATTCCTAACCTCACAAAGTGGATGCGTCGCTGCAGCTGATGGCGACTGACGTTTGCTGGTCCGGTGGTCCGGTTTATATACCCTAATGGCTTATCAAAAGTTTATGAACTAACTCTTTGGAATATATATAGAAGCGGGGATCGGCTTCGCAGAGGTTGGCCCTGTCGCCGGCAAGTTTGCCCCTACCGGCTGCGCAGTGCTTGAAAACCGTGGTGTGCGTGTGGGGTTGGGCTACTCGGAAGCCGCTGTCCCGAGAAACTTACGCAAGAACTGCCGCGTTCGTTCTTCCCTGGGGCTGGCGAACAACGCTTTGGCTTCGCCCTGTTCCACGATCACGCCCTTGTCGAAGAAGATCACCCGGTTCGCCACATCGCGAGCGAAGCTCATTTCGTGGGTAACGATGATCATGGTGCGTTTTTCCTCGGCCAGGCCGCGGATGGTCGCCAGCACTTCACCGACCAGTTCTGGGTCGAGCGCCGAGGTGGGTTCATCGAACAGGATCACCTCCGGCTCCATGGCCAGTGCCCGGGCGATGGCCACGCGCTGCTGTTGCCCGCCGGACAGGCGCCGGGGGTAGGCGTCTTCCTTGCCTGCCAGGCCGACCTTGGCCAGCAGCTTGCGACCCAGTTCGATGGCCTGGGCGCGCGGGGTTTTCTTGACGATCACCGGCCCTTCGATGACGTTTTCCAGCGCGGTACGGTGGGGGAACAGGTTGAAGCTCTGGAACACGAACCCGGCCTGCTGGCGCAAACGGCGAATAGCACTCTGCTGGCCACCGAGCGGGCGGTTCGCATCGATGCTGATGTCGCCGATCTGGATACGCCCGGCATCGGGTGTTTCCAGCAGGTTGAGGCAGCGCAGGAAGGTGGTCTTGCCCGAGCCACTGGGGCCGATAATGGCCACCACTTCGCCGGGCTGCACGGTCAGGTCGATGCCGTTGAGCACGGTCTGGCCCTTGAACTGCTTGGTCAGGCCTTCTACTACGATCATCTCACTGCTCCTGGTCGTGCTGGTTGACCCGCGCTTCCATGCGGTTCTGGAAGTGCGCGAGGATGCTGCAGAGGATCCAGTAGATCACTGCCACCGCCAGGTACATGGTGAATACCTCGAACGTGCGGGCGGTAATCAGCTGTGCCTGGCGGAACAGCTCCGGCACCTGGATGGTCGCCGCCAGCGCGGTGTCCTTGACCAGCGAGATGAAACTGTTACCCAAGGGCGGCAGTGCGGTACGCAACGCCTGCGGCAGGATCGCCCGGCGCATCGCCTGGGTGCGGGTCATGCCGATGCTGGCGGCAGCTTCCCACTGGCCCCGGTCGATCGAGGAAATGGCCGAACGCAGGATCTCGCAGATGTACGCGGCCATGTTCAACGACAGGCCGATCAGCGATGCCGGGATCGGGTCGAGCTCGATGCCGATCTGCGGCATGCCGAAGTAGATCACGAACAGCTGCACCAGCAGCGGCGTGCCACGGAAGAACGAGACGTAGATGCGTGCCAGCCAGTTCAGCGGCAAGATCTTCGACAGGCGCATCAGTGCCAGGGCAAAGCCCAGCACCAGGCCGAAGAACATGCCGCCGACACTCAGCAGCACGGTGTAACCCGCACCCTTGAGCAGGAAGGGTGCGGAGTCGACAACCAGTTGCAGGCTTTCAGCGATCATTTAGTGACATCGGCACCGAAGTATTTCTCGGACAGCTTGGCCAGCGTGCCGTCGGCTTTGAGCTTGTCCAGTGCCTTGTTGATCGCAGCCAGCAGCTCAGGCTCGCCTTTGCGCAGGGCTACGCCGCTTTCCAGACGCGAGAAGGCATCGCCCGCCAGCTCGGTGTCCTTGGCTTTCTGCGCGTACTCCAGCGCAGCCAGACGGTCGATCAGGATGGCGTCGATGCGGCCGTTGCGCAGGTCGGCGAACTTGCTCGGGTCATCCTCGTAGGTGCGCACGTCCGCTTGCGGCACGTCCTTCTTGACCCACTGTTCGTAGTTGGTGCCCAGGCCCACACCGACCTTCTTGCCTGCCAGGTCTTCGGCCTTGTGGATGTTCAGGTCCGCGGCTTTCTTCTTCAGGATCAGCGCCTGGATGCCGGAGATGGTGTAGGGCTCGGAGAAGTCGTACTTCTTCTTGCGCTCTTCAGAGATGGTCACCTGGTTGATCACCACATCCAGGCGCTTGGACTCCAGAGCGGCGAGGATGCCGTCCCACTTGGTCGGTTGGACCTTGGCCTTGACCCCCAGCTCCTTGGCCAGCAGCTCAGACAGTTCGACCTCGAAGCCTGTCAGCTTGCCATTTTCGTCCTGGAAGCTGAACGGCGGGTAGGTGCCTTCGAGGCCGACGTTGATCACGCCCTTTTCCTGGATGGTCTTGAGTTGTTCGCCTGCGAATGCGTGGCTGAACAGACCCGCGCCCAGCAGAATGGCCAGGCTGGCATTGAGAAGCGGTTTGGCGAATTTCGACATGTCAGGCCCCGCGCTTGTTGTGGTAGTGGTGGGTGGCGACTATAGGGTTGGCCTGTTAGGCCAGGAAATAATAAAAAATTATTTTGTTATTACTTTTTATGTTTTCCCCAGGCGCTTGCTGCTTTGAAGGGTAGGCCAGGATGCCGGGTCCGTCATCGCTGCTTATGCCTGACTTAGCGCAGGATGGAATAAAGCGTTGTTTTTTCCAAGGGGCTGATTTGCCGTAAAGTGGTTTGCAAAATGACTGAATGGCCCTGGCAGGAGATCACCGTGAGCGAACAACCATCATCCGCGCATTGGCAGTTGCAGAGCATCGTCAGCGGCTTGCGCGGCGCCCGTGAGCAGTGGCGCAGCCGCAATGGCCGAAGCATTGGCGAGCAGGGCGGGCGCGAGTTGCCCTCGCGAGAGGCCATGCGGCAGATTCTCGAACAGCTCTGCGGAGCGCTGTTCCCGATGCGCCTGGGGCCGGTCGATCTGCGCGAAGAGAGCGAAGACTTCTACGTTGGTCACACCCTCGATGCCGCGTTGACGGCCTTGCTTGCCCAGGCCCGCCTGGAATTGCGTTACGCGGCACGTCAGAGCAAGGCCGACCTGGCCGCCGTGGATGCCCACGCGCTGCGCCTGATCCAGGATTTTGCCGCCGCCTTGCCGGGCCTGCGGGTGCTACTCGACACCGATGTGCTGGCGGCCTATCACGGCGACCCGGCGGCGCGCAGCGTCGATGAAGTACTGCTGTGCTACCCGGGCATCCTGGCGATCATCCACCACCGCCTGGCTCACCACTTGTACCAGGCGGGCCTGCCGCTGCTGGCGCGGATCAGCTCGGAGCTGGCGCACTCGGCGACTGGCATCGACATCCACCCCGGTGCGCAAATTGGCCCGAGCTTCTTCATTGACCATGGTACGGGTGTGGTCATCGGCGAAACGGCGATCATCGGCGAGGGCGTGCGGATCTATCAGGCCGTGACCCTGGGCGCCAAGCGCTTCCCCAGTGATGAGTCGGGGACGCTGCACAAGGGCCTGGCCCGCCACCCGATCGTCGAGGACGATGTGGTGATCTACGCCGGCGCTACCATCCTGGGGCGGATCACCATTGGCAAGGGTTCGACCATTGGCGGCAATGTGTGGCTAACCCGGAGTGTGCCGGCGCAGAGCAACATCACCCAGGCCAATCTACAGTTGGATTGCCAGGACAAGCATTGACCCGAGGGTTTTTTGCCCATACCGACCCTGTCGCCGGCAAGCCGCTTCCCGCAGCGAGTCCAACGTGCGTGTGAGCGCTGGCTTGCCGGTGATAGGGCGAACATGGCGCACCGGCCAGCACCCCGGGTCGCATCAAATGCCGATCCATGTTTAACTTGAACGCTTGTTCAACGAAAAAACGCTGGTCCGCTGCCGGTGTTCAACAGGAGGATTCCTTTGCTGAACCCGTTCAATCCGAACCTCACGTCATTCGACGAGGTGCATGAAGCATGACTGCACCGACCCCTTCCCTTGCCAATGGCAAGATCCGCATGAACCCCCCGGTGTTCTATTTTGCGGCGAGTTTCATCCTCATCTTCGGCCTGGTGATCATCTCGCAACCGCAAGCAGCGGGTGAATGGCTCCTGGCAGCGCAGAACTGGGCGGCCAACACGGTCGGCTGGTACTACATGCTGGCCATGACCCTGTACCTGGTCTTCGTGGTGGTCACCGCCTTGTCCGGCTACGGCAAGATCAAGCTTGGCGCCGACCACGACGAACCAGAGTTCAGCTACCTGTCTTGGGCCGGCATGCTGTTTGCCGCCGGCATCAGTATCACGCTGTTCTTCTTCTGTGTTTCCGAGCCGCTTACGCACATGCTACAGCCCCCGCAGGGTGAGGGGGGCACGGCCGAGGCTGGGCGCCAGGCGATGCAGATACTGTTCCTGCACTGGGGCCTGCATGGATGGGGCGTGTTCGCCTTCGTCGGCATGGCGCTGGCCTATTTCGCCTATCGCCACAACCTGCCGCTGGCCCTGCGTTCGGCGTTATACCCCCTGATCGGCAAGCGCATCAATGGGCCGATCGGTTATGCGGTGGACGGCTTCGGTATCATCGCCACAGTGTTCGGCCTGGGGGCCGACATGGGCTTTGGGGTACTGCACCTGAACGCAGGCCTGGACTACCTGTTCGGCATCAGCCATAGCCAGTGGGTGCAGGTCACCCTCATCGCCCTGATGATGGGCGCGGCGGTGGCCGTGGCGGTGGCGGGGGTCGAGAAGGGCGTGCGGGTGATGAGCGACATCAACCTGTTCCTGGCCTGCGCCCTGCTGTTGTTCGTGCTGTTCGCAGGCCCGACCCAGCATTTGTTCAACACCCTGATCCAGAACCTTGGCGATTACCTCGGCGCCTTGCCGCGCAAGAGCTTCGACGTTTACGCCTACGGTGAGAACCGCGACTGGCTGGGTGGGTGGACAGTGTTCTACTGGGCCTGGTGGATTGCCTGGGCGCCCTTCGTGGGGCTGTTCATCGCCCGTATTTCACGCGGTCGGACCATTCGTGAGTTCGTCTTCGGCGTGCTGCTGATCCCGCTGGGTTTCACCCTGGCGTGGATGTCGATCTTCGGCAACAGCGCACTGGACCAGGTCATCAACCACGGCATGACCGCACTGGGTCAGTCGGCGCTGGACGATCCGTCCAGGAGCCTGTACTTGCTGCTGGAAACCTACCCGTGGAGCAAGACGGTGATCGCCGTCACGGTGTTCATCAGCTTTGTGTTCTTCGTCACCTCGGCCGACTCGGGCACGGTGGTGTTGTCGACCCTGTCTGCCAAGGGCGGTGACGCTGACGAAGACGGGCCGAACTGGTTGCGTATCTTCTGGGGGGCGATGACCGCGCTGATTACCAGCAGCTTGCTGTTCGCGGGCAGCATCGACTCATTGAAGTCGGCGGTGGTGCTGACCTCGCTGCCGTTCTCGCTGATCCTGCTGTGCATGATGTGGGGGCTGCACAAGGCGTTCTACCTTGAAGGCCAGCGGCAGATCGCGCAGATGCATTCGCTGGCGCCGTTCGCGCAATCCAGGCGCGGGCGCGGAGGCTGGCGCCAACGGTTGAGCCAGGCCGTGCACTTCCCTTCACGCGATGAGGTATACCGCTTCATGGATGACGTGGTGCGCCCGGCGATTGCCGACGTCCGCGAAGTGTTCGAGCAGAAGGGCCTGGTGCTGGTGACCCAGGACGACCCAAGCCATGACAACGTCAGCCTGAAAGTTGGCCATGGCGAAGAGCAGCCGTTCATCTACCAGGTGCAGATGCGTGGCTACTTCACCCCATCGTTCGCATTGGGTGGGCTGGGCACGCAGGAGTTGAAGAATCGCCGCTACTATCGGGCGGAAGTGCACTTGAGCGAAGGCAGCCAGAACTACGACCTGGTGGGCTACAGCAAGGAGCAGATCATCAACGACATCCTGGACCAGTACGAGCGGCACATGCAGTTCCTGCATCTGGTCAGGTAGAGGGCCAGGGGCCGCTTTGCGGCCCTTTCGCCGGCTAGGCCGCCGTTGTCAGAACGGCGCATCACCAAGGATGGTCGCCCGGTGCATCACCCGCCGGTTCGGCCGGTAATCATCCACCGCAAAATGCTGGGTCACACGGTTGTCCCAGAACGCCACGTCATTTTCCTGCCAGCGCCAGCGAATGCTGAACTCCGGCCGTGTCGCATGGGCGAACAGCAGCTTGAGCAGGGCCTCGCTCTCCAGCTCGCTCAGTTCGTTGATCCGTGTGGTGAACCCTTCGTTGACGAACAGCGCCTTGCGCCCGCTCACCGGATGGGTGCGGACCACCGGGTGCGACAGCGGCGGGTTGTTGCGCCGGGTAGCCTCCCAGCGGGCGAGGTCCTCTGGCGTGGTGCCGAAGCGCTCGAGCGGGAACGACTTGGTGAAATCATGGGTTGCGGTCAGGCCGTCGAGCATCGCCCGCAGCGGCGCCGAAAGGGCCTCGAGCGCCGCGATGCCACTGGCCCATAAGGTGTCGCCACCGTAAGCCGGTAGCTGCTTGGCACTGAGTACTGCGCCCAGCGCCGGGGTTGGCAGGAAGGTCACGTCGGTGTGCCACACGGCGTTGTCGCGCACGTCGGTGACCGCCGTGTCGAGGACCAGCACCTGTGGGGTTTCTGGCACGTTCGGGTAGATCGGGTGAATGTGCAGATCGCCGAAGCGGGCAGCGAAACGCGCTTGCTGCTCAGGTGTGATCGGCTGGTCGCGGAAGAACAGCACCTGATGCTGGAGCAGCGCCTGCTCGATGGCGTCACGCTGCTCGGGCGTGATTTCACGGCTGATGTCCACGCCGCTGATCTGGGCACCAAGCGCCGGGCTGAGGGGGGTGATGGTCAGGCTCATGTCGGTTCTCGTTCTAGGCGCCGGTCTGCCGGCGTGGTCAGTCGAATTCAGTGGCTCTGCCCATGCCAGGGCACCAGTTTGCGCTGCAGGGCGCGCAGGCCCATCTCCAGGGCAAAGGCGATCAGGGCAATCAGCAGGATGCCCAGCACCACCACATCGGTGACCAGGAACTGCGCCGCCGATTGCACCATGAAGCCCAGGCCGCTGGTGGCGGCGATCAACTCGGCCGCGACCAGTGTCGACCAGCCCACACCCAGGCCGATGCGAATGCCCGTGAGGATGTCGGGCAGGGCACTGGGCAGGATCACGTGGCGGATCAACTGCGCCTTGGTGGCGCCCAGAGACTGCGCGGCGCGCAGCTTGGCTGGGTCGACAGTGCGCACACCGGTGGCGGTGGCGATGGCAATCGGCGCAAAGATTGCCAGGTAGATCAGCAGCACCTTGGACAGCTCACCGATACCGCACCAGATGACAATCAGCGGCAGGTAGGCCAGCGGCGGAATCGGCCGGTAGAACTCGATCAGCGGGTCGAGGATGCCGCGGGCAACGCGGTTGTAGCCGATCGCGATACCGACCGGGATGGCGGTCAGGGTGGCGGCGACCAAGGCAAGGCCGATGCGGCCCAGGCTTGCACCCAGGTGCTGCCACAGGCTGGCGTCCATGTAGCCTTGGGTGAGCAAGGTCCAGGCTCTGGCCAGGATGTCGCCAGGCGAAGGCAGGAACAGGGGTTCGATCCAGCCGGCGGCGGTCACCAGCCACCAGACCAGCAACAGGCTGGCCAGGGTCAGGGTGCTGATCCAGCGGGTGGACAGCTGACGGCGGGCCTTTGCGGCTGGCCGGGGTTGAGTGTCGTGCTTGCCGGCGACCGGCAGATCCAGGCTGCTCATGCGCGCTCCTGCAGGCTTTGGCGTTGGGAGAACACCCGCGCCAGCACATGCTCGCGGGTTTCGATGAAACGTGGGTCGGACTTGATCGCCCGAGCCGACTCACCGGCGGCGTAGCGCTGGCCGAAGTCCAGTTGCAGGCGCTCGACCACATGGCCGGGGTTGGGCGCCAGCAGCACCAGCTCACTGGCGAGGAACACGGCTTCCTCGATGTCGTGGGTAATCAGGAACACTGGTTTGGCGGTGCGCTGCCAGACTTGCAGCAACAGCTCCTGCATCTGCTCACGGGTAAAGGCATCAAGCGCACCGAAGGGTTCGTCCATCAGCAGAACCCTCGGGTCGGCCGCCAGTGCGCGGGCCAGGCCCACGCGCTGCTTCTGGCCGCCGGACAATTGCCAGATACGCCGCTCGCCAAACCCATCGAGGTCGACCAGTGCGAGCATTTCACGGGCCTTGGCTTCCCGTTGTGGGCGTGGCACGCCGGCCAGCTCAAGACCGAAGGCGACATTGCCCAGTACGTTCTGCCACGGCAGCAGGGCATCGTCCTGAAACACCACGCCGCGTTCGGCACCGGGGCCTTGCACCGGCACGCCGTCGAGGGTGATGCGCCCGCCGCTGGGGGCGACGAAGCCGGCAATCAGGTTGAGCAGCGAAGTCTTGCCGCTGCCCGATGGCCCCAGGGCCACCAGCAGCTGGCGTGGGCCCAGGCTCAGGTTGATGTCGGCCAGCACCGGGGTGCTGGCGCCGGGGTACTGTGCGCTGATGCGCTCCAGCTCGAGCAAGGCCATGACAGGCTCCGGATCAATTAGGAAGGAACATTCAATTGGGCAGGAATTTTGCGCTCACGTACGGCGAGTAGTCCGGCAGTACGGCGTCGACCTTGCCTTGTTGCTTGAGGAAGTTGGCGGTGTCGGTCAGCGCTTTGGTGGTTGGTGCGCCCAGCGCGTTGGCTTGGTCGGCCACCAGCGGGTAGACGTTGCCTTCCAGCAGCACCGGGATATCGCTGGCCTTGGCACCGGACAGTTTGGCCAGCTTGGTCACGTTGTTCTGATCGGCCAGCCAGGCTTTTGGGTCCTTGCGGTAGTCGGCGTAGGCGTCGAGGGTGACCTTGGCAAAGGCCTTGACCACGTCGGGGTGCTTCTGGGCAAAGTCCTTGCGCACGATCCATGCGTCGAAGGTCGGTGCGCCTTTTTCGGCCAGCTCGCCGGAGGTAATCAGCACCTTGCCGTTTTCCTTCGCCACACCCAGGGCTGGGTCCCAGACGTAGGTGGCATCGATGTCGCCGCGCTTCCAGGCGGCAATGATCGCTGGGGGTGCAAGGTTGAGGATCTGCACCTTGGATGGGTCGATGTTCCAGCTCTTGAGCGCTGCCAGCAGGCTGTAATGGCCGGTGGAAACGAACGGTACGGCGACTTTCTTGCCGATCAGGTCTTGTGGGGTCTTGATGCTGTCGCGGGCGACCAGTGCCTCGCCAGCGCCAATCTGGGTGGCGATCAGGAAGGTCTCGACCGGCAGCTTGCGGGTCGCGGCAGCGGCCAACGGGCTGGAGCCCAGGTAACCAATCTGCACGTCGCCGCTGGCAACGGCGGTGATCACGTCGGCACCGTTATCGAACTTGCGCCAGGCGATATCCGCCTTGCTGGCTTTTTCATAGGCGCCGTCGGCCTGAGCCACCTTGGCTGGGTCGACGGTGGTCTGGTAGGCAACGGTCAGGTCGGCAGCCTGTGCCAACCAGCTGGTGCCGGCGAGGGTCAGGGCGGCGAACAGGCGCAGGGGCGCGTGCGGGATCATGGTTGAACCTCTCGTCAGCAATCAGTGGGGTGGATGGCGAGAGACTAAATGATCTAAGAAATGTTAAATAAATAACGTTTTAGAATTAGCTTAGGAGCCAAATGCCTTAAGCGTGGAAGGGGTTGCCCCGACCTCAATGGCGAAATTTCGGTGGGCTGCTAGGCTTGGCCCCTTCACAGAACGATGAGGAATAAGGTTATGAGCAATCGTTTGCAAATAACCTAACGTTATCAGAAGCCCCTGCCGATACAGCTTTTGGCAGTAATGGTTCCGAACATATTCCGTAAAAATCTTACAAATTCATAAAACGGTCATTTTGGATTTATAGGATTGTCATTATCCTGTAGCGCAGGTGGCGTCTTAGACCAAAGTCGTGAAATGTTCAGTAACGATTGACTTATTGGTCACAGTTTGGGACTAAATCGCCAATCCACGGTGAGCGGGGCAGTAGATCCCACCGCCAGAGATACACAAGAATTAGAACGTAGAGGAGCAAAACATGTACAAGTCCAGCCTGGCTCTGGCCGTGGCACTGGGGGTTCTCGCCCAACAAGCAGGCGCTGCCGGTTTTGTAGAGGACAGCAAGCTGTCCCTCAGCTCGCGCACCATGTACTTCAACAACGACAACCGTGACGGCGGCGCTGACAACCGTGAATCGGGTCAGGGCTTCAAGCTCGACTACCTGTCCGGTTTCACCGAAGGCACCGTTGGCTTCGGTGTCGACGTCCAGGCCCTGTGGGGTATTCACCTGGATGGCGGCCGTGGCAAGCACCCTGACAACAGCTCCTTCTTCCCGAGCGACACCGACGGCTCTGCGGTAAGCCAGTGGGCGCGCGTGGGTGGTAATGCCAAGGCACGTTTCTCCAAGACCGAGGTTCACTACGGTAGCGCCCTGGCGCCGAACCTGCCGATCCTGGTTTCCAACGATGGTCGTCTGCTGCCGCAGACCTTCGAGGGTGGCACCATCCAGTCGAAGGAAATCGACAACCTGACCATCAACGCCGGTCAGCTGACCCACGCCATGGGCCGTGCTTCGAGCAACCGCACCGGCCTGTCGGTCAACGGCGGTACCCAGGACAGCAACAAATTCCGTTACGGCGGCCTGGACTACAAGCTCACCAAAGACCTGACCCTGCAGTACTACTACTCGAACCTGGAAGACTACTACAAGCAGCACTTCCTGGGCCTGACCCACGTGTTCCAGATCGATCAGGACCAATCGTTCAAGACTGACCTGCGCTACTTCGACAGCAGCAGCGATGGCAAGAACGGTGACGCCGGCTACCGCTTCAACAACAACGGCGGCTACGCCCGCAACGCTGGCGAGGTCGATAACAAGACCTGGTCCGCGATGTTCACCTACACCCTGGGTGGCCATGCGCTGATGCTCGGTCACCAGCGCGTGAACGACGACGGTGGTTTCGTCTGGCTGAACCAGGGCAGCGTAGTTGACGGCAACGGCCGCAACGAAGGCGCCGGCGGTTCGAGCTTCTACCTGTTCACCGACAGCATGATCAACCAGTTCGCCAAGGCCGGTGAAAACACCACCTTCGGTCAGTACTCGTATGACTTCGCGCGTCTGGGCGTGCCAGGCCTGAAAGCCTCCATCGCCTACCTCAAGGGCGAAGACGGCAAGAACGCCAACGGCAACGGTACCTTCAGCGAATGGGAACGTGACGCTCGCGTCGACTACGTTATCCAGGAAGGCACCTTCAAGGGCCTGGGCGCCAGCCTGCGTCACGGCGTATACCGTGGCACTGGCACCAGCTCGCTGGCTGACCAGGATCAGACCCGTCTGATCTTCAACTACACTTACAACTTTCTGTAAGCCGTAGCTGCAGCAGAAGAGCCTCGCCTGGTGCGAGGCTTTTTTATGCCTGCAATTTCTTGTTCCTTATGGTTATAAATAAATCAGTATTTATTCTTTTTATTTTTAATCAGATGCAGGCACATTGAACCTCACAAGGCCAGAACACAGCACAGGAGCCGCACCCCATGAGCCTCAAACTCGGCGATATCGCCCCCGACTTCGAACAGGATTCCAGCGAAGGCAAGATCCGCTTCCACGAATGGCTCGGCAACAGCTGGGGTGTGCTGTTCTCCCACCCGGCCGACTTCACGCCGGTGTGCACCACTGAGCTGGGCCTGACCGCCAAGCTCAAGGATGACTTCGCCAAGCGCGGGGTCAAGGCCATTGCCCTGTCGGTGGACCCGGTCGACTCGCACCATCGCTGGATCGAAGACATCAACGAGACCCAGAACACCGTGGTCAACTTCCCGATCATCGCCGACGCCGACCGCAAGGTGTCCGAGCTGTACGATCTGATCCACCCCAACGCCAACGACACGCTGACTGTGCGTTCGCTGTTCGTCATCGACCCCAACAAGAAGGTGCGCCTGACCATTACCTATCCGGCCAGTACCGGGCGCAACTTCAACGAGATCCTGCGGGTGATCGACTCGCTGCAGCTCACTGACAACCACAAGGTCGCCACACCAGGTAACTGGCAGGACGGCGACGACGTGGTGATCGTGCCTTCGCTCAAGGACGAAGAAGAGATCAAGCAGCGCTTCCCCAAAGGTTATCGCGCTGTGAAACCGTATCTGCGGCTGACCCCGCAACCTAACCGTTAACGCATTCCTCGTTGCATTGCTCTTAGCCATAGCAGGGATTTTCGGGCCGTTTCGACGGCCCTTTTTTATGCCTGCACGCTTTAGTCCGCAGCCGGTGGAAGAGGCCGGCTTTTACGTGAGGCGTGCTATCTGTCGATAAAAGCAAAATGGAATAAACAAATGAAAAAATATGATTTCTAGATATATAACCGGGCTGGTAATGTCACCCCAACAAAACACAAGGAAGCGCTCCAATGCTGGTCGTCTCAATCGGTGGTAGCCCCAGTACCCGTTCACGCTCCGGCGTGCTGCTCGAGCGTTCGCGCCAGTGGCTGCAGGACCGTGGCGTAGAGGTGGTGAGCTTCCAGGTGCGTGACTTTCCAGCCGAGGACTTGCTCCATGCGCGCTTCGACAGCCCGCAGGTGCAGCACTTCCAGCAACTGGTAGCCCAGGCCGACGGCCTGGTGGTGGCAACCCCGGTATACAAGGCGTCGTTCGCCGGAGCCCTGAAGACGTTGCTCGACCTGCTGCCCGAGCGCTCACTGGAACACAAGATCGTGCTGCCCATCGCCACCGGTGGCAGCATCGCCCACATGCTGGCGGTGGATTACGCGTTGAAGCCGGTGCTGTCGGCACTCAAGGCCCAAGAGACCCTGCAAGGGATCTTTGCCGACGACAGCCAGATCGCCTACGGAGAAGGCGCGAAGCCAGCCCAGCTGGCACCCGCTCTGGAAGAGCGCTTGCACGATTCGCTGGAAACATTCCACGTCGCCCTGGCCCGTCGGCCGCGCCCCGTGGCACCTGGTGTACTCAATGAACGCCTGATCAGCGCCCGCTGGAGCATCTGACCCGGCCTTACCGCTGTACCACCTTACTCGCCCGTCAACGAGGCAAGCAGGTGCAACCCGAACCCCATTCGCACAGGAGAGCGCCATGCGCACAGTCTTCTTGCGTCGCGGTCTGGTCGCCCTGTTTGCGGCGGCTGTATCTTTCGGCGCCATTACCCAAGCCCAGGCAGAAAGCCTGCGTATCGGTTATCAGAAATACGGCACCCTGGTGCTGCTCAAGGCCAAGGGTACGCTGGAAAAGCGCCTGGCCGAGCAGGGTGTACAGGTGCAGTGGACCGAGTTTCCCGGCGGCCCGCAGTTGCTTGAAGGCTTGAACGTCGGCTCGATCGACTTTGGCGTTACCGGCGAGACGCCCCCTGTATTTGCCCAGGCGGCCGGCGCCGATCTGCTCTACGTCGCCTACGAGCCACCTGCGCCCCACAGCGAAGCCATCCTGGTGCCCAAGGGTTCGCCGATTCAGTCGGTGAAGGAACTCAAAGGCAAGAAGGTCGCCTTGAACAAAGGTTCCAACGTGCACTACCTGCTGGTGCGCGCGCTGGAAGACGCTGGCCTGAAATACAGCGACATCCAGCCTGTCTACCTGCCCCCATCCGATGCCCGCGCCGCCTTCGAGCGTGGCAGCGTCGATGCCTGGGTCATCTGGGACCCGTACCAGGCGGCTGCCGAGCAGCAGCTGCAGGCACGCACCCTGCGTGACGGCCAGGGCCTGGTCGACAACCACCAGTTCTACCTGGCCACGCGCAACTACGCCACCCAGCACCCTGCGGTGATCAGCGCCCTGATCGAAGAAGTCCGTGCTGTGGGTGAATGGTCCCAGGCCAACCCGCAACAAGTGACCGACCAGGTTGCGCCGCTGCTGGGCCTGCCCGCCGACATCACCCTGACCTCGGTCAAGCGCCAAGGCTACGGAGCCGCGCCGCTGACGCCCGAGGTGGTAGCCGCGCAACAGAAAATCGCCGACACCTTCCAGGCGCTCAAGCTGATACCCAAGCCGCTGAGCATCAAGGACGTGATCTGGACACCCCCAGCCAAGGTCGCCAGCGCGCCTTGATCGATTCGCCTGCGCCGGGGCGCCGCTCCGGCTTGAGCCACCCTTGAGGAGACAACTCCAATGAGCCTTAATATTTTCTGGTTCCTCCCTACCCACGGTGACGGCAAGTACCTGGGCACTTCCGACGGCGCCCGCGCAGTCGATCACGGCTACCTGCAGCAGATTGCCCAGGCTGCCGACCGCCTTGGTTTTGGCGGTGTGCTGATCCCCACCGGGCGCTCCTGCGAGGACTCCTGGCTGGTGGCCGCGTCGCTGATCCCGGTTACCGAACGCCTGAAGTTCCTGGTGGCCCTGCGCCCAGGCATCATTTCGCCAACCGTGGCTGCGCGCCAGGCCGCCACGCTGGACCGCCTGTCCAACGGCCGTGCGCTGTTCAACCTGGTGACCGGCGGTGACCCGGACGAACTGGCCGGCGACGGCCTGCACCTGAACCACCAGGAGCGCTACGAAGCCTCGGTCGAGTTCACCCGCATCTGGCGCAAGGTACTGGAAGGCGAAAACGTCGATTACGACGGCAAGCACATTCAGGTCAAAGGCGCCAAGCTGCTGTATCCGCCGGTCCAGCAACCACGTCCGCCGCTGTATTTCGGCGGCTCGTCCGAAGCCGCCCAGGACCTCGCCGCCGAGCAGGTCGAGCTGTACCTGACCTGGGGCGAGCCACCGGCAGCCGTTGCCGAAAAGATCGCCCAGGTGCGCGAGAAGGCCGCTGCCCAAGGCCGGGAAGTACGCTTTGGTATCCGCCTGCATGTGATCGTGCGGGAAACCAACGAAGAAGCCTGGGCTGCCGCTGACCGCCTGATCTCGCACCTGGACGATGACACTATCGCCCGTGCCCAGGCGTCGCTGGCACGCTTCGACTCGGTGGGCCAGCAGCGCATGGCTGCCCTGCATGGTGGCAACCGCGACAACCTGGAAGTCAGCCCCAACCTGTGGGCGGGTGTCGGCCTGGTGCGTGGTGGTGCCGGTACCGCGCTGGTCGGCGATGGCCCGACCGTCGCGGCCCGGGTCAAGGAGTACGCGGACCTGGGTATCGATACCTTCATCTTCTCGGGTTACCCACACCTGGAAGAGTCCTACCGCGTGGCCGAGCTGCTGTTCCCGCACATCGACGTGCAGCGCCCGGAGCAACCGAAGACCGGCGGCTATGTGAGCCCCTTCGGCGAGATGGTAGCCAACGACATCCTGCCCAAGTCCGTGTCGCAGAGCTGAGGGCCGGGTCATGAGTCGTGCAACTTCCTCCACCCTGACCCAGCGCCTGGCGCCGTGGGCGCTGCCAGTCCTGCTGCTGGCAGCCTGGCAACTGGCAGTCAGCGCTGGCTGGCTTTCGACCCGCATCCTGCCGGCACCTAGCGCGGTGGTCAGTGCCGGTGTAGAGCTGGTGCGCAGTGGTGAAATCTGGACCCACCTGGCCATCAGCGGCTGGCGTGCCGGCCTGGGCTTTCTGATCGGCGGCAGCATCGGCCTGGTGCTGGGCTTCATCACCGGCCTGTCGAACTGGGGCGAACGCCTGCTCGACAGCTCGGTGCAGATGATCCGCAACGTGCCTCACCTGGCGCTGATCCCACTGGTGATCCTGTGGTTCGGTATCGACGAGTCGGCGAAGATCTTCCTGGTCGCGCTGGGCACGCTGTTCCCGATCTACCTGAACACCTACCACGGTATCCGCAACGTCGACCCGGCGCTGGTGGAGATGGCGCGTAGCTATGGCCTGTCCGGTTTCGGCCTGTTCCGCCAGGTGATCCTGCCGGGTGCACTGCCTTCGATCCTGGTCGGTGTGCGCTTCGCCCTGGGCTTCATGTGGCTGACCCTGATCGTTGCCGAGACCATTTCGGCCAACGCCGGCATCGGCTACCTGGCGATGAATGCCCGTGAATTCCTGCAAACCGACGTGGTGGTACTGGCCATCGTCCTGTATGCCGTGCTCGGCAAGCTCGCCGACCTCGCCGCCCGCGGCCTGGAACGTGTCTGGTTGCGCTGGCACCCGGCCTACCAAGTGGCCAAGAAGGAGGGCGCATGACCGTGCTCAAGGAACAACCACCACGCCTGTTACGCGGCATCCCGCTGGCCTCCAATGGCCTGCGCAAGACCTTTGGCCAGCGCGAAGTGCTGCGCGGTATCGACCTGCACATTCCGGCCGGCCAGTTTGTCGCCATCGTTGGCCGCAGCGGCTGTGGCAAGAGCACCTTGCTGCGCCTGCTGGCCGGGCTCGACCAACCCACGGCCGGTGAATTGCTGGCCGGTGCCGCGCCGCTGGCCGAGGCGCGGGAAGAAACCCGCCTGATGTTCCAGGATGCGCGCTTGCTGCCCTGGAAAAAGGTGATCGACAACGTCGGCCTGGGCCTCAAAGGCGACTGGCGCCAGCGGGCGCTGGATGCCCTGGAAGCGGTTGGCCTGGCCGACCGGGCCAATGAATGGCCGGCTGCGTTGTCCGGTGGCCAGAAGCAGCGTGTCGCCCTGGCCCGGGCATTGATCCACCAGCCGCGCTTACTGCTGCTGGATGAACCGCTCGGCGCCCTGGACGCCCTGACCCGTATCGAGATGCAGCAGCTGATCGAACGCCTGTGGCGTCAGCATGGTTTCACCGTGCTGCTGGTCACGCACGACGTCAATGAAGCCGTCGCCGTGGCCGACCGGGTGATCCTGATCGAGGACGGCGAAGTCGGCCTGGACCTCAACGTTGACCTGGCACGACCAAGGGCGCGTGGTTCGCACCGCCTGGCCGCGCTGGAAAGCGAAGTACTCAACCGTGTTCTGTCGGTCCCGGGCACCCCGCCCGAACCGGATCCTGTAGCCCCTCTGCCCACGCAATTGCGTTGGGCGCACTGAACCCCAGAAGCCAAAGAGAAGGAATCAAGTCATGACTATCAAAGCGATCAACGTCCGCAACCAGTTCAAAGGCACTGTGAAAGAAATCCTCGAAGGCCCGGTACTGTCGGAAATCGACGTACAGACCGCCTCCGGTATCGTCACTTCGGTGATTACCACGCGCTCGGTAAAAGAGCTGGAGCTGCAGGTGGGCAGTGAAGTGATTGCCTTCGTGAAGTCGACCGAGGTGTCCATCGCCAAGCTGTGATGGCAATGGCGGCGCCTGGCAACCCAACCGCGGGCCTTGACCGCGATTGGGCCGCCAGGCGGCCCTACCCTTAAGTGCTAAGCGGGTCGCAGTCCGCCAAAGAGGCTGTTGGCTTGGCTTTGCGTAAGGGCGCCGCGCCAGGCGCCCGCGCCCAGGTTGCGTTCGTGGGCAAGCTTGATGTGACCGGCCTCGAGCCGCGCAAAGCCTTGTGCTGGCCGGTGCTTGAAGTGAAAGTGCGCATACCAGAGAGGGCTGTCAGTGGCCGCATCGTCGATGCGGTACTCCTCCAGATACTCAATAGGCTCCCCCTTCCTGTTCCTGGCCGGTTCCAGCACCCGTGACCAGCTGATCCGCACCTCCCCTTGGCTTTGCAGGTAATCCAGATGACCAGGCTCAGGGCGCTGCGTGGCTTTGACCTGATCGATGCGTAATTGCCTGCCCACCCTGCGCATCTGGGCTGCAGCGCTTTCCAGGCGACCTGGGAGCTGGCGCTGCGCCTCGGTCAACGCGGCCTCTCCCCGGCGGGCGATGTCCCGCGCCAATTCCTCCAGCGTCGTGGCATAACCATTGGCCAAGTCTTCCAGGCTGGCGGGGGTCATGTTCAATGCCTTGTACTGCTGCAGCTTGGCTTGCTGCGCAGTCACCTCTGCCAATCGCGTCCTGGCACTGGCCTCCAGCACTGTAAGCTCAGCGGTAGGTGATGCGGGCTGCGCGGTGCGGGGTTGCCACAGGTTATCGGCGGCGCGGGAAAAGGTAATGTGTGTTTCCTGGTTCAGCCTGTTGCCCACTTGCATTTGCGGCTGGCCGTCGAGGGTAACTTCACGGCCGATCAACAGCTGCTGGTCCACGGTTTCGAACAGACGCGGCCTGCTCGGCCCGTGTTTGACGGTTGGCGTTCGCTTGATCGGCGCGGAGGCCAAAATCTGGGCCTCGACTTCGCCGATCAGTGTGCTCAGCGCCTGGTGCATACGCCGGGTGGTTTGCGTGTCGATGTAGCGAGGAAAGTCATCCTGCCAACTGGTCATGTAATTGTAAAAGCGTTGATAGCCGTCTTTGAGCTGGCGTAGGAAGCGGTGTTCCTGGGCGCGGCTCAGGCCAGCGCTCGGCAGATCATGATGGCTGAACAATAGGCTTCGCAGGTCGCTGATTTGCTGGTTCACCTGGCGTAGCATCAACAGGTAGTCATAGCTTGGCTGACCCAGCACCCTGACGATTCTGGCGGCTTCGATGGCAAGCCGTACAGCGCGGTACCCGTTCGGGTCCATTGGCATGTCCAACCGTTGGAGTGCTTGCTGGTAGACGGTGAGTTCGCTGCCGCGCAGCAGATGGGTGACCCTGGTCACCCGCTGGAACTCGACTTCGAGCTTGCCGAGCGTCTGGCACAGGCCCTCCTGTACATGACGTATCTCTTGCAGTTGCTTCAGGGGAGAGGTGGGGGTGGCGTCCAGGGCGCGTTCGAGCCGCATGGTCAGGGTGAACGCATCCTGCATCTGGAGTTGAAGCTGCCGGATCAGCTTAGGGTGCTGCCTGCCCAGGTTGAAGGCCAGCTCGTTGTGCATGGCTTGATAATGACGACCCAACTCTGGCCTGATCCTGCGCAATTTTTCCAGACTTTGCTCATGAAACGTCACAAAGGCCTCCAACTGCTCGGCAGACTCATGCAGCGCACGCCTGATGGTCCCGGGGGAAGCGGGTGTGCCTTGAGGGCCGTTGGGTCCCACCCCGCGTACGGTGTTCCAGGCCGAGATTTTTTCGATGAGCTTGGCTTGGTGGGCGCGGCGGCCATTGTCGATCTCTAGTACCACTTGCCTTGGCGAGGCCAGCGAGGGTTGGCGGCCAAGGTAGCCGCGCAGGTGCTGCCAGCCCTGCTGGTACAGCCTGCTGAGGTAGGCACCGCCACCGGCCAGCCCGCCGTCGATGATACGCCCGCTCAGGCTGCCGTGGGGCTGCCAGGTGCCCAACTCGTCGAGTTTTACAGGCTGCTTGTAGCTGCGTGCTGCGCCTTCTTTGAGGCGCCAGGTGCGATAGGTGGTGTCCCACTCGACCTGATAGTGCAGCCCGTGGCGAACGATGAATTCGTTTCCGGTTTCGGCATGTCGGTAGACACCTTTGCCGTGAACCCCGGGGTGGTCGTGCCAATGGCCTGAGGGTGCTTCGGTTTCATAACCGCTGAAGGGGTCGGGGCGCCCGCGGCGTGTCACAGTGGTGGGCCGCAATCCGTCCAAGCGCTGACGCAAGTGGGTGCGCTTGCGTGCCAGTGCACTGGACGAGCGCGACACAACTGCGGCAGGCACCACATCGAAGAGCGCATCGACCAACGACAGGAACACGCTGTTCAGGTGCTCGACCCCTTCGCCCGGGCTACCCCGCAGGAACGCCTCCACGCTCGCGTTGGCGGCGCTCCAGCCATCGTAAAGGGCAATCGCGGCACCTACCCCAGGCACGAAGCCCAGCGCCAGTTTGAGGTAGTCGTATACCCGCCCGTGGCGGATCGCCTCGCGCTCCAGGTACAGGTCGATCTGGCTGCGCGAGGAGGCGCGGTGTTCGAGGATGAGCCGGCCCATCAGCTGGTCGGCCCGCACCTGGGCGAGCGGCTCTGAACGGGCAGTGCCCACCCCGATAAAACCGGTGAAGGGTGTGAGCAAGGCCTGGTTTATATAGGACAGGTGCGTGCTTGTGTCGCCCTCCAACGGGCGGCTGGCAAGGTATGTGCGCATGGCCTCGTCGATGGCCATGTCCGCGAGCGCCAGGCATGCCTGCTCGCTGTCTTCGTACTGGGTGATGACCTTGCCATTGGGTGCGTCGGGCAATAGCAGCAGGCATGGCCCGCTCGCTGGTTTTAGCAGAAAGATGCCCGATAGCGGCACGCGGTCGCTGCTACCGTCTGCAGCAACGCCGGGCCGCAGGTCGAGTGCACAGTGCTCGATGGTGCGGGTAAGCGTAGTGTCCTGCTGTTCGCGGCAGAACTGCTCGAAGACACCCATGCCGTGTGCATCCAGGGTATGGGGCCGGCTCAGTAGCAGGATATTGAGCTGATGCTCGAAGGGCGCACGGAGTATTTCCTGGCGCCATTGTGCTTGCCAATCAGATTGAGCTGCGCTGCCCCTGAAGGTATCGCGTATCTGCTGTTCGTAGGCGCCTGCCGCATCCAGCGTCTGCACCAGGTTGGCAATGTAGCTGTGATTGAGCGTTTGCTGCAGGCCAGGCGTCGCCGCGGCGTTTTCGATCACGATGTTGGCGTTGCCCAGGCGCAAGGTCAGGTCGTCGTTCAATGCCCAGAGCAGAAATTGCTCAAGGGGCACAAGACTGCGTTCTGCACTGAACGTCGTGACCTCTTTGTAGGCATTGGGGAAACCGGACTCCGGTAACGGCACACGTTGCTTGCCGGTTCGGTCGGCGATGTCCAGTTTGATTCGAGGCACCGTTTCCAGGTTGAGCGTTTGACGCAGGTGGCTGTTCATCAGGTTGCGGGAAAACTGCCCGCGCTCAGGCAGGTCTCTAGCCAGCAAGCTGCTCGAAGCCTGCATGCTGGCGCGCAAGGCTTCGAACTGCGCCGCCAGTGCGTCGCGCTGGGGGGCAGTAAGGTGGCTCAGTGAATGCAGCCGGGTGTGCAGGTTGGCGGTGCGGTTACGCTCGGCCAACCGTTCGAACGCTTGGGTCCTGGCAGCGTTGTTGCTGGCGCCCAGTTTCCATCGCAGTTGCAGTTGCGAGGCAGGCTCGGCCTGGGTCAGCAGGGCCAGGTGGGTTGAGGCCAAATAGTCGAAAACGTGGCTGGTGATGGGTTCGCTGACCAGGGCTGGCGTATGCTCGCCGCTGTCTATCAGTGTGAGAAGCGCATCGATGTCCTGCGGCCAGGCGCTTTCCAGCAGCACTTCTGGCCAGGCGCCTTGCAACGTGTTCAGCAGTCGCTCGAACAGCTGGGCTTGGTCCGGGTAACAGGCCAGGCCGCCGTCGTGCCCGGGTTTGTAGAGCAGCACCGCAGTGTCGGCGTCATCCGCAGTGTCAGGGTGCATCGTCCTGAGGGTGATGAAGCCGGTCAAGGCCCAGGTGCGGGTACCCACCACCAGTTTCAGCGCGCAGGGTACGACTTGCCGCTCAAGGCTTAGGTTGGGCTGTTCCACCAACTGGCGAACCCATTGCAGGTGTGGCTCGCTCAGGTCGCCCAGGCGATGCTGGAACTCGGCTTCCAGTAGCAAGGCTTTGGCAAAGTGCTGGCTGAGATGCTCGAACCGGCTGCTATCGCCGTCGGCCTGCCCCCACGCTTCGGCGGTGGCCGTCTCCGGCACTGCGGCCAGCAGTTGTTGCAGGGCGCTGTCTTGGGCGTCCAGCTTCGCTTGGTGGGTCTGCAGCTCGGCCAGGCGCGCAGAGCCGGGCTCTGCATCATCGCCCAGATAGGCTGCCAGCAGCTGTTCCTGGCGCTCGATGCGCTGCTTGCGCCAGCCGAGCGGCAAACGTTCGTCGAGCGAATCGAAATGCACCTCGTCCTGCGCCAACGCTTCATCGGCACTGACCAGCTGAGCCAGCTCCTCGCTCAATGCGTCGGGCAGCTCGACGTGCAGTTGTATACCCAGGTCGGTTGGCTGCGCGTGGGCCAGCATGCTGTTCAGCAGGCCGGCGAAGCCATCCCCCGGGCGCGCGATGACGGTGATGAACGTGCTGTCGCTGTCGCTGGCGAGCGCGGCGGGCGGGGTGCGCCACAGGCGGTTCCGATGCTTGTGGGCCCATTGCAGCAAGGCCGCTTCGCTGGGGAAGGCGCGTACCGGATTGTGGGCATCTGGCCGGTACAGCAGCCAGGGCTCGTCATCGTCAGTGGGCGTGATCAGCAGCGCAGTGGGGCAGGCCCCTATGGGAACGCCCGGTTGATGCCAGTGCAGCTGCGCATACTGGCTGTCGCTGCCCAGCTGACCCAGGTTCCAGGCTTTCGCAGCTATTCGCTCAAACCCGTAGTTGAGGTCCAGCGCGCTATGGAAATGCGCCTGCAACTGCTTCTCGGCAAAAGCCCTGCGTGCTATCGATTGCCCAGGCATGCGTGCGTCCCAGAAGCTGGCGTGCCCGGGCGATGGCTGCAACGACGCTTGTTTGAAAACGCTGTTCAGCGCCTTGACCGCCTTGCGTCGCCGCAGGTCGGCCTGGCCGAGGGCATTCCCGCGCCCGGCGGTAATCCACGGGGTCGTTGGCAGGGGCAGGGGGCTGGTGAGGTCATCCAGGCCGATGGGCGTCGTGTCGGCTGACGAGTCGAAGGATTGGGGCATGGTCGTGATCCACGTTGGGCTGAGAGCTGGAAAGGAGCGCCCATTTCAACGTCCGACCGAAGGCGAACTGCGTTATATGTTGCTCGTTCAGTGTCTGTGGCGTTTATTCAGAAACGGCGGCAGGTAGAGCCCCAGATACGCCTCGAATACCCGCATGCCTTCCTCTGCCATACGCGGGGTGATTTGTTCATGCAGCTGCATCGAGCGGGCATACACCCGGTCGCTCAACTCCATGGCCAAGGCAAATACATCGACATCGGTCGGCATCATCGGCAGTTGGAAGTGCTGGTCGAACAGCCTGTGCATCAGCTCGCCCAGCTCCATGTCGTGCAGACGGTCTGCCTGCACCACCTCGCTCAGGCCGTGCTGCGCCAGAATCAACTGCCGCGCGGCGGCATCCTCGTTGTAGATGTCGAGCATGCGCTGCTCGATCAACCGCGAAAGCTCATGCCAGGAGTTGAATGCACTGCTGTCGATCGGCGCGCTCAATGCCTCGCGAAACGCCCGGTGCACATCGGCCGTCAGCGCCTCCAGCAGCGCCGGAACGCTGGCGAAGAAGTGGTACACCGACGACGGTGGAATCTGCGCCCGCTCGGCCACGCTATAGATCGACAACGCTGCCACCCCTTGCCCGGCCAATAGCTCGCGCGCTGCGGCCAGGATCGCGTCGATCCTGGCCTGGCTGCTGGCGCGTGGCTTGCGCGCGGTGGCGGTGCGGCTCATCAGTTGCTGATCGCCAGGATGCTGGCCTGATAGGCACCGACGAACAGGTCGAAGTCGCCGACTTCCTGCTGCTCCAGGCGCGACTGCTCTGCCAGCGAGTCGCGGGCCAGGGCCTCGTAGGCCTGCTGGCGCTCGGCTGGCAGCGGCTGCTCGCGGAAGGTTTCGGCATGGATGCGGCTTTGGCGCAGTGAGAACTGGACGAAGCTTTCGTCATGTTCGGTCATACGTGCCAGCACCTGGGCAGAAGGGGTCAGCGAAGCATCGTCGACCTTGGCCTGCTGAGCCTCCAGGGCCTTGGCATGTTCTTCGCCACCGTGGGCCTGGTCGAGCAGCTCGGCCAGTTGCCCGATGCGGCCAATCAGTTCGCTGGCCCAGGCCTTGAGCGCAACCGGCTGCCCGTCGCGGTGCAACTGCAGGCCCGGGCGCCGACCTTCCTTGACCACCGCAAGGAAGTTGCTGGTGCACTGGCCACATTCGCCGTTGTCCAGCTGTGGGCTGTCTTCCAGGGCGCAGAACAGCAGGAACGCATCGAGGAAGCGTGCCTCGGTCAGGTCGATCCCTACCGGCAGGAACGGGTTGATGTCCAGGCAACGCACCTCGACATACTGTACGCCGCGCGAGGACAGGGCCTGGATTGGCCGTTCGCCGGTATAGGTGACGCGCTTGGGACGGATGTTCGAGTAGTACTCGTTCTCGATCTGCAGGATGTTGGTGTTCAGCTGCACCCACTCGCCGTCAACATGGGTGCCGATCTCGACATACGGCGGGTAGGGCGTGCCCACCGCCTTGCGCAGGCTGTCGGTATAGCTGGCCAGGTTGTTGTAGCAAGGTGTGAGGCCGGCCTGGGCGTTGCTCTGGTAACCCAGGTCGCTCATGCGCAGGCTGGTGGCGTAGGGCAGGAACAGGGTTTCGGCGTCCAGTTCTTCGAGCTGGTGCGGGCGGCCGCGCAGGAAGCCTTTGTCCAGTGCCGGCGAGGCGCCGAACAGGTACATCAGCAGCCAGCTGTAGCGGCGGAAGTTGCGGATCAAGGCAATGTAGGCCGAGGACTGGAAGTCGCGGTCGCTTTCTTCACTGCCTTCGGCGGCGCGCAGCAATGGCCACAGCGCCTCTGGCAACGAGAAGTTGTAGTGGATGCCGGCAATGCACTGCATGGTGCGGCCGTAGCGCAGGGCGAGGCCCTTGCGGTAGACGTGCTTGAGCTTGCCGATGTTCGAGGTGCCGTACTCGGCGATCGGGATATCCTCCTCGGCCGGCAGTGTGCACGGCATCGATGGGCTCCACAGGTACTCGTCGGCGAGCTTGCTGTAGACGAAGCGGTGGGTTTGCTCGAGGTTTTCGAGCACCTTGGCCGGGTCGGGCAGCGCCGGGGTGATGAACTCCAGCAGCGACTCGGAATAATCGGTGGTGATCTGCTCGTTGGTCAGCGCCGAACCCAGGTTTTCAGGATGCGGGGTCTGGGCCAGGCGACCTTCGTCGGTCACGCGCAGGCATTCGCGCTCAATACCGTGCAGGCACTGCTTGAGCAGGGGAAGATTGGCGCCGAGCAGGCTCAGGCGGCGGTTGAGGAGGTCGCTCAAGATGGATTCCTTCACGCATCAGTCGCCCCAATATGGGGGTAGAGTTGACGGTCTACAAGGGTAGGAAGAAAGGAACTGGCGTTGTCGCCTGGTTTACGCGGTTCCGGCAGTGCCAGCGCACTGCCGAAAAATACCGCAGATACCGCTTGGTGAGCTAGAGAACCGCAAAGGTTCCTTGCGCTTTTGCCACCAGCTTGTCGCCTTGGACTACGTCGGCGTCGACCACCAGGGTGCGGCGCCCAGCGTGCAGAACGCGGGCGGTGCACAGCACCTCCCCGTCGCTGATCGCACGCATGTAGTTGATCTTGCATTCGATGGTTACGCTCTGCTGGTCGAAGCCATGGCTGGCCGAGCAGGCCAGCCCCATGGCGATGTCCACCAGGCTGAAGATGGCCCCGCCGTGCAGCTTCTGGCCACGGTTACGCAGGTGCGGCTCCAGCGCCAGGGCTACCTCTGCTACCCCTGTGTCCAGGCGTTGCAGGCGGCAGCCGAGGAGCTGGCTGTAGGCGCTTTCCACGAGCTCCTTGGGGATGTCCATCACTTCTTCTTCAGTTGCTTGGCGTTGGCGAACAGCGCAGCCATGGCGTTGTTGGCCGGGGCGGCGGTGGCGGTTTCACGCTGGCGCGGTGCCTGCTGCTGGCGGTTGCCGCCGTTGCCACGGTTGCCGCCACGGTTACCCTCGACCTTTTCGCCCGGCGTGTCGCTCATGCGCATGGACAGGCCGACGCGCTTGCGCGGGATGTCCACCTCCATGACCTTGACCTTGACCACGTCACCGGCCTTTACCGCTTCGCGAGGGTCCTTGACGAACTTCTCCGACAACGCCGAAATGTGCACCAGGCCGTCCTGGTGTACGCCGATGTCGACGAAGGCACCGAAGTTGGTGACGTTGGTGACCACGCCTTCGAGGATCATGCCGGGCTCCAGGTCCTTGAGGTCCTCGACGCCGTCCTGGAAGGTTGCGGTCTTGAACTCGGGGCGCGGGTCGCGGCCGGGTTTGTCCAGTTCCTGCAGGATGTCGGTGACGGTCGGCAGGCCGAAGGTCTCGTCGGTGAACTTTTTCGGGTCGAGGCGCTTGAGGAAGCCGCTGTCGCCAATCAGCGAGCGGATGTCACGGTCGGTGTCGGCGGCGATGCGCTGCACCAGCGGGTAGGCCTCGGGGTGAACGGCAGAGGCGTCCAGCGGGTTGTCGCCGTTCATCACGCGCAGGAAGCCGGCGGCTTGCTCGAAGGTTTTTTCGCCCAGGCGGCTGACTTTTTTCAACGCAGCACGGGTAGCGAACGGGCCATTGGCATCGCGGTGGGCGACGATGTTCTGCGCCAAGGTGGCATTGAGGCCGGAGATGCGGGTCAGCAGGGCCACCGAGGCAGTGTTCACGTCTACGCCCACGGCGTTCACGCAGTCCTCGACCACGGCGTCCAGGCCACGGGCCAGTTTTACCTGGGAGACATCATGCTGGTACTGGCCGACACCGATGGATTTCGGGTCGATCTTCACCAGTTCGGCGAGCGGGTCCTGCAGGCGGCGGGCAATCGACACGGCGCCACGGATCGACACGTCCAGGTCCGGGAATTCACGGGCGGCCAGTTCCGACGCCGAATACACCGAAGCACCGGCTTCGGACACCATGATCTTGGTGATCTTCAGCGCAGGGTACTTTTTGACCAGTTCGGCGATCAACTTGTCGCTCTCGCGGCTGGCGGTGCCGTTGCCGATGGCGATCAGCTCTACCGAATGCTTGGCGCACAGGGCGGCAAGTACCGAGATCGTGCGGTCCCAGTCGTTTTTCGGCGCATGGGGGTAGACGGTGGCGGTATCCAGCAGTTTGCCGGTGGCATCGACTACCGCAACCTTGCAGCCAGTGCGCAGGCCCGGGTCGAAGCCCAGGGTGGCACGCGGGCCGGCGGGGGCGGCCAGCAGCAGGTCGTGCAGGTTGTGGGCGAAGACGTTGATCGCCTCGCCTTCGGCGTTGTCACGCAGTTCGCCGAACAGGTCGGTTTCCAGGTGGGTATACAGCTTGACCTTCCAGGTCCAGCGCACCACTTCGGCCAGCCACTTGTCGGCCGGGCGGTTGCGGTTTTCCAGGCCGAAGTGATTGCCGATCATCACCTCGCACGGGTGCAGGGTGCCCGGCAGCTCTTCGCCGACCTTGAGCGAGGCGCTCAGCACGCCTTCGTTGCGGCCACGGAAAATCGCCAGGGCGCGGTGCGACGGTGCGCTGCGCAGCAACTCGTCATGGGCGAAGTAATCACGGAACTTGGCGCCTTCTTCTTCTTTACCTGCCACCACGCGGGCGCTGAGCACCGCTTCCTGCTTGAGGAAACCTCGCAGCTTGTCGAGCAGGGCGGCGTCTTCGGCGAAGCGCTCCATGAGGATGTACTTGGCGCCCTCCAGGGCAGCCTTGACGTCGGCGACGCCTTTTTCGGCATCGACGAAGCGCGCTGCTTCGCTTTCCGGAACCCGTTGCGGGTCGTTGAACAAGCCGTCGGCCAGCTCGCCGAGGCCGGCTTCGAGGGCAATCTGGCCTTTGGTGCGGCGCTTCTGCTTATAGGGCAGGTAGAGGTCTTCGAGGCGGGTCTTGGTGTCGGCCAGCTTGATTTCGCGGGCCAGTTCAGGGGTCAGCTTGCCTTGTTCCTCGATGCTGGAGAGGATGCTGGCGCGGCGATCGTCGAGTTCGCGCAGGTAGCGCAGGCGCTCTTCCAGGTGGCGCAACTGGGTGTCGTCCAGGCTACCGGTCACTTCCTTGCGGTAACGGGCGATGAAGGGCACGGTCGAGCCTTCGTCCAACAGGCCCACGGCCGCCTCGACCTGTTGTGGGCGTACGCCCAGTTCCTCGGCGATACGGCTGTTGATGCTGTCCATGTAAACCACCTGACAATTGTGAAAACGGGGGCCGCAAGGTGCTGTCTGGCCCAGCGGCGCTGGAGGAAAGCCGGGCATTATACCCATCGGCGCCGGCTTGCGGTGATGGCGCCAGGCCAGCGGAACCGCCTGGGAACTGGCGTCGGGGGAAAAATCTGCTAACAATGCTCACGGCACGCGTGGCAGTGGCTACGCCATAATGCGCGGCGATATCAGAGGAGTTATTCATGACCGGCACCGCAAACACCGCTGAAGGTGACAAGATTCTCATCGTCGACGACGATCCGGGGCTCAGCAGCCTGCTGGAACGTTTCTTCACCAGCAAGGGCTACCGTGCCCGTGCGGTGCCCAATACCGAACAGATGGACCGCCTGCTGCAGCGCGAGGTGTTCAACCTGGTGGTGCTCGACCTGATGCTGCCAGGGGAAGATGGCCTGACAGCGTGCAAGCGCCTGCGCCAGTCGAACAACCAGATCCCGATCATCATGCTCACCGCCAAGGGCGACGAGCTCAGCCGCATCAAGGGGCTGGAACTGGGCGCCGACGACTACCTGGGCAAGCCGTTCAACCCGGACGAGCTGATGGCGCGGGTCAAGGCCGTGCTGCGCCGCCAGGCGCCGAGCGTGCCGGGTGCCCCGGGCAGCGAAGACGAGTCGGTCACGTTCGGCGATTACGAGCTTTCGCTGGCCACCCGCGAGCTCAAGCGCGGCGATGAAGTGCACATGCTCACCACCGGCGAGTTCGCGGTGCTCAAGGCGCTGGTAATGCACGCCCGCGAGCCGCTGACCCGCGACAAGCTGATGAACCTGGCCCGTGGTCGTGAATGGGATGCCCTGGAGCGCTCCATCGACGTACAGATCTCGCGCCTGCGCCGCATGATCGAACCGGACCCTTCCAAGCCGCGCTATATCCAGACCGTCTGGGGCGTGGGCTATGTCTTCGTGCCAGACGGAAACGCCGGCAAATGATGCCGCGCCGTCGATGAAAACACCGCTCTGGTTCCCGCAAAGCTTCTTCGCCCGCACGCTGTGGCTGGTGCTGATCGTTGTCCTGTTCTCCAAGGCGCTGACCCTGGTCTACCTGCTGATGAACGAGGACGTGCTGGTCGATCGGCAATACAGCCATGGTGTCGCGCTGACCCTGCGTGCCTATTGGGCAGCGGACGAAGAAAACCGCGACAAGATTGCCGAAGCCGCAGGCCTGATCCGGGTGACCGGCTCTGGTGTTCCGGAAGGCGAACAACACTGGCCTTACAGCGAAATCTACCAGCGGCAGATGCAGGCCGAGCTGGGCGAAGACACTGAAGTACGCTTGCGCATCCATGCACCGCCGGCATTGTGGGTGAATGCGCCCAGCCTTGGCCCTGGCTGGCTGAAAGTGCCGCTGTACCCGCACCCGCTGCGTGGCCAGAAAATCTGGAACGTGCTCGGCTGGTTCCTGGCTATTGGCCTGCTGTCTACCGCGTCGGCCTGGATCTTCGTTCGCCAACTCAACCAGCCGCTCAAGCGCCTGGTATTCGCTGCCCGCCAGTTAGGCCAGGGCCGTAGCGTGCGGTTACCGATCAGTGATACACCGAGCGAGATGACCGAGGTCTATCGGGCGTTCAACCAGATGGCCGAGGACGTCGAGCAGGCCGGGCGTGAGCGCGAGCTGATGCTGGCCGGTGTTTCCCACGACCTGCGCACGCCGCTGACACGCCTGCGGCTGTCGTTGTCATTGCTGGGCAGCGACAGCGAGCTGAGCGACGACATGGTGCGCGACATCGAGGATATGGACGCGATTCTCGACCAGTTCCTGGCCTTTATCCGCGATGGCCGCGACGAACCGGTAGAAGAAGTCGACCTGGCTGACCTGGTGCGCGAGGTGGTGGCGCCGTACAACCAACCGGACGAGCGTGTGCGCCTGTGCCTGGAGCCAATCCCGCCGTTCCCGCTGCGCCGTGTTTCGCTCAAGCGCATGCTGGGCAACCTGATTGGCAATGCCCTGCATCATGCGGGCAAGGGGGTCGAGGTGGCTGCTTATGTCTCGGGCGATGAGAGTGCGCCCTATGTGGTGCTCAGCGTGCTTGACCGAGGCACCGGGATCGACGAGTCGGAGCTGGAAACCATCTTCAACCCGTTCATTCGCGGCGACCGTGCCCGAGGTGGCAAAGGCACTGGCTTGGGGCTGGCGATCGTCAAGCGGATTGCAGCGCAACATGGCGGGAATGTGGAATTGCGTAACAGGTCTGGCGGTGGGATCGAGGCGCGGGTGCGCTTGCCGTTGGGGCTTTTACTGCCGCGAAACGCTGTTTGATCTGTACCGGCATTTTCTGG
>NZ_BCBH01000033.1:0-65822 GCF_001320525.1 Pseudomonas sp. NBRC 111131 | reverse complement strand
CCAAAAAACGCTGGCTCCTATCATCCGGCCCCTACGCTGCGCTTCGGGGTTCCCTCGCTCCGGTCTTGCTCCCGGGAGGACCGCGCTGAACGGCCCATCCTGGGCCGCAGCGCTTGACGGGCATCCATGCCCGTCACCTCCCTCCGCAAGACCTGCGCTCGGCCTCCTGAAGTCGCAATCGGCGGCGTTTGAACTATCGCGCGCTAGAAGCAAAGGCAAGAGCAGGAGCAACAGCAACAGCAACAGCGGTGGGTATGGGTATTGGTGTGTGGGGCGTGATGGGCCACAATAGCGATCATTTGCGGAGCCCCTCATGACTGACTTCACCCCCGACGCCATCCTCGATGCCTCCGGCCTGAACTGCCCGGAACCAGTGATGATGCTGCACCAGCACGTGCGCAACCTGGCTGCTGGCGGCCTGCTCAAGGTCATCGCCACCGATCCCTCGACCCGCCGTGACATCCCCAAGTTCTGTAACTTCCTCGGCCACGAGCTCCTGCAGCAGCAGGAAGAGGCCGGCACCTACCTGTACTGGATCCGCAAGAAAGCCGACTGAGCCGCGCTGGATCAGGCCGCGCGTAGCGCCTACACTGCGTTCCCCAGACAGGAGAGCGCCATGCTGATAGTTGCCGACGAGAATATCCCGCTGCTCGATGCCTTCTTCCAAGGCTTCGGCGAGATTCGCCGTTACCCAGGCAGGAGCCTCGACCCCGCCAGCGTCAAAGAGGCCGACATACTGCTGGTGCGCTCGGTGACTAAAGTCGACCGCCAACTGCTCGAAGGCAGCAACGTCCGCTTTGTCGGCACCTGCACCATCGGCACCGATCACCTAGACCTGGACTACCTCGCCGAAGCCGGCATTCAATGGAGCAGCGCCCCAGGCTGCAACGCCCGCGGCGTCGTCGACTACGTGCTCGGCAGCGTGTTGACCCTGGCTGACCTGGACGGCGTCGCCCTGCCTCAACGCACCTACGGTGTGGTTGGCGCCGGTGAGGTCGGTGGCCGGCTGGTGCGCGTGTTGCACGGCCTGGGCTGGAAGGTGCTGGTCTGCGACCCTCTGCGCCAAGCCAACGAAGGCGGCGACTTCGTCAGCCTCGAAACAGTCCTCGAACACTGCGATGTGATCAGCCTGCATACCCCCTTGCAGCGTGGCGGTGAATACCCCACCTGGCACCTGCTAGGTCACGCACAACTGGCCCGCCTGCGCCCCGGTGCATGGCTGATCAACGCCAGCCGCGGCCCGGTGGTAGACAATACGGCGCTGCGCGAACTGCTGCTGGACCGCGAAGATGTGCACGCAGTGCTTGACGTTTGGGAAGGTGAACCCCAGGTCGATCTGCAACTGGCCGACCTTTGCACCCTGGCCACACCGCACATCGCCGGCTACAGCCTGGATGGCCGCCAGCGCGGCACGGCGCAGATCTACCAGGCGGTGTGCCGCTTCCTCGGCGAGGCCGAGCGCGTGCAACTGGCCGACCTGCTGCCCCGGCCACCCCTGGCGCAGATCGAACTCGATGGCGCAGCCGACCTCGACTGGGCGCTGGCGACGTTGTGCCGGGCGGTGTATGACCCGCGTCGCGACGATGCCGATTTTCGCCGTAGCCTGAGCGAGGAGGTGGACGAACAGCGCGCGGCGTTCGACCAGTTGCGCAAGCACTATCCGCCACGGCGCGAAATCGAAGGGCTGAAGGTGCGCTTGCACGGCGAAGCGCCGCAACTGGCGCAGATGGTCAGTGCCCTGGGCGGGACCGTGGTCTGACGCAGTCAAACCTGAAGCAGGCCGCCAACCAACAGGCCAATAAAAACCCGGCGCAAGCGCCGGGTTGCAATCAATTCTGCACTTAGCCCTTGTGCACTTTTGCCACCCGGCTGTCTTCCAGGGCCTTGCAGGCCTGTTGGATCATCTGCTCGGTGATGGGCACTTCACGGCCTTGGGCGTCGATGATCGAGCCACAAACTTCAGGTTGCGCGTGATGCTGGGGTTTAGGGGTATCGCTGGCATGCTGCAAGCTCATGTCCTGTCTCCTCGTCAGGTCCGATATCAAGGTAAACCTGTGCCGTGACTGGCCCGTGACAGTGGCTCTTGTAATGTCACGACACAAATAGTCCATCAGAAAGCGCTGCAAATCTCCAGAGCGCCGTTAGAACGATGGGCTATAGCCACTGCCAGGCCGGATGAATGGTAGGCTGCAGGTTCCCTGTCGCTGTGGTCATCGTCATGCCCGAACCGGTTTCCCCTCGCCAGCGTCGCGCCTTGCGCCTCGGCTGGCAGTTCATGCGTCCCTACCGTCGGCAAGCGCTACTGGCTTTGCTGGCACTGGTGGTGACCGCCGCCATTACCTTGTCCATGGGGCAGGGCATTCGCCTGCTGGTGGACCAGGGGTTCATGACCCGCTCCGCGCATCAGTTGAACCAGACCATCGGCTTGTTCCTGATCCTGGTGTTTGCCCTTGCGGTAGGTACTTTCAGCCGGTTCTACCTGGTGTCCTGGATCGGTGAGCGTTGCGTTGCCGATATCCGCCGCGCTGTGTTCGACCATCTGATCGGGCTGCACCCAGGCTTTTTCGAGGACAACCGCAGCTCGGAAATCCAGTCGCGGCTGACCGCCGACACTACGTTGCTGCAGTCGGTGATCGGCTCATCGTTGTCGATGTTCCTGCGCAATGCCCTGATGGTGCTAGGTGGGGTGGTGCTGCTGTTCATCACCAACCCCAAACTCACCAGCATCGTGGTGGTGGCACTGCCGCTGGTGCTGGCGCCGATCCTGCTGTTCGGGCGACGCGTGCGCAGCCTGTCGCGGCAGAGCCAGGACCGGGTGGCGGATGTGGGCAGCTACGTGGCCGAAACCCTCGGGCAAATCAAGACCGTGCAGGCGTATAACCACCAGGCGCGGGATCGCGCACTGTTCGCCGACACGGTCGAGGCGGCATTCACCGTTGCCCGGCGCCGCATTGCCCAACGCGCCTGGCTGATCACCCTGGTCATCGTGCTGGTGCTGGGCGCGGTAGGGGTGATGCTGTGGGTGGGGGGCATGGACGTGATTGCCGGGCGCATCTCAGCCGGCGAGCTGGCGGCGTTCGTTTTCTACAGCTTGATCGTCGGCAGTGCGTGCGGCACCCTCAGCGAGGTGATCGGTGAGTTGCAGCGTGCTGCAGGCGCGGCCGAGCGCATCGCCGAGCTGCTGGCTGCGCGCAGTGCGATTCTGGCGCCTGACGAGGTGCCTGAGAACCGGCAGCGGGCCGTTGGACGCATTGAGCTTGAGCAGGTGGCATTTGCCTACCCGTCGAGGCCGTCAGTAGCGGCTATCGATCATTTGAGCCTGGTGATCGAACCAGGCCAGACGGTGGCGCTGGTTGGCCCATCGGGTGCGGGCAAGTCAACCCTGTTCGACTTGCTGCTGCGCTTCTACGACCCCCAGCACGGGCGCATCCTCCTGGATGGGCAGCCCATCGACACCCTGGCGCTGGCAGACCTGCGCCGCCAGTTTGCATTGGTGGCACAGACCCCGTCCCTGTTTCGGGGCAGTGTCGAAGCCAACATCCGCTACGGCCGGCCCGAGGCGACCCTGGCCGAGGTCGAGGCGGCGGCGCGAGGGGCGCACGCGGACGCATTCATTCGCCAGTTGCCGGAAGGCTACCAGACGGTCCTGGGGGAGGGCGGTATCGGCCTGTCGGGCGGGCAGCGTCAGCGTCTGGCGATTGCCCGTGCGCTGCTGGTGGACGCACCGATCCTGTTGCTTGACGAGGCCACCAGTGCACTCGATGCGCAAAGCGAGCACCTGATCCAGCAGGCGCTGCCCCGCTTGATGGCCGGCCGCACCACGCTGGTCATCGCACATCGCCTGGCCACGGTGCAACACGCCGACCGGATTGCCGTGATTGACAAGGGGCAACTGGTGGCAGTGGGCACCCATCGCCAGCTGATTGAAGAAAGCCCGCTGTATGCCCGCCTGGCCGCACTGCAGTTCACCACCCATTAGTCTGTCCCGTGGTTGTAACATTTCTGTAGCAATTGCTTGAGACTATCTATTTCAACTGTTGCGTAAGTGCTCGACCTCGCTGCTATCGATCGATGGCAGCTTTTTTTTGCCTGCGAACGAGGACATGGATGTCTGTCGCAGCGCTGCCGACGGCGCGCTGTTTCCTTTCTCCTTGTTCCGAGATCCGCGATGTTGCGTAAATCCCTCAGCGTGCAAATTCTCACCCTGCTTGGCGGCAGCCTGGCGGCGATGTTGCTGATCGCGCTGGTGTGCTTCCAGTTTCTATCCTCCAGCGTGCGCAGCTACGCCGAGCTGGTGGAGGGGCCGCTGCGGGCCTCGCAGTTGATCGACGAGGCCAACCTGCAGTTCAAGATTCAGGTGCAGGAATGGAAGAACGTGTTGCTGCGTGGCCGCCAGCCGGCCGAGTTGGACAAATACTGGCAGCAGTTTCAGGCCCGCGAGCAACAGGTTCAGCAATTGCTCGGGCAACTGATCGACAGCAGCGATGCCACGCTCAAGGCGCCCTTGCAGCAGTTGCGTGACAGCCACCGGCAACTGGGCGTTGCCTATGCACAAGGGCGTGAGGCGTTTCTGGCCGCCGGTGGTGATCCAGCGGCGGGCGACCAGGCGGTCAAAGGGGTTGACCGCGCCGCCAGCGAGCAAATGAGTGTGTTGGTCGAACAGCTACGGGCCGAGGCCCGTACGCGCGCTGGCAGCATCAGTGCCAGCGCCGAGCGCACGGTGTGGCTGGGCGTGCTGGTGATGCTGGGGTCGGCGCTGCTGGTAGGCGTACTGAGTCTGTGGCGGGTGAACCGCAGCTTGATCGACCCGATTCGCCAGTTGATCGAATACGTTGCGCAGTTGAGCCAGGGCCACTTTGCCGCACGGGTCGACAGCCATCGAGAGGATGAACTGGGCCGGCTGGCGTCTGCGGCCAATACGTTGCGCGACTTCCTGGCGGAAACCATCGGCCGCCTCAAGGACAATGCCCAGGAGCTGGAGGGCGCCAGCGGCCAGTTGCGCACCCTCGCCAGTGGCATGGCGCGAGGTTCCCATGACCAGTTCCAGCGCACCGACCAGGTGGCCACGGCCATGCACGAGATGTCCGCCACCGCCCAGGAGGTGGCGCGCCATGCCGCCGAGGCCGCCCGCGCGGCCGACGATGCCGACCACAACGCTCAGGCGGGCGAGCAGGTCATGCAGCAAACGATCGATATCATTGCCAGGGTCAACCGCGAAATCGCAGATACAGCCGCAGTGATCCGGCATCTGGAGAGCGACAGTTCGCGCATCGGCAAGGTCTTGGAAGTGATCCGTGGCATTGCCGAGCAGACCAACTTGCTGGCGCTCAACGCGGCCATCGAAGCGGCCCGTGCCGGTGAAGCTGGGCGCGGCTTTGCGGTGGTGGCTGATGAGGTGCGCAGCCTGGCCCAGCGTACGGCGGCCTCGATCGCCGAAATCCATCAGATCATTGAGGCGGTGCAGTCTGGCGCGGTAGAGGCGGTGAAGGCCATCGAAAGCGGCCAACGGCGCAGCGAGGAAGGGGCTGAGCAGGTGCAGCAGGCCGGGCAGATGCTGCAGCGTATCACCACAGCCGTCGAGGCCATCCGCGACATGAACCGGCAGATCGCCACCGCGGCTGAAGAGCAGACCAGCGTGGCCGAAGACATTTCGTGCAACCTGATCGAGATTACCCGCATTGCCACCGCCAACCAGGAAGCGGTGCACCATACCGAACAAGCCGGCCAGCGCCTGCACGGGTTGTCGGGGCAGCTGGGTGAAGTAACCTCGCGGTTGACCGCATAGTGCTTGCCGGCCTCCATTCAGAGGCCGGTCCAGGTTCCACGCATTTTCCAGGCGCAACAAAAAGCCCGCACAAGGCGGGCTTTTGAGGATTTGGTCGGAGAGACAGGATTCGAACCTGCGGCCTTCTCGTCCCGAACGAGACGCGCTACCTGGCTGCGCTACACTCCGATGAACAAAATCCTACTGCATCGTTTTTTTGAGCGCAAGCCCTTTTAACAACAAGGGCTTACGTTCAAAACAGGGGCTCGATCAGAGCTCCTTGACGGTACGCACCTGATCTTTGTTCAGGCGCGTGCGCTTGCCATCGAGTTGCTCGAATTCGTAGAAGCCGGAGTCCTCGTCATAAGAGGGGGTGTCCACTGCCTGGATCTCGCGGCCGTCATTCAGGGTAATCACGGTCGGCGAAGCGCAACCGGCGAGGGCGCCAAGGCCCAGGGCAAGCAGAAAGGCGGGAAGGGTCCGTTGAATCATCATGTTTCTCCAGTGCGATGGTGCTAGATGACCTTTATGACGCAGGGCTTCTGCGCAAGTTCCTTTGCAGTGCAGCATAGCGCGATTCGCTGCGTATTGATCCAGGTCTGCCAAGGCTGCCTTGAAGTGGGCTGTGATATAAATGCGAGCATCCTCTTTTCCTGCGATGGACACTCATGAAAGCCAAGGCAGATACCCCCTTCGTGGCGCTGAACATTGCCGTGCTGACGGTCAGCGATACCCGCACCTTTGAAAACGATACGTCCGGGCAGATGTTCGTGGACCGTCTGACAGCCGCAGGCCACCGGCTGGCGGCACGAGTGCTGCTCAAGGACGACCTGTACAAGATTCGCGCCCAGGTCGCGACGTGGATTGCCGACGACAGCGTGCAGGTTGTGTTGATTACCGGTGGTACCGGGTTCACGGGTCGCGACAGCACACCCGAAGCGGTCGCTTGCCTGCTGGACAAGCAGGTCGAGGGCTTCGGCGAACTGTTTCGGCAGATTTCAATAGCCGACATCGGGACCTCCACTGTGCAGTCGCGAGCGTTGGCAGGCCTGGCCAATGGCACCCTGGTTTGCTGCCTGCCGGGCTCGACCAATGCTGTGCGCACTGGCTGGGACGGCATCCTCGCCGAACAGCTGGATGCCCGCCATCGCCCTTGCAATTTCGTCCCCCATCTGAAGCAGGCAGCGGCCTGCGAAAGCCGTGGTTGAGGCATCGTCGGCCCGGCCGCTGATGCCGGTGGAGGAAGCCCTGGAGCGCTTGCTGGCGTTGGCCGAAGCGGCTCCGATCAAGGACATCGAGAGCGTGTCGTTGGCTGAAGCCGAGGGCCGCGTGCTTGCCACCGACCTGGTCGCCTCGCTCGACCTGCCGCCCTGGCCGAACAGTGCCATGGACGGCTACGCGCTGCGCCTGGCGGACTGGCAGGGCGAGCCGCTGGTGGTCAGCCAGCGCATTTTTGCCGGGCACGCGCCCGACGCCCTGCAGCCTGGCACCTGCGCCAGGATCTTTACCGGGGCGCCACTGCCCGCCGGTGCCGACTGTGTCGAGATGCAGGAAAACACCGCAGTACTGGACGATGGCCGGGTGCGCTTTCTCGAACCCCTCAAGGTGGATCAGAATGTGCGCCCGCAGGGTCAGGAAACCCGCAAAGGTGAGCAGGTCATGTGCGCGGGCACGCGGCTGGGGCCCATCGAGCTAGGCCTGGCTGCCACACTGGGCTATGCCGAAGTGGACGTGGTACGACGGGTACGGGTGGCGGTGCTGTCCACCGGCGACGAACTGGTCGAGCCTGGCCAGCCCCTGGGCCCGGGGCAGATCTACAACAGCAACCGGCGCCTGCTGGTCAGTTGGCTGCAGCGCCTGGGTTGTGAAGTGCGTGACAGTGGCATCCTGCCCGATGACCTGGCGTGTACCCGCGAATGCCTGGCCAGCCTGGGCGATGTCGACCTGATACTGTCCACTGGCGGCGTGTCCGTGGGAGAGGCCGACTACCTCGGTGCGGCGCTGCGCGAAGCGGGTGAGCTGGCGCTGTGGAAGCTTGCGATCAAACCGGGCAAGCCGCTGACCTTCGGCCATTACCACGGTGTGCCGGTGATTGGCCTACCAGGCAACCCGGCGTCGACCCTGGTTACCTTCGGCCTGCTCACGCGCCCCTACCTGTTACGCCGTCAAGGTGTGGTCGAGGTCACGCCGCTGCGGTTCGACGTGCCGGCAGGGTTCGACTGGCCCAAGGCAGGCACCCGGCGTGAATACCTGCGCGCACGGATCGACAATGGCCAGGTACGCATCTACAAGAACCAGAGTTCGGGTGTGCTGCGCAGCGCCGCCTGGGCTGAGGGCCTGGTCGAGGTGCGCGAAGGCAGCACGCCGAAGACCGGAGACAGCGTGCCGTTCATACCGTTGAGCGAACTACTTGGCTGACCGCCCGACCCAGGCACCGCGCGGTTGTGTGGCGGTGGCGGTGGCCGCCTGGGTCAGCCGCATGTGCACGTTTTCCAGTTGTTGGGCGGCCACGCTCCAGTCGTGACGTTGCCGGGCAAACTGGCGGCCGGCTTCGCTCAGTTGGCACATGCGCCAGGGTTGGTTCAGCAACTGCGTGATCAGCAGTGCCAACTGGTCGCCGTCATCGCTGCCCAGGTAATGTTCACCATTGTTCACGCCAAGGCCGGAAACGCCCTTGCCGGTGGTAATCACCGGCAGCCCGGCGGCCATCGCTTCGAGAATTTTCACCTTCGAACCGCCAGCGTAGCGCAGCGGTGCAAAGAACAGCGCTGAGCGGCGCTGCAGTTCGCGCAGGTCAGGACGATAACCGAGCCATTCGATACGGGGATCGTTCCAGTGCAGCTTCCAGCTGGCAGGCATCGCGTGCCCGGCAATGGCCAGGCGCACGGCTGGGTTGCTCATCCATACTTGCGGCAGGATTTCTTCCAGCGCCCACTCGATGGCTTCCAGGTTGGCGCCGTACTCGAAGTTGCCGACGAACAGCAATCGCTGGCTGTGCAGGGCGGGGCGTACGTCCTGGTAGTAAGCGCAATCCACCCCATTGACCACCACGTTGACCGGGCGCCCGCTGATCTGGCTGATCAACTCAGCGTCATGGGCACTGACCGCCACCACTTCACTGGGTTGGCACAGTACGCGTTGTTCCCAGCGGCGGTAGCGCCAGCGGTCGAACGCGTTGAGTGGGCGCAGCCACAGCGGCAGGCGGTCATGGCAGGCCGCACCCATCACCGATTCGAGGGTGTGCTCGCTGAGCATGTACGGCAAGCCACGGGCCTGCAGCGCCTTTTCGAACGGCTGGAAGCTGTAGCTGTGCTCAATTTGGATGACGTCCCAAGGCTCGTCCAGCAATTGCTCGAAACGGTGGCGCAGGCAAGGTGCCAAGCCATTGATGATCGCCCGCATGGGGTAGTCGATGATCGGCGAAGCCAACAGGTTGAGCGGGCTGTGCAGGGCGCGCCGGGGTAGCACGATCAAGCGCTCTACCAGGGGGGTGAGGGCTTCGCGGGTCGCATCGCTCAAGGGGATTTTGGTCTGCACCAACAAGGTGATCCGGTGGCCATGTTGCGCAAGGGCGCGCAGCAGATGGTATTGCCGGGCCTTGCAACCACTGGTGGTGGGCCACGGCAGATAGGGCAGTGTCCAGAGAATGCGCATGAGCCGGAATCCTCGTTAAAGGCCGCGGACAAAAAACGCGCCCTTGGCAGCCAGCTGATTGCTGCTGCCGGTACGCGTCCGTAGCTAACAGTAAAGCGCACGATGGCGCCTTCGCCCAGGTGATTGCGGGCTTGTTGGTACGATTTTCGTCAAAAAATCGTCTTGTTTGAATGATTGACCTAAAACAGCCAAAGAGTTGTCGAGCATGGAGGGTCTGGAAAGGGCGCTTTTGCTCGAACAGGCAGGCCCATGACCTGGCGGTGCTTAATTTCCTGCGCCATGCAGCATTCTGCCGCTGCCAGTGGTCGAGATCTGCACTGGTTGTCCCGATGGAGAAGCGTGATGCGCAAGGCGATATTGATCCTGCATGGCAAGCAGGCGATGAACGAAGAGGTGCGCAAGGCCGTGCTCGCGCAGCGCGAACAGGGTTGGACGCTGGACGTGCGGGTGACCTGGGAGGCGGGCGATGCTCAGCGGCTGGTCAGCGAAGCGCTGGCGGCCGACTATACGCACGTGGTTGCCGGTGGCGGGGACGGAACCTTGCGCGAAGTGGCTGAAGCCATGGGGCAGGCGGGCACCGAGGCCAGCCTGGTGCTGCTTCCGTTGGGCACAGCGAATGATTTTGCCAGGGCCGCCGGCGTTTCGCTGCAGCCTGCGCAGGCGTTGGCTCTGCTGGAGGTGCCGGCACGGCCGATCGATCTCGGGCGGGTGGGTGAGCAACTGTTTCTGAACATGGCCACCGGCGGCTTTGGCAGCCAGGTCACGGCCAGCACCTCTGAAGACCTGAAGAAAGTGCTGGGCGGTGCGGCCTACCTGTTCACCGGCCTGTCCCGCTTCAGCGAGCTGCAGGCGGCGTCGGTGGAGGTGGCCGGTCCGGACTTCCATTGGCAAGGCGAGCTGCTGGCACTGGGCATCGGCAACGGCCGCCAGGCCGGTGGCGGGCAGGTGTTGTGCCCTGAGGCGAGGGTGGACGATGGCTTGCTTGACGTTGCGATCCTGCCGGCACCGCAGCAGGTAGTGGGGGCTCTGCGTGACCTGCTGGGCGGTGAGGGGCTGTTTGTACGCGCGCGCGTGCCGTGGGTTGAAGTCAAGAGCACGCAAGGCCTGGACATGAACCTCGACGGTGAGCCGCTGCAGGCCGAAAGCCTGCGTTTTGATGTTCGCCCTGGCGCGTTGCGCCTGCACCTGCCGGGCGACTCGCCGCTGCTCAGTCGTCCAGGCTGATGATCTTTTCGCGCACGGCAAACAGCACCAGACCGGCAACGTCGTAGATCTGCAGACGCTTCATGATCTGCGAGCGGTGGGTTTCGACGGTCTTGATCGACAGGCCCAGGCCCGTGGCGATCTCGCGGGTGGACTTGCCGCGTACGATCAGGCGCAGGATTTCCAGTTGTCGCGCCGTCAGGTTGTGCCGCTCGGTATCCGGTTGTTTACCGTGCTGGGCGCGCATGAGTGCCTGGTTGATCACCGTGTGGGCGATGGCCGGGCTGAGGTAGCGCTCGCCGGTGCGCAGGGCGGCAAGCGCCTGCTCCAGTTCGGTGGCAGTGGCATCCTTGAGCAGATAGCCATGGGCGCCGCTCTCCAGGGCCCGCATGATCAACTCCGGGTCGGTGTGCATCGACAGGATCAGCACCTTGCACGTGTTGCCCGTGGCGCGCAGCAGGGTGAGGGCGTCGAGGCCACTGGTGGTGCGCATGGAAATGTCCAGCAGGACAATGTCCGGGTGCAGTTGCTGAACATGCTCGAGCAGCTGACCACCATCGTCGGCCTCGCCAACGACGGTGTAGCCGGGGATATCGGACACCAGGGCACGGACCCCGGCACGGATCAGCGAGTGGTCATCCACCAGCAGCAATCTACAGGTCATCGGGAAACAGGCGTCCTGGCACGTTCATGGGTGCGTGGTGGCCACGGGAACAGCACCACGATCCGGGTGCCCAGGCCAGGCTGGCTGGCGATCTCCAGGCTGCCCTGCAGGGCAGTGGCACGCTCCTGCATGCCGGCCATGCCCCGTTGGCCTGCCACGGCCGGGTTGGCCGCCGGCGTGAATCCCTGGCCATCATCTTCGATCGACAACGTTAGGCCGGCGGCGCTGCGCTGCAGGCGGATGGTCAGGTTACGCGCCTGGGCATGGCGCAGCATGTTGGTGACAGCCTCCTGGGTGATGCGGAAGGCGGCCATGGCCACCTCCTCGCAGATCCCGCCCAGGCGTTGGTTGCATTCCAGGCTCCAGTGCACATCGGAGTTTGCCAGCGTACGCACCAGGTGAGCGCGCAGGCTGGCTTCCAGGCCAAGGCTGGCCAACTGGCGCGGGTTGAGAATGGCGGAGACGTCACGGACTTTGCCCAGGGTGTCTTCCAAGGTGCCGCGCAAGGTCCCGAAATGCGCTTGCAAGTCGTCGGGGACACGGCGTTGCAGCCATTCCACCTGGAGTTTGGCGGCGGTCAGCAACTGGCCGATGTCGTCGTGCAGTTCACGGCTCAGGTGCTGGCGTTCGCTTTCCTGAACCTTGAGCATGCGGTCGGCCAGTTCCGCCGGGCGCATGCTGATCGACTTGGCGCCGTGCCTGAGGTGCCAGGCGACCCCGAGCATGGCCACCAGCTGCAGCAGTAGCAGGCTGGCCGGCATCGCGTTGCCCTGCACCAGCAGCAACAGATTGGCAACCAGCGAGCCCACGCACAGCAATGCCGTCGCCCAGCGCAGCAGGGTAGCGCGAGAACGGCAGCGCAAAGGGGTCTTCAAGCGTGGGAACATAAATTGGGAAGCCACTGAAGTCTTGCTGATGGAGGCCTTGCACATGTTTTGCCAGAGGCTTTGGCGTCGTGCTTTCAATTAATCGCCGAGCGGATGAGTAAGCGTTCTGTATACGGTCGGCCGGTATTTGTTAGTGCGCATGGTAACACCTCGGACCGGTTTGGTCGCGGCTGGGCAATGCTTTGAAACCTCGGGATCTGCGGGTGGAACACGACTTTTTGGCGAAGGCAATGGCTATCAAAGTGATGTCACTTAGTCCAACGGTGGGCGGCCCATTTCAACTTGGGATTGTCATGGGTCAACTGCAGGTGCCTGAACTAACAGCTGTTCACAAGTTCGACCTGGGTGCGGCATTTAATACGCACTTAGTTGGATTGCCGCCCCGCTAATGTGCCTGGTTGGGCAGGCTGGGCGTGGCGCCCTGTGGCAGGCTCTGGTGAGGATGATCGCAGCGGTTGCCCTGTTCGTGGCACGGCGCACACGTTTGCGGCACCGGTTGATCCAGCACGGTGGCCAGTTCGGTCAGCAGCGCGACTTGCTCGCTGGTGTCCAGGGCCAGGCGGCCGGTCTGGGCGTCGACCAGCTCCAGCTGCCAGGCCAGCAGGGTCAGGCAGGCATCCAGCGCCGGCAAGGCCTTGCTGTGCAGGTGCTGGCGTTGGCAGGCCGGTGCCAGCAACTGCTGCAGCACGGTGCAGTAGTGAGCGACTTCAAGCAGGCCCAGGCCGCTGGCGCGACGTGCCAGGGTATCGAGGGTGTGGCTGAGGCAATGACAGGCGTCCGGGTCATTGGCGATCAACTCCAGGTGCTGCAGGCATTCCTGGCACTGGGTCAGCAAGACCTGAGCATCCAGCAGGAATTCCTGCAGGGCGCCGCTCTTTGGGACTGTGCTGTCCATCAAGACACTCCAGTGCGCAGGGCAGGAGCAGAAAATGGGCACGCCATGTCGATCGCTAGCAAAAGCCTGACTCCATTCATGCAATGAGAATGGCGTCACATTAATGGCTAAAGGATATCGCGAACATCAGCTTTAGCCCGATTGCTACTAAGGGTTTCCCTGATGCCTGCCTAGGGGGTGGCAGGTGGGAATCGCTGTCGATCTGGGCGTTGAGGACCGCAGTAAAGCATGATGGTAATTTGATATCAATTGCCCTGTGCGGCATTTTCCCGTGAGGGTCAAGCTGCGCCTTGAGCCGCCGATACAGGGTGAATGAATTCACATTTTCCGACTCAAGCCTGGAGGTTTTCCAATGGCTGGCATTCTCGACACGGTAGACCAACGAACGCAACTGGTAGGTGAGAACCGCCTGGAAATACTGATGTTTCGCCTGGCTGGCCGCCAGCTGTTCGCAATCAACGTGTTCAAGGTGCAGGAAGTGCTGCAACTGCCCAAGCTGACCTTGATGCCACAGCGTCACGCATTCGTCTGTGGTGTGGTCAACCTGCGCGGGCAAACGTTGCCTGTGATCGACCTGTCCCAGGCGATCGGCATGCGCCCGCTGCAACCCGGGCCGGACAGCACCATCATCGTCACCGAGTACAACCGCTCGGTGCAGGCATTTCTGGTGGGTGGGGTCGATCGCATCGTCAACATGAACTGGGAGGCCATCATGCCGCCGCCTTCCAGTGCGGGCCGCCAGCATTACCTGACGGCCATTACCAAGGTCGATGACAAGCTGGTGGAAGTGATCGACGTGGAGAAGGTGCTGGCCGAGATCGTGCCGTACAACGCCAGGGTGTCCGGTGACAAGCTGGCCGACCCGGTGCTGGCCCGCGCCCGAGGCCGTGAGGTGCTGCTGGTGGATGACTCCAGTGTTGCCCTGGCGCAGCTGCGGGACACCCTGTCGCAACTGGGGGTGAAGCTGCATGTGGCCAGTGATGGCCTGAAAGCATTGCGCATGCTCAAGGGCTGGGCCGACGCTGGCGAGGATGTCTGCGAGAAGCTGCTGATGGTGTTCACCGATGCGGAAATGCCGGAAATGGATGGCTACCGGCTGACGACCGAGATCCGCAACGACGCGCGCCTGCGCAAGCTTTATGTGGTGTTGCACACCTCGTTGTCGGGCAGCTTCAACGAATCGATGGTCAAGAAAGTCGGCTGTGACAACTTCCTCTCCAAGTTCCAGCCCGATCGCCTGGTCGATGTGGTCAAACAGCGCCTGCTTCTGGATACCACCACCGCGTGATCCATGCCGCTGCCGGGTATAAGCTTGCTGTTTGACATGGCACGAGGCAGGCAGGGATGTTTCTGAGTGAGCTGTACCGGTACCCGGTGAAGTCAGGCCAGGCGCAATGCCTGCAGGCATGCGCGGTAGACCCTCTTGGTCTGTCAGGCGACCGGCGCTGGCTGGTGGTCGAGGAAGACAACGGACGCTTCCTGACCCAGCGCGCCTGGCCGCAACTCAGCCAGCTCAAGGCGAGCGTAAGTGAGGCGGGGGCGTTGCGGTTGGAGACCCCAGGGCAGGCGCCGGTGCAGGTGGCAGTGCCGCCTGCTGACGAGGGCTTGCGTGGTGTGACCCTCTGGCGCGATACCTTGCGCGTGCCGGATGCAGGTGATGAGGCTGCAGCCTGGCTGTCGCAACTGCTTGGCAAGCCGGTACGGCTGGTCTATTGCCCGGAGCAGCGGGCGCGCTACCTGCCCAGTGGCTACGGCTTGAACAGTGACCGTGCGGCGTTCCCCGATGGTTTTCCGTTGTTGCTGATCGGCCAGGGCTCGCTGGATGAGTTGAACCGGCGCATTGGCCGGCCCATGGAAATGCTGCGCTTCAGGCCAAACCTAGTGGTGCAGGGGGCAGCGCCGTTTGCCGAGGATGGCTGGAAGCGCATACGCATTGGCGGGTTGCAGTTTCGTGTGCTCAAACCCAGCGTGCGGTGCATCTTCACCACGCTGGACCCGGCGACCGGGGCACGCAGCCCGGACCGTGAGCCGTTGACCACGCTCAAGACCTTCCGCGAAAAGGAGGGGGATATTTTATTCGGGCAGAACCTGGCGGTAGATGGCAGTGGCCGGCTGGCGGTAGGGATGGAGGTCGAAGTGCTGGAATAAGGGGGCGTTACCGGCCTCTTCGCGGGTTACCCGCGAAGAGGCCGGATGCGGATCACATGTCGTCGAAATACCGCTCGTGCCAATCCACCAGGGGTTGCGGTGCATTGAGCTTCTGCCCGTAGATCACCGAGTACGACAGCACGTTCTGCACGTACTGGCGTGTCTCGTCGAATGGGATCGACTCCACCCACACATCGAAACTCAGGTGTTTGGCCCCCTTGAGCCACTGGCGTACCCGGCCGGGGCCGGCGTTGTAGGCCGCCGAGGCCAATACGCGGTTGCCGTTGAACTGGCTGTGCACCTGGCTCAGGTAGGCGGCGCCCAGCTGGATGTTCTTGTCCGGGTTGAACACCTGCTGCGGCGAGGCCAGCGGGATGCTGAACTTGCGTGCGGTCTCCTTGGCCGTGGCTGGCATCAGTTGCATGAGGCCGCTGGCGCCGACGCTGGAGCGGGCATCTTCCATGAAGGCGCTTTCCTGACGGGTGATGGCGAATACCCAGCTTGAGTGCAGCCCGCGTACCTTGGCTTCACGTACCAGGGTATCGCGATGGGCCATCGGGAAGCGGATATCCAGATCGTCCCAGTACTGCGCCTGGCTGATGGTGCGAATGGCCGGGAAGTACCAGCGCAGGTCGTAGGCCAGGCGCGCCTGGGCCACCATCTCGTCACGGTTGAAGTGACGGCTGACGTGGTACCACTCACGGCGGCCTTCGACGATCTGGCCACGGGCATGGAACTCCAGGGCGCGCTGGATACCTGGGGTATTGCGTACCTTGTTCACCAGTTGCGGGCTGAGTACCAGCGGTTTGTTGTTCAGTTGATAGGGCGTTTGCGCGCGGTCGGCAGCGAGGAAGCCATAGAAGTCACGTTCACGCGCCACGGTCTTGTACAGCAGTGGAATCTGCGGGTTGTTGGGTTGCGCCAACTCCAGGCTGCGCGCCTGCCAGTACTTCCAGCGGCTACTGCTGGCCAGGTCCTGGGGCAGGCGCTTGGTCAGCTCGTAGGCGTCCTCCCAGCGGCCCAGGCGCAACAGCAGGCGCAGGCGCCATTCGCTGACGGTGTTGTCGCGCAGTTCCGGGTCGTAGCGGGTCATCAGGTCGAGGGCGCGCGGGTCGTAGCGGCGTGCCAGGGTCAGGCCGATCTCGCGCGCGATGGCGACCTTCTCGTCACGGGAGAAGTGCATGCGCTGGGCGTAGTCGTCGAGCAGTGCCATGGCGCGCTCCGGGTCCTGGCGGGCCAGGCGGCGCAAGCCCAGGCTGACCACGTCGGACATGGCCTCGTTGACCGGGGTGAAGCGCGATGGCTGGTTGAGCAGTTCAGGCTTCTGCGCCACGTCCACCAGCAGGCGGCCCTGCGCGCCAAGCGTGGTCAGGGAGTTGACCAGGTTATTGGCCAGGGCGTAGTTGCGCGCCTGGGCTGCCAGCTTGGCCCGGTTCCAGCGTTTGGCTTCGGTCAGCTGGCCTTCGGCGGCCCACATGCCAAACAGGGTGTCGCAGGCGGCCGGTTGCGACTTGCCCACGTTCCACAGTTTTTCTGCGCTGGCGTAGCCCTCGGCGCGCAGGCCGTGGCTGAGCTGGTACTGGCCGTTGAGGCAGTCCAGTTCGGTGAAGTTGAGCTTGGGGTCGTAGTACTTGACGAAGGTGTTCCACTCACCACGCTCGGCCAGCCAGCGCAACCAGCGCAGTTTCATCCAGTTGGCCTGGGGCAGGTCGCCATGCTTGGCCAGGAAACCTTCGATTTCTTCGTTGCTGGCGGTTTTCAGGCGCGCGGTAAGTTCGTCGTACGCCAGGTAGGGGGTCAACGGGTAGTCGCGCAAGGCCGGGGCATAGCGCAGGTAAGGGCCCTTGTCCCCCTTGGCCAGTGCACGCTTGGCCTCATCGTAGTACTGGCGTTGCTGGGAAAGGTCGATGGCCTGCGCCGCGCTGACGGTGGCGGCGGTGAGCAGCAGGCAGGAAGCAATCTGTAACAGGCGGCTGCGCATGATACGTCCGGGCAGTTGAACCATGGGAAAGTGACGGCGAAGCCAGCACTGTTGGAAGCTATGCCTTAGCTTAGCTGTTTGCCGGTCGCGGGTGAAAGCACTGTGCTTGTATCAAGGCATTAACTTCGACCGGATGTCGCAATACCCTGGCGGCGTGGTCAACTTAATGCCGGAATGGGCCAACTCAGGTAGAATGCGCGCCCGCTTTCTGGAGACGAACATGACCCTGCTCAAATTCAGCGATGTGTCCCTCGCATTCGGCGCGATGCCGCTGCTGGACAAAGTGTCCTGGCAGATCGCCCGTGGCGAGCGGGTGTGCATCATCGGCCGCAACGGCACCGGCAAGTCGAGCATGCTGCGCCTGGTAAAAGGTGAGCAGAAGGGCGACGACGGCGAAATCTGGCGCGCCCCCGGCCTGAAGATCGGTGAGCTGCCGCAGGAGCTGCCGGTGGCTGACGAGCGCAGCGTCTTCGACGTGGTGGCTGCCGGCCTGGACGGCGTCGGTGAGCTGCTTGCCGAATACCACCATCTGAGCCAGAACATCCACGGCGACGAGGATCTGGAAAAACTCATGCACGTCCAGCACGAGCTGGAGGCCCGTGATGGCTGGCGCCTGCAGCAAGTGGTGGAAAGCACCCTGAGCCGCCTGCAACTGCCGGCCGAAAAGACCTTGGCCGAGCTTTCCGGTGGCTGGCGCCGCCGCGTCCTGCTGGCCCAGGCGCTGGTGTCCGAGCCTGACCTGCTGCTGCTCGACGAGCCGACCAACCACTTGGACATCGGTGCCATCGCCTGGCTCGAAGAGGCCCTGAGCGGCTTCAATGGCGCCGTGCTGTTCATCACCCACGACCGTTCCTTCCTGCAGAACCTGGCCACCCGTATCCTCGAACTGGACCGTGGCGGCCTGATCGATTGGAACGGCGACTACGCCAGTTTCCTGGTGCACAAGGAGGCCGCGCTGGCCGCCGAGGAAACCGCCAATGCGCTGTTCGACAAGCGCCTGGCACAGGAAGAGGTGTGGATCCGCCAAGGCATCAAGGCGCGCCGTACCCGTAACGAAGGCCGGGTGCGTGCGCTCAAGGCCTTGCGTGTCGAGCGCAGTGAGCGCCGCGAGCGTCAGGGCAAGGCGAATATCCAGATCGAGGCAGCGGAAAAATCCGGCAAGCAGGTGATGGTGCTGGAGAACGTCAGCTTTGCGCACCCCGAGGGGCCGATGCTGGTCAAGGACTTCTCGATGGTGCTGCAGCGTCAGGACCGTATCGGCCTGCTGGGTGCCAACGGTACCGGCAAGACCACCCTGCTCAAGCTGATGCTGGGCGATCTGGAGCCTACCTCGGGCAAGGTCGAGCGTGGCACCAAGCTGGAAGTCGCCTATTTCGACCAGATGCGCCATCAGCTCGATCTGGAAAAGACCGTGATCGACAACCTCGCCGAAGGCCGCGACTTCATCGAGATCGATGGCCAGAGCCGCCATGTGCTGAGCTACCTGGGCGACTTCCTGTTCAGCCCGCAGCGTGCCCGCACGCCGGTCAAGGCGCTGTCTGGGGGCGAGCGGGCGCGTCTGCTGCTGGCCAAGCTGTTCAGCAAGCCGGCCAACCTGCTGGTGCTCGACGAGCCGACCAACGACCTCGATGTGGAAACCCTCGAGTTGCTCGAGGAGGTGCTGTGCAACTACAAGGGCACCGTGCTGATGGTCAGCCACGACCGGGCCTTCCTCGATAACGTGGTCACCAGCACGCTGGTGTTCGAGGGGCAGGGCAGGGTACGCGAGTATGTCGGCGGCTACGAAGACTGGATCCGCCAGGGCGGGTCGCCGAAGCTGCTTGGCGTGACCGAGAGCAAAGGCGGCAAGTCCGAGCTCAATACTGCGGTGGTCGAGAAGCCGGCAGTGGAAGCGGCGCCTGCACCGGTAGTCGCGGCAGCCGATGCGTCGAAGAAGAAGCTCAGTTACAAGTTGCAGCGTGAGCTGGAGATGCTGCCGGGGCAGATCGACGAGCTGGAGCAGCGCATGGCGGCAGCGCAGGAAGAGGTCAACGCGCCGGGCTTCTATCAGCGGCCGATCGAGGAAACCTCGGCGGTGCTGGCCAAGCTTGAAAAAATGCAGGGCGAGCTGGATGTGCTGGTAGAGCGTTGGGCAGAACTGGAAGGTTGAGGCAGTCCTGGCCTCATCGCCGGCTTGTGGGCGATGAGGCCGGAACAGGCTAGATCATTCCTTCTTCAGCAACCGCACAGCCAGCACATCGCACGGCGCGCCGTGCAGCACGTCGTTGGCGGTGGAGCCGAGCAGCAGTGCCAAGCCATGGCGGCCATGGCTGCCGACCACGATCAGGTCACACTTCTGGTCCTTGGCCAGTTGGTGGATTTCCTGGCGTGGCTGGCCGTAGGTCAGGTGCGAATCACCGCGGTTGATCTCAGGGTATTTGTTGAACAGGCGATCCATACGCTCCTTGGCCTGATCGAACTGCTGCTGTTGCAACTGCGACAGGTCCATCGGCACGTCACCGCCGAAGGCCATGGCCATGGGTTCGACGATATGCACCAGTGAGACTTTGGCGCCGGTCGGCTCGGCGAGCTTCATGGCACGTTTGATCACCGGGTCGCACTCTTCGGTGAGGTCGACGGCGACCAGAAGATGTTCGTAGGACATGAGCTGTACTCCTGACAATCGCGATAGTAGAAGTATGGTCGCTTTCGAGCAGGTTATCCGTGAAACCGAGTAACCCGCTCATTTGCAACGCTTTATGGGATCTACAGATATGACGGTATGGCTGGTGGTGTCAATCCTTGCGCTGATTCTCAGCCCGCTTTCCTGGTTGCGGGTGTCGCGCAAGCAGGGCGAGCAGATGAGCTTGCGCCTGGAGGCGCGGCGCATGGGCCTGGCCATGCAGTTGGCGCCGCAGCAGTGGCCGCACTGGCTCGAAAAAGAACCGCCCAGCCCGTGCCCGCAGTACCATCGAGCGCGACGCCGCGGCCATGAAGACAGCTGGTGCTACTGGCAGATCAGCCCTGGGGTGTGGTGGAACCAATGGCGCGAAGTGTGCGAGGAGGCACGCCTGGCCGAGGTGTTTGCACGCTTGCCGGCGACTGTCTACAAGGTCGAAGCCGATAAACGCATGATTGCCCTGTACTGGAGCGAGCGGGGCGATAAATCTGTATTGCAGGATATTGCCCACGCCTTCGAAACCCTCGCCTGAGCCCCCGTTAACGACAAAGCGGCAATCCGGCAGCGCCCCTGAGGGAGCGTTGCCAGATTGCCGCTTTGTCGTTTCTGCTGCGCAGAAAAGGCCAGGCAGGCCGGGTTTTCCTGAAGCCACTGGCAGTGTAGCCGAGCGTCGCCGTGCTGCTGGAAAAATGCAGCGCAGGGCAGTTTTTGTGGTCAATCGCTGACATGAATGATCTGCAATCACTGTCAGCGGGTTTTGCGCCCACCCGATGCGCGATGACCGCAAAGTCGCGTTTTCCCGGTGCCTGCGACCATTTGACAACGCTGACCTTTTCGGAGAATGTGTGCATACCCAAATCAAACGGGCGTATGAATTGAGCGTTTGTATGTCACACCGCTCGTACAGAATCCCGACTAGCGCGCTGACGGGTGTGCCTGGAGCGAGAGCAGCCAAGTGCTGCCTTGCCTCCAGCGATCGGCGTGTACAGTTCAGCTTCCATATCGTGGAGATCAGTTGATGATTTACGAAGGTAAAGCCATCACGGTTAAGGCTCTTGAAAGCGGCATCGTCGAACTGAAGTTCGACCTCAAGGGTGAGTCCGTCAACAAGTTCAATCGCCTGACCCTGGACGAGCTGCGCCAGGCCGTCGACGCCATCAAGGCCGACGCCTCGGTGAAGGGCGTGATCGTCAGCAGTGGCAAGGACGTGTTCATCGTCGGCGCCGACATCACCGAATTCGTCGATAACTTCAAGCTGCCCGAGGCCGAGCTGGTTGCCGGCAACCTGGAAGCCAACCGCATCTTCAATGCCTTCGAAGACCTCGAAGTGCCGACCGTTGCCGCCATCAACGGCATCGCCCTGGGTGGCGGCCTGGAAATGTGCCTGGCCGCCGACTACCGGGTCATGTCCAGCACCGCCAAGATCGGCCTGCCGGAAGTCAAGCTGGGCATCTACCCAGGCTTCGGCGGTACCGTGCGTCTGCCGCGCCTGATCGGCTCGGACAATGCCATCGAGTGGATCGCCGCTGGCAAGGAAAACCGTGCCGAAGACGCCTTGAAAGTCGGTGCCGTCGACGCCGTGGTCGCCCCGGAACTGTTGCAGGCCGGTGCCCTGGACCTGATCAAGCGCGCCATCAGCGGCGAGCTGGATTACAAGGCCAAGCGTCAGCCCAAGCTGGAAAAGCTCAAGCTCAATGCCATCGAGCAGATGATGGCGTTCGAGACCGCCAAGGGCTTCGTCGCTGGCCAGGCTGGCCCGAACTACCCGGCTCCGGTAGAAGCCATCAAGTCCATCCAGAAAGCCGCCAACTTTGGCCGTGACAAGGCTCTGGAGGTAGAAGCGGCGGGCTTTGCCAAGCTGGCCAAGACCTCGGTCGCCGAGAGCCTGATCGGCCTGTTCCTGAACGACCAGGAGCTCAAGCGCAAGGCCAAGGCCCATGACGAAATCGCCCACGACGTGAAGCAGGCTGCCGTGCTCGGCGCAGGCATCATGGGGGGCGGCATCGCCTATCAGTCGGCGGTCAAGGGCACCCCGATCCTGATGAAGGACATCCGCGAGGAAGCCATCCAGCTGGGCCTGAACGAGGCGTCCAAGCTGCTCGGCAATCGCGTCGAGAAAGGCCGCCTGACTCCGGCCAAAATGGCTGAGGCACTCAACGCCATCCGCCCGACCCTGTCCTACGGTGATTTTGCCAACGTCGACATCGTCGTCGAGGCCGTGGTCGAGAACCCGAAAGTCAAGCAGGCCGTGCTGGCAGAGGTTGAAGGGCAGGTGAAGGATGATGCGATCCTTGCCTCCAACACCTCGACCATTTCCATCAACCTGCTGGCCAAAGCCCTCAAGCGCCCCGAAAACTTCGTCGGCATGCACTTCTTCAACCCGGTGCACATGATGCCGTTGGTGGAAGTGATCCGTGGCGAGAAGTCCAGTGAAGTGGCCGTTGCCACCACCGTCGCCTACGCCAAGAAGATGGGCAAGAACCCTATCGTGGTCAACGACTGCCCGGGCTTCCTGGTCAACCGTGTGCTGTTCCCGTACTTCGGCGGCTTTGCCAAGCTGGTCAGCGCTGGCGTCGACTTCGTGCGCATCGACAAGGTCATGGAGAAGTTCGGCTGGCCGATGGGCCCGGCCTACCTGATGGACGTAGTCGGCATCGACACCGGCCACCACGGCCGCGACGTGATGGCCGAAGGCTTCCCGGACCGCATGAAGGACGAGCGCCGCTCGGCCGTCGACGCGCTGTACGAGGCCAACCGTCTGGGGCAGAAAAACGGCAAGGGCTTCTACGCCTATGAAACCGACAAGCGCGGCAAGCCGAAGAAAGTGTTCGACGCCACCGTGCTCGACGTGCTCAAGCCGATTGTCTTCGAGCAACGTGAAGTGACCGACGAAGACATCATCAACTGGATGATGGTCCCGCTGTGCCTGGAAACCGTGCGCTGCCTGGAAGACGGCATTGTCGAGACGGCTGCCGAGGCGGACATGGGCCTGGTCTACGGCATTGGTTTCCCTCCGTTCCGCGGGGGTGCGCTGCGCTACATCGACTCGATCGGCGTGGCCGAGTTCGTCGCCCTGGCCGATCAGTACGCTGATCTGGGGCCGCTGTACCACCCGACCGCGAAGTTGCGCGAAATGGCCAAGAATGGCCAGCGCTTCTTCAACTGAGCGGCCAACGCCTTAGAGAGAGTAGAGCGAGATTATCAATATGAGCCTCAATCCAAGAGACGTGGTGATTGTCGACTTCGGTCGCACGCCGATGGGCCGCTCCAAGGGTGGCATGCACCGCAACACCCGCGCCGAAGACATGTCGGCGCACCTGATCAGCAAGCTGCTCGAGCGCAACGGCAAGGTTGACCCGAAAGAAGTCGAGGACGTGATCTGGGGCTGTGTCAACCAGACCCTGGAGCAGGGCTGGAACATCGCCCGCATGGCGTCGCTGATGACCCAGATTCCCCACACCTCGGCTGCCCAGACCGTCAGCCGCCTGTGTGGTTCGTCGATGAGCGCGCTGCACACGGCTGCCCAGGCCATCATGACTGGCAACGGTGATGTGTTCGTGGTCGGTGGTGTCGAGCACATGGGCCACGTCAGCATGATGCACGGTGTGGACCCTAACCCGCACCTGTCCTTGCACGCTGCCAAGGCTTCCGGGATGATGGGCCTGACTGCCGAGATGCTCGGCAAGATGCACGGCATCACCCGTGAGCAACAGGACCTGTTCGGCGTGCGTTCGCACCAGCTTGCCCATAAGGCGACAGTCGAGGGCAAGTTCAAGGACGAGATCATCCCGATGCAGGGCTATGACGAGAACGGTTTCCTGAAGGTCTTCGACTTCGACGAGACCATTCGCCCGGAAACCACCCTCGAAGGCCTGGCGTCGCTCAAGCCGGCGTTCAACCCGAAAGGTGGTACCGTCACTGCCGGTACCTCGTCGCAGATCACCGATGGCGCGTCGTGCATGATCGTCATGTCCGGCCAGCGTGCAATGGACCTTGGCATCCAGCCGCTGGGGGTGATTCGCTCGATGGCGGTGGCGGGTGTGGACCCTGCAATCATGGGCTATGGGCCAGTCCCGTCGACCCAGAAAGCCCTCAAGCGTGCCGGCCTGACCATGGCCGATATCGACTTCATCGAGCTCAACGAAGCCTTCGCTGCACAGGCCCTGCCAGTGCTCAAAGACTTGAAAGTGCTCGACAAGATGGATGAGAAGGTTAACCTGCACGGCGGCGCTATTGCGTTGGGCCACCCGTTTGGTTGCTCCGGGGCGCGGATTTCCGGCACCCTGCTCAACGTCATGAAGCAAAATGGTGGCACCCTCGGGGTGGCGACCATGTGCGTAGGCTTGGGCCAGGGCATTACCACGGTCTTCGAACGCGTCTGATCGCGTAGCAAGGCAGCAGCCGGGGCCCTGTGCCCCGGTTTTTGTTTTTTTAGGCATTTGTTTCAAGAGGGTAGCGGCATGCAGATACAACCAGGCGTATACCGGCATTACAAAGGGCCTGAGTACCGTGTCTTCAGTGCTGCGCGGCACTCCGAAAGCGAGGAGTGGATGGTGTTCTACCAGTGCCTGTATGGTGATTACAGCTACTGGGTACGCCCGCTTTCGATGTTCCAGGAATCCGTCGAGGTTGACGGCGAGCAGGTGCCACGCTTTGCTTTGGTCAAGGCAGAAGCGGGGTTGTCTGGGCAGCCTGGCAAGGTGCAAGAGTGAACGACCGCGCTTGACCTCACTCTATTGCCACTATATATAGCGGTGCCGCGTCCGGCACCTGACGCGTTTTTCATCTTCAGATTCAGGAATACTCCGATCCATGGGCAAATCGCTGGTCATTGTGGAATCCCCGGCCAAGGCCAAGACCATCAACAAGTACCTGGGCAACCAGTACGTGGTGAAGTCGAGTATCGGCCATATCCGAGACCTCCCCACCAGCGGTTCGGCCAGCGCGAGCAAAGAGCCGGCCGCCAAGCGGGGCAAGGCTGCGGGTGAGGCTCCGGCCCTGTCGCCCAAAGAAAAGGCCCGTCGCCAACTGGTGGCGCGCATGGGCGTGGACCCCGAGCACGGCTGGAAGGCCAAGTACGAAATCCTGCCTGGCAAGGAAAAGGTGATCGAAGAGCTGCGCCGCCTGGCCAAGGATGCCGACACCATCTATCTCGCAACCGACTTGGACCGCGAAGGGGAGGCCATTGCCTGGCACCTGCGCGAAGCCATCGGGGGTGACGACACCCGCTACAAGCGCGTGGTGTTCAACGAAATTACCAAGAAGGCCATCCAGGATGCCTTCTCGCAGCCTGGCGAACTGGATATCGACCGCGTCAACGCCCAGCAGGCGCGGCGCTTCCTCGATCGCGTGGTGGGCTACATGGTCTCGCCACTGTTGTGGGCCAAGATCGCCCGTGGCCTGTCGGCAGGCCGCGTGCAGTCGGTGGCGGTGAAGTTGGTGGTTGAGCGTGAGCGCGAGATTCGCGCGTTCATCCCCGAAGAGTACTGGGAAGTTCACGCCGACCTGGGCACTGCGAAGAACGCCAAGGTGCGCTTCGAAGTCACCCGCGAGAAGGGTGAGGCCTTCAAACCGCTCAACGAAGCCCAGGCCATGGCTGCGCTGGACAAGCTCAAGGCGTCTAGCTACAGCGTGGTCAAGCGTGAAGACCGCCCCACCAGCAGCAAGCCTTCGGCGCCGTTCATCACCTCCACCCTGCAGCAGGCAGCGAGCAACCGCCTGGGCTTCGGGGTGAAGAAGACCATGATGATGGCGCAGCGCCTGTACGAAGCGGGCTACATCACTTACATGCGTACCGACTCTACCAACTTGTCGGCCGACGCGCTGGACATGGCGCGCAGCTACATCGAGCGCGAATTCGGCAAGCAGTACCTGCCCGAAGCGCCGCTGGTGTACGGCAGCAAGGAAGGGGCGCAGGAAGCGCACGAAGCGATTCGTCCATCCGACGTCAACACGCACCCGACCAAGCTCAGCGGTATGGAGCGTGATGCCGAGCGCCTGTACGAACTCATCTGGCGCCAGTTCCTGGCCTGCCAGATGCCGCCTGCACAGTACCTGTCCACCAGCGTTACCGTGGCCGCGGGTGACTTCGAGCTGCGCGCCAAGGGCCGCATCCTCAAGTTCGACGGTTATACCCGCGTGTTGGCGCAGCAGAGCAAACCGGGTGAGGACGACGTACTGCCAGAAATGGTCCAGGGCGAAGCACTCAAGCTGATCCAGATCGACCCGAGCCAGCATTTCACCAAGCCGCCGGCGCGCTTCACCGAAGCCAGTCTGGTCAAGGAAATGGAAAAACGCGGTATCGGTCGCCCGTCGACCTACGCGGCCATCATTTCCACCATTCAGGATCGTGGCTATGTGACCCTGCATAACCGCCGTTTCTATTCCGAAAAAATGGGCGACATCGTGACCGAGCGCCTGTCGGAAAGCTTCGCCAACCTGATGGACTACGGTTTTACTGCCGGCATGGAGGAGAACCTCGATGACGTGGCCCAGGGCGAGCGTGACTGGAAGAACGTTCTTGACGAGTTCTACGGTGACTTCAGCAAGAAACTGCTGACTGCTGAATCCGCTGAACACGGCATGCGCGCCAACCAGCCGACCATGACCAATATTCCGTGCAAGGAATGCGGGCGCCCGATGATGATCCGCACCGCCTCCACTGGCGTGTTCCTGGGTTGCTCCGGCTACAGCCTACCGCCCAAAGAGCGTTGCAAGGCCACCGTGAACCTGGTGCCGGGCGATGAAATTGCGGCGGACGACGAAGGTGAGTCGGAATCGCGCGTTCTTTTGGGCAAGCACCGCTGCCCGATCTGCGCCACCGCGATGGACGCTTACCTGCTCGACGAGAAGCACAAGCTGCATATCTGCGGTAACAACCCCGATTGCGCCGGTTACGAGATCGAAGAGGGCAGCTATCGCATCAAAGGTTATGAAGGTCCGAGCCTGGAGTGCGACAAGTGCGGCAGCGAGATGCAGCTTAAGACGGGCCGTTTCGGCAAGTTCTTCGGCTGTACCAACCCGGCCTGTAAAAACACCCGAAAACTGCTCAAGAGCGGTGAGGCGGCGCCACCGAAGATGGACAAGGTGGACATGCCGGAACTCAAGTGCGAGAAGGTCGACGATACCTACGTGCTGCGCGATGGTGCTTCGGGGCTGTTCCTGGCTGCCAGCCAGTTCCCCAAGAACCGCGAGACGCGTGCGCCGTTGGTGCTGGAAATTCTGCCGCACAAGCACGAGATCGACCCGAAGTATCATTTCCTGTGCGATGCGCCGCCCAAAGACCCGGAGGGTCGCCCGGCGGTGATCCGCTACAACCGCAAGACCAAGGAGCAGTACGTGCAGTCCGAGGTCGATGGTAAGCCGACCGGCTGGAAGGCGTTTTACGACGGCAATGCCTGGAAGGTTGAAGACAAGCGCTGATCGTGCAATTGAATGGGGCCGCTATGCGGCCCTATTTCATGGGTGACAAGTACACCCTGATCCCTGAAACTGCAGGTATTCGCCTTGCAGCCTTAGGGAGGCCACTCAAGATGGCCCAGGAACTCTACACCCGCACTAACCAGAAACTCTTCTTCGCTGGCCTTGCCCTCGAGTCCATGGCCAAGGCTGAGGGCAGTCAGGCCATGAATGCTCAGGGCCTGGTCCAGGCTGAGCGCGAATCGGCGTTGTTCCACCTGTACGGTGCGCTGTTGGGGTTATGCCATGAGATTGGCGGGTTCTACCGCCTGCCAGTGGCGGCTACCGTCGAGCAAGCGCTTGCCGACGATGCCCTCAATGGCATTGCCATTCCCGAAGTGGCGGAGCTGCTGGAATTGGCCAGGCAACGCGAAACCTGGTTGGCGCAACTGTTGGGCGCTTATGCCGAATTGTTCCGACCACCGGTCGCGAAAAAAGCCCCAAAAGGTGACGTCACCCAGCCGCTTATTCAGGCCATCAACCTCGACGAGCCCGAGCGGCCTGCGCTGTCGCGGGACGAGCTGGAAAGCTGGCGCCACAACCTCAAAGGTTTGGTGAGACGTTTCCGTGACGCGTTGAGTGAGTGCTGATACCCGCTGTGGCTGGTACAATACCGGCCTTTCGTGGAGAACAGCCCTATATGTCTACGTCTTTTCTAGAAATTGTCGAGTTGCCTGATGGCCGAATCGAGTTGCGTCGCGCCGAGGACGAAGGCTCCCTGGTAACCCTGGATTTCTCGGAAGATGCCAAGGCGTTCCTGCAGGGGCAACATGTTGAAGTGGCCAAGGCCATGCTGAGTGTGGGTGTGCAGATGGCCGGCCGTTTGATGGATGGCGAGCTTGAGCGCGACGAAGGGCCACGCGTACTGCACTGAGCATCAGGTTTTATGACAGGCAAAGCCTGAACATCAGCCGAGGCGGATGTTCAGGCTTTGTGCGTTTCCGGCACTGGCTGCGCGTACCAGTTGCTGACGTGCGGTGGCATTGACGCTGCCAAGCCAGCTGACCACCGTGTGGCTGCGCCCAAGGCGCAATGCCTCGCAGGCCAGTTGCAGGGCGCTTTGGTTGCCGCCAGGCTGCAGCAGCAGGATGCGCTCGCGGTTGAGGCCAGCGTCGCGCAGCCAGGCCTGGGTCAGGCTGGGAGGCGGTGCGATCAGGGTAAGCCAGCGTGCTTCCTGCTCTTCGCTCAACTCGCGCAAAACCGGTGCCAGCAAACTCTGGCAGTGCTCGGGTGCGCCACGCAGGGACAGTTCACTGAACAGGTCTGGTTGGCTGCTTTTGCGTGCCTGTTCGCTGGCTTTCAGGCCCGGCAATACCGGCTGGGCGAGAAAGGCTTCGAACAGTGGAAGCTGAACCTGCTGATGTGCTTGGATGAACTGTTGCATGACGCCTCCTGGATCAGCGACGAATTACGCCGACACTCAAACCCTCGATCACCAGCTCCTGTTCTTTCAGGTCGACTTCGATAGGGGCGAACTCTGGGTTTTCGGCGATGAGCCAGACCTTGCTGCCTTCGCGCTTGAAGCGCTTGACGGTGACTTCATCACCGATACGGGCGACGACGATCTGGCCGTTGCGGGCCTCGCGGCAGGTGTGCACGGCCAGCAGATCGCCGTCGAAGATGCCGACGTCCTTCATGCTCATGCCGTGTACGCGCAGCAGATAGTCGGCGCGCGGGTGGAAAAAGGCTGGGTTGATGTTGCAGGATTGCTCGATGTGCTGTTCGGCGAGAATCGGTGCACCGGCAGCGACCCGGCCGATGATGGGCAACCCGCTTTCTTCGGTCTTGGCTTCGATGCCTGGGATGCGAATGCCACGGGAGGCGCCCGGGGTCATTTCAATGGCACCTTTGCGCGCAAGGGCCTTGAGATGCTCCTCGGCGGCGTTGGGCGATTTGAAGCCCAGCTCCTGAGCGATCTCCGCGCGTGTCGGCGGGAAGCCGTTGTCTTCAAGGCTGCGTTTGATGAAGGCCAGGATTTCGGCTTGGCGTGGCGTCAGTTTCAACATGGCGGGCGCTCTGTCTTTTTATACAGTGACTGGGATTATATACAGTACTGGATGAGCTGCAAGCGCCAAGCTGCAAGAAAAACTGCCTGGCCAACGATCATGTCGCTTGCAGCGTGCAACCAAGGGCTTTTTAATGACGACCGCTCGGTCACCGAGCCTTGACATCCGCAGGGCTGAAACGTATGTTTCAAACACTTGTTTGTCAGTCTGGCGGAGTAGTCATGGCCCAATCGGAAACCGTTGAACGCATTCTCGATGCTGCCGAGCAGTTGTTCGCGGAGAGGGGGTTCGCCGAAACCTCGTTGCGCCTGATTACCAGCAAGGCCGGGGTCAACCTGGCGGCGGTCAACTACCATTTCGGCTCCAAGAAGGCCTTGATCCAGGCCGTGTTCTCGCGTTTCCTCGGGCCGTTCTGTGCCAGCCTGGAGCGTGAGCTGGAGCGGCGTCAGGCCAAGCCTGAGCAAAAGCCCAGCCTCGAAGAACTGCTGGAAATGCTTGTGGAGCAGGCATTGGTGGTGCAGCCGCGCAGCAATAACGATCTGTCCATTTTCATGCGCCTGTTGGGCCTTGCCTTCAGCCAGAGCCAGGGGCACCTGCGTCGCTACCTGGAAGACATGTACGGCAAGGTGTTCCGCCGCTACATGCTGCTGGTCAACGAGGCCGCGCCGCGGATCCCGCCGCTCGAGCTGTTCTGGCGGGTGCATTTCATGCTGGGTGCTGCGGCTTTCAGCATGTCCGGGATCAAGGCGTTGCGCGCCATCGCCGAAACCGATTTTGGCATCAATACCTCGATCGAGCAGGTGATGCGCCTGATGGTGCCGTTCCTGGCTGCCGGCATGCGCGCCGACAGTGGCGTCACCGACGCGGCCATGGCATCGGCACAGCTGCGCCCGCGCAGCAAGGCCGCCAGCACTACCGCCAAGGCCTGAAGGCTGGGCGGGGCAGGGCGCTTCAGCTAAGCTAGCGCCCATGTCCGACCTCGATTTCCTGCGCATTCCCCTCGCTGACCTGTTCTGGCGCAATGGCTATGAGCCAGGTGTCAGTCGCCTGCACAACACCAATCTGCCGGGCCTGTTTCGAGCGCACCCTGGCATGCCCGACCTGGGCTTCTCTTCGTCTGCAATGAAGGATTACCTATGACCGTCAGCCTGCAAGGCTCCCTGATGGTGGATATCGCCGGTAAATGGCTGACCGCCGAGGACCGCCAGCTTCTGCGCCAGCCGGAAGTGGCCGGCCTGATCATCTTTGCCCGCAACATCGAGAGCCCGCGCCAGGTGCGCGAGCTGTGTGCTTCCATCCGTGCCATCCGTCCTGAGCTGATCCTGGCCGTCGACCAGGAAGGTGGACGGGTGCAGCGCTTGCGCCAGGGCTTCGTGCGCCTGCCGGCCATGCGTGCGATCGCTGATAACGTCAATGCCGAGTCCCTGGCCGAACACTGTGGTTGGCTGATGGCCACCGAGGTGCTGGCGGTGGGGCTGGACCTGAGCTTTGCCCCCGTGCTGGACCTGGACCATCAGCGCAGCGCCGTGGTGGGTAGCCGCGCCTTCGAAGGTGATCCGCAGCGGGCCACGCAACTGGCCGGCGCCTTCATCCGCGGCATGAACGCAGCGGGCATGGCGGCCTGTGGCAAGCACTTCCCGGGGCATGGCTGGGCCGAGGCGGACTCGCATGTGGCTATCCCGACCGATGAGCGTAGCCTCGAGCAACTGCGCCAGGCAGACCTCATTCCGTTCAGCCGCCTCAGTGGCCAACTGGCGGCCGTAATGCCTGCCCATGTCATCTATCCGCAGGTCGACAACCAGCCTGCCGGCTTCTCGCGTCGTTGGTTGCAGGACATCCTGCGCGGCGAGCTGGGCTTTGACGGGGTGATTTTCAGTGACGACCTGTCAATGGCTGGCGCCCATGTAGTGGGTGATGCGGCCAACCGCATCGAGGCGGCCTTGAGTGCGGGTTGCGACATGGGGCTGGTGTGTAACGACCGGGCCGCGGCGGAGCTGGCGCTGACTGCGGCGCAGCGGCTGAAGGTCAAGCCCTCGCCGCGGATTGCGCGGATGCGTGGGCAGGGCTTTGCGCGTACCGATTATCGCCAGCAGCCCCGTTGGCTGGAGGCCTTGGGTGCGCTGCGCGAAGCGCAGTTGGTCGATTGATGGTATCGGCCTCTTCGTGGGGCTACCCGCAAAGAGGCCGATATTGCCTGTCGATGACTAGCCTTGCCGGCCTCGCTTCCCAGGCAAGGGCGCAAACAGCGCGTCGATTTCCTCATCCCCCAAGCGCCATTGCCCCGCCTGCCCGCCATCGAGCAGGCTCGCCGCCAGCGCGGCTTTATCCTGCTGCAGCTGCTGGATCTTCTCTTCCACTGTGCCGCGGGTAATCAACTTGAATACAAATACCGGCTTGTCCTGGCCGATGCGGTAGGCGCGGTCGGTGGCCTGGTTCTCGCTGGCCGGGTTCCACCACGGGTCAAAGTGGATCACCGTGTCGGCAGCAGTGAGGTTCAGCCCTACGCCACCGGCCTTGAGGCTGATCAGGAACACTTCGCTGTCCCCCTGCTGGAACTGCTGCACCGGCGTGCGCCGGTCGCGGGTGTCGCCGGTAAGCAGGCTGTAACGGACCTTGCGCTTTTGCAGTTCCTGTTCGATCAGTGCCAGCATCGAGGTGAACTGGGAAAACAGCAGCACCCGCCGCCCTTCACTGAGCAGCTCTTCGAGCATTTCCAGCAGTGCGCCAAGCTTGCCTTTGTCGGCCTGGTTGCCCTTGGTTTCCACCCCTTTGACCAGGCGCAGGTCGCAGCACACCTGACGCAGCTTGAGCAGGGCGTCGAGAATCACGATCTGGCTGCGAGCCGCGCCATTGCGGGTAATTTCGTCGCGGACCTTCCTGTCCATGGCCACCCGCACGGCCTCGTAGGTGTCGCGCTGGGCGTCGCTGAGTTCGACCCAGTGCACCATTTCGGTTTTCGCGGGCAGCTCGGTGGCCACTTGCTCTTTGGTGCGGCGCAGTAGGAACGGGCGGATGCGGCTGACCAGGTGCGTCAGGCGCTCGGCATCGCCATGGCGTTCGATTGGCGTCCGATAGTCCTGGTTGAAGCGCTTGACCTCGCCCAGCCAGCCGGGCATCAGGAAGTGGAAGATCGACCACAGTTCGCCCAGGTTATTTTCCATCGGTGTGCCTGTGAGGCACAGGCGCTGGTTGGCCTGCAGCTCGCAGACCGCGAGGGTGGCCTTGCTGGTACTGCTTTTGATGTTCTGGGCTTCGTCCAGTACCAGCACGCTCCAGGGTTGCGCGCGCAAGTGTTCAATGTCCCGTGGCACCAGGGCGTAAGTGGTCAACACCAGGTCGTATTCGTGCAGCTTGGCAAAATGCTTGTTACGGCCTGGGCCCTGCAGGGCCAGCATGCGTAGGCCAGGGGCGAAGCGCTGGGCCTCGTCGAGCCAGTTGGGGATCAGGCTGGTCGGCATCACCGCCAAGGCAGGGTGAGCCAGGTGGCCGTTCTGTTTTTCCAGCAGCAGGTGGGCCAGGGTCTGCAGGGTTTTGCCCAGGCCCATGTCGTCGCCCAGTATCCCGCCGGTACCCATTTCGCGCAGTGCCTGCAACCAGTTCAGGCCTTGCTGCTGATAGGGGCGCAAGGTGGCATTGAGTGCGGCGGGTGGCTCGACCTGCAAGTCGCGGGCATCGCGCAGGCGCCGGCCAAGGTCGCGCACATGGCTGCCGCCTTCCCAGTGCAGGGGCAGGTGGTCGATGTCGTTCAGGCGCGCCGCGTCGGCGCGGTCCATGCGCAGTGACGGGCCGGTGGTGTCCTCGTGCAGGTACAGCTCGCCGAGGGTGCCCATGACCGCCTTGATCCGCCCGTAGGGCAGGGCGACGCGCAGTGTCGGGCTATCCAGGCGGCCGCGGTTGAGGTCGATCACCAGGTGCTCATCATCACTGCGCCGGGCCAGTTCGCTGGGGCGCAGCAGTTCAGGGTTGCTGCGCAGCAGTTGCAGGACGATCGGCAACAGGCTGTGGCGCTGGCCGTCAACGACGATGCCCAGTTCCAGGTCGAACCATTCATGGCCTGGCGCTTCGTCGATGCTGGCGTACCAGTCCTCCACCTCTTGCAGGTTGAACGCGAAGTCCCGGTGAATGTCGATTTCCCAGCCCGCCGCGCGCAGGCGCGGCAGGCCTTCACGGGCAAAACGCAGCCAGGCCTCATCGTCGGGCAGCTGGAGCATTTCGCCGGCGCTGTCGGGCAGCGCCTTGCTCTGCCGGGTGGCGGGCTTGAAACCCAGGTCATGCAAGGCCTTGCGCAGCACCTGCTCGGCTTGGGGCTGGCGGCGGATGCGTTGGCTGGTGGCCTCTACCAGGCGGGTCAGTGGCTTGTCGTCGTTGCCGCTGGCGCGCAGGCCGTCGTAATCGAACGCGAGGGCCGCGCGGTGTTGCATCTGGCGCTGCATGCGGCCGGTCTTGGGCATGTAGGCACTGAACTCCAGGCTGCCCAGGGTCAGGTGAGGGCGCGGCTGAACCTGCTCGAGGTGCTCGACTTGCACGGTCGTGGGCGTCGGGACCTGGCGGTTCAGGGCATTCAGGCGGTGGCTCAGGGGAATGACCAGGTGTTCCGGGACGGTGGGCGCACTCGCCAGCTGGCTGGCGATGAACGGGTCCAGGTCATGCAGCAGTTTGCCTGTCTGCCCCGTTTCGGTGTCCACGTAGTACAGGGGGTCGAGCGGCAGTGCCAGTGTGTGGGCATTATCGGCGGGGTGCCAGGCGCCACGGTAACTGCCGTTGTCCAACCTCATCCAGCGGAACTCGGCTTGCAGGTCTGGCCCGTGAATCAGTGGCGTTCGCTGGGTGCCGAACAGCAGGCGCCCTGTGGCCAGGGCGTACTCGTAGAGTTCAGCGCCTTTCTTGCCTTCCAGTCGTGCGATCGGCAGGCTGTAATCCTTGCTGATGGCATCGATCAGGCGCAGAGCACGCAGGTCCTCGTCGGTCACGTAGCGCGGGGTGTAGTAGATCAGTTCGGGCATCGAGCTGGGCCGCGTCAGTTTCAGTCCCTCTTCAGCTTGTCGAGTGCCCTTGAACACGCTGAGCATGCATTGCCCGCTCTCGACGCTGACCACGTAATAGAGCGACGGCCCCTTGCGCCGGGTCGGCTCGGCGGGAGGCGTTGCTGATATTTCCAGTGCCTGCACCCAGTGCGCGAGATCGGGGGGGAGGTCCACCGGTTGCCCCGTTGTCTGCGCGTTCGCAAGCGGGTTGGCAGGCGCGCCTTCGACCCAGTTCGGGCCGCGTTCCAGGACATAGAGCGCGGCCGCGCAATGCTTGCAGTTGTTCCCGACCGGGCATGAACAGGTGCCGATGCATTCGACGCCCTCTTCGGTCATGTCCAGGGAAATGCGTTGGTGGTAGGCGCCGCCCTGTGAGCCTGCGCACTGGGCGTGGATGGTCAGGCCCCGGATCGATACGATTTCACTCTTGCCTTGCTCTGCGTAGTCCAGGCCGCGTTGCAAGGTTTTACGGTCGAACGCATAGGTCCAGCCGGCGTGTTCCCGGACGAAGGACTGCGCATCGCTTTCGCTCACGTCACTGCTCCATCATTTCCGGGGTCATCACCGGTATCTTCGGCGCGCCCGCAGGCGTGACCTTCAGCAGGACTGCCAGGTGCCCACCGTCGAGAAAGGTGAGTTGGCCGCCCTTCATGGTGCTGTTGCTCTGCTTGAACTGCTCGCTTTGCAGCACGCTGCCGTTGCCGTCGAGCTGGTTGACCCAGAAGTTGGCTTCCACGGCGATGAAGCGACCCTCCGTGATGCTGAGGTTGCCCTCGATCGGGAAGTGGCCGAACTGCTCCTCGCCTGCGCCCAGGGCGATGCGGCTGGGCTGGCTGCCAACCTGTTGCTGCCAGGCTTTGTGCAGCAGCACGGTGTAGTCGGCGGTGGCCTGCAGGCGGGTGGCTTCATCGTCCAGTGCCAGTGGGCGCTCGGCGCCTTTGTCCAGGCGCGGGGCGCCGGCGCTCCAGTCCTCAGGTGCAAACGGGCTGGTAAAGGCGGGCACAGTGTTTTGCCGTACGAGGAGCATTTCCACCTGATACAAGCCTTCGGCGAAGGCAGCCGGCGCGAACAGCGCAAGCAGCAAGGTCAGGCAACGAATGGCACGCATGGGGCTTCCTTAGGCGGTCTGTGGGGTCAGGCGCTCGAACAGCGCCTCCAGGGTGTTGAAGCGTTCGTCGGGGCGCTCCATCGGCACCAGGAAGCGGAACTGGGTTGCGCCTTCGAACTTGTAGCGTTTGGGCTGGCCCTGAATCAGCTTGATCAGGGTCAGCGGGTCGACCGGGGTCTCGGCCTCGAACTCGAGCTTGCCGCCGTTGGGGCCAGCGTCGACTTTCTTGATGCCGAGCTTTTCCGCCTGCAGCTTGAGCTGGGTCAGGCGCATCAGGTTTTTGGTCGGCTCGGGCAACAGGCCGAAGCGGTCGATCATTTCTACCTGCAGGTCCTTGAGGCCTTCTTCGTCGGCCGCAGAGGCGATGCGCTTGTAGAGGATCAGGCGCGCGTGCACGTCGGGCAGGTAATCCTCGGGGATCAACGCCGGCAGGCGCAGGTTGATCTCCGGGCCGCCGCCGAGCGGTTGCTCCAGGTTTGGCTGGGTGCCCTTGCGGATGGCCTTGACCGCGCGCTCGAGCATTTCCATGTAGAGGGTGAAGCCTACTGCCTGGATCTGCCCGCTCTGGCCCTCACCGAGCAGTTCGCCGGCACCGCGGATCTCCAGGTCGTTGGTGGCCAGCACGAAGCCGGCGCCAAGGTCCTGGGTGTTGGCGATGGCTTCCAGGCGCTTCTCGGCATCGGCACTGACCTTTTGCCGTGCCGGGGTCAGCAGGTAGGCGTAGGCCTGGTGGTGGCTGCGGCCGACCCGGCCGCGCAGCTGGTGCAACTGGGCCAGGCCGAACTTGTCGGCGCGCTCGATGACGATGGTGTTGGCGCTGGGCACGTCGATGCCGGTCTCGATGATCGTCGAGGCGATCAGCACGTTGAAGCGCTTGTGATAGAAGTCGCTCATCACCTGCTCAAGCTCGCGCTCGCGCATCTGCCCGTGGCCGATGCCGATACGCGCCTCGGGAACCAGCTCGGCGAGGTCTGCGGCGCACTTCTCGATGGTTTTCACGTCGTTGTGCAAGTAGTACACCTGGCCGCCACGCAGCAGTTCACGCAGCAGGGCTTCCTTCACCGTGCTGTTGTTCTGTTCCATGACGAAGGTGCGTACCGACAGGCGCCGCGCCGGCGGCGTGGCAATGATCGACAGGTCGCGCATGCCGGCGACGGCCATGTTCAAGGTGCGCGGGATCGGCGTGGCGGTCAGGGTGAGGATGTCCACCTCGCTGCGCAGCGCCTTGAGCTGCTCCTTCTGGCGCACGCCAAAACGGTGTTCTTCGTCGATGACCACCAGGCCCAGGTCTTTGAAGCGCACATCGTCCTGCAGCAGCTTGTGGGTGCCGATGAGGATGTCGATCTTGCCTTCGGCCAGGTCAGCGGCAGCGGCGGCCACTTCTTTGGCGGACTTGAAGCGGCTCATCACCTCCACGGTCACCGGCCAGTCGGCGAAGCGGTCGCGGAAGCTGTTGTAATGCTGTTGGGCGAGCAGGGTGGTGGGCACCAGCACTGCCACCTGGCGGCCGCTGTGCACGGCAATGAAGGCGGCGCGCATGGCCACCTCGGTCTTGCCAAAGCCGACGTCGCCGCACACCAGGCGGTCCATCGGCTTGGCGGCGAGCATGTCGGCACGCACCGCTTCGATGGCGTTCTGCTGGTCGGGTGTTTCTTCGAACGGGAAGCCAGCACTGAAGGTGGCGTAATCGGCAGCTGGGTCGGCGAAGGCGTAGCCTTTGCGGGCGGCGCGACGGGCGTAGATGTCCAGCAGTTCGGCCGCCACGTCGCGGACCTGTTCGGCGGCCTTGCGCTTGGCCTTCTGCCAGGCTTCGGAACCCAGCCGGTGCAGCGGTGCCAAGGCGTCGTCGCTGCCGGTATAGCGGGCGATCAGGTGCAGGTTGGCCACGGGTACGTAGAGCTTGGCACCCTCGGCGTATTCCAACGTCAGGAACTCGGCGGCCTGGCCGTCGATTTCCAGAGTGGCCAGGCCCAGGTAGCGGCCCACCCCGTGGTCGATGTGCACCACGGGCGCACCCTCGCGCAACTCGGTGAGGTTCTTGATGACCGCGTCGTTGGCTGCTTCGCCGCGCTTGTCGCGGCGTCGGCGTTGCATCACACGTTGGCCGAACAGCGGGCTTTCGGCGACCAGGGCAATGGCCGGGTCGTCCAGCAGCAGGCCTTCGTCGAGCGGGGCGATGGTGATTGCCAGGCGCTCCTTGCCGGTGACGAAGTCAGTCCAGCCGTCAACGGTCTGGGGCCTCAGCTTGAGGCGTTCAAGCAGCTCCAGCAGGACCTCGCGACGGCCCGCCGATTCGGCGGTGAACAGCACGCGGCCGCTGAACTGGTCGAGGAACTCGGACAACGCCGCCAGCGGCTGGTTGGCCTTGGCTTCGATAGCCAGGTTGGGCAGGGCGCGGGCGGGGAAGCGTTCGCGGCCTGCCCCAGCGTCCAGGGCCTCAGCGCTGACCACGACCCGTGGCCACTGTTTGAGCTGGGCAAAGCAGTCTTCCACAGGCAGGAACAGTTCGGCCGGCGGCAGCAGTGGGCGGGTGAGGTCGCCGCGGCGGTCTTCATAGCGCCCGCGCACGTCGTTCCAGAAGTGCTCGGCGGCCTGCTCGACGCCCGGCAGCGAGAACACCTGGGTATCGCTTGGCAGGTAGTCGAACAGGGTCGAGGTTTCTTCGAAGAACAACGGCAGGTAATACTCGATACCGGCGGGGATGATACCGCTCGCCAGGTCCTGGAAGATGGCGCTGCGGCGGAAGTCGACGTCGAAACGTTCGCGGAAGCGGGCCTTGAAGCGCGTCACCTCTTCCTTCTGCATGGGGAACTCGCGCGCCGGCAGCAGGCGGATCGAATCGACCTTGTCGATCGAGCGCTGTGTCTCCGGGTCGAAGGTGCGCAGGGTCTCGATCTCGTCGTCGAACAGGTCGATACGGTAAGGCAGCTTGCTGCCCATCGGGAACAGGTCGATCAGCGCGCCGCGCACGGCAAACTCGCCATGCTCGTAGACCGTGTCGACGCAGCGGTAACCGCTGGCCTCCAGGCGCGAGCGCATCTGCTCCACATCGATGGTCTGGCCTACATCCAGTACCAGGCTGCTGCCGAGCAGAAAGCGCGTTGGCGCCAGGCGGTGCAGGGCGGTGGTGATCGGCACCACGAGGATGCCATGGCTCAGCTCCGGCAGCCGGTAGAGGCTGGCAATGCGCTGGGAGATGATGTCCTGGTGTGGCGAGAACAGGTCGTAGGGCAGCGTCTCCCAATCCGGGAACGGCAGCACCGGCAGGTCTGGGGCGAAGAAGCGCAGCTCCTGCTCCAGACGGTCGGCAGCCTGGCTGTCGGCCGTCAGCAGCAGGGTAAAGCGGCCCGCGCTGCTGGCCGCTTCGGCGATGGCAAGGCTGAGGGCGGCACCTGGCAGGTTGCCCCAGGTTTGTTTGCCGGCCGTGGCCGACAGTTGCGGTAGGCGCAGAACTGACACGGGAGATTGCACTCCAAGCGTTGCGGCAAAGACACCGATTGTACCGGCGCCGGTGCGTGCTGTCAGGCTCGGAAAGGGCATGAGCACGGGCTTTGGCTGCTGCGACAGGCGCTCATTGCCGGTTACGCGTTAGGGCGTCATAATGTAGCCCCTTTTTTCTCCCCCTACATGTGGAAGGTTCCCGTGACTCAGAAGCCCGACCAGTGTCTTGGTGAGTGGATCGATCGTGAAGCTCTGGCTGAAGCGATGATCCCGCTTATCGGTCAGCTCTACCGCAACAACAACGTGGTGAGCTCGATCTATGGCCGCAGCCTGATCAACCGTTCGGTTATCTCGATCCTCAAGGCCCACCGCTTTGCGCGTCACCGTCAAGCCGACGAAACCGAACTGTCCGTCCACGAGACATTCCCCCTGCTCAAGGCCATGAGCGAGCTGAAACTGGGCGCCGCTTCGGTCGACCTGGGCAAGCTGGCCAACAAGTTCAAGCAGGAAGGCAACGGCCGCAGCGCCGAGCAGTTCGTGCGTGAAGAGCTGGCCGACGTGGTTGGTCAGCAGAACGCCTCGGCGCGCAAGGGCACCGACGTTGTCCTGTACGGCTTCGGTCGTATCGGCCGCCTGCTGGCGCGCATCCTGATCGAGAAGACCGGTGGTGGCGACGGCCTGCGCCTGCGTGCCATCGTCGTGCGCAAGGGCGCCGAGAACGACCTGGTCAAGCGCGCCAGCCTGCTGCGCCGTGACTCGGTGCACGGCCCGTTCGATGGCACCATCACCATCGATGAAGCCAACAACACCATCACCGCCAACGGCAACCTGATCCAGGTCATCTACGCCAAGAGCCCGAGCGAAGTCGACTACACCCAGTACGGCATCGACAACGCGCTGATCGTCGACAACACCGGCGTATGGCGTGACGCTGACGGTCTGGGCCAGCACCTGGCCTGCCCAGGCGCTGCTCGCGTGATCCTCACCGCACCTGGCAAGGGCGCGCTGAAGAACATCGTGCACGGCATCAACCACGGCGACATCGCTGCCGATGACAAGATCATCTCGGCGGCTTCCTGCACCACCAACGCCATTGTGCCGGTGCTCAAGGCCATCAACGACCAGTACGGCATCGTCAACGGCCACGTCGAAACCGTTCACTCGTTCACCAACGACCAGAACCTGATCGACAACTTCCACAAGGGCAGCCGCCGTGGTCGCGCCGCGCCGCTGAACATGGTCATCACCGAAACCGGTGCTGCCACTGCCGCCGCCAAGGCGCTGCCAGTGCTCAAGGGCAAGCTGACCGGCAACGCCATTCGCGTTCCGACGCCTAACGTGTCGATGGCCATCCTCAACCTGAACCTTGAGAAGGCCACCAACCGCGAAGAGCTGAACGAGTACCTGCGCCAGATCGCCATGCACTCGGAACTGCACAAGCAGATCGACTACGTCAGCTCGCAGGAAGTGGTGTCCACCGACTTCGTTGGCTCGCGCCACGCCGGTGTGGTCGATGCCGAAGCCACCATCTGCAACGACAACCGCGTTGTTCTGTACGTCTGGTACGACAACGAGTTCGGTTACAGCTGCCAGGTGGTTCGTGTGATGGAAGAGATGGCCGGTGTGAACCCGCCTGCGTTTCCGCGCTGATCCGCTTGTAAGGCAATGAAAAAACGGGAACCTTCGGGTTCCCGTTTTTTTTGGCCTGATGAACCGATCTGGCATCTACTGTGTCTGTACGGCGGCCATCGCCGGCGATGGGGCCTGGCCAGACAACCGAGAACCCACCTTTGCGCACAGCCCTCCTGTTCATTCTGATGCTCCTGACCGCCTGCCACCAGGGCCCGACCCTGGAGCGCTTCGGTGGCCCGACCATGGGCAGCAGCTACAGCATCCAGTACGTCCGCGAACCGGGCGGCCCCGCACCTGCCCAGGTGCAAGCCGCAGTCGAAACCATCCTGCACGAGGTCGACCGGCACTACTCCACCTACCGCGGCGACTCCACTGTCAGCCAGTTCAACCAGTTGCCCGCCAACCGGTGCCTGACCCTGCCGGCCGACATGCTCGCATTGGTCACTCTAGGCCAGCACTTGGCCGAGCAGAGCAATGGTGCCTTCGACCTTACCGTCGAACCGCTGCTGGACCTGTGGGGTTTCGGCCCTCAGGCCCGCCACGAGCAGGTTCCCGACCCGCAAGAGCTGGCCCAGGCCCACCAGCGGGTGGGTTATCAGCATCTGCGCATCGAAGGCCAGGCCTTGTGCAAGGACGCCCCGGTGCAACTGGACTTCAACAGCATTGCTGCCGGCCACGCCGTCGACCTGATTGCCGAGCGCCTGCGCGCCATGGGCGTGGTCAGTTTCGTCGCCGAAGTTACCGGGGAGCTCAAGGCCATTGGCCGCAAGCCCGATGGTAGCCCCTGGCGTATCGCCCTCGAATTACCCCGCGAAGACCGCCAGATCGCTCGCCAGATCTTCCCGGTCAATGGCCTGGGGGTGTCGACCTCGGGTGACTATCGCCACTATTTCGAGGAGAATGGCCGGCGCTATTCGCATACCTTCGATGCCCGTCTCGGGCGCCCGGTCGCGCATGACCTGGCTGCGGTGACCGTGCTCGATGCCTCGGCGCTGCTGGCCGACGGCTATTCGACACTGCTGCTGATCCTTGGGCCAGAACGTGGCTGGGACTTTGCCGTGGCCCATGATCTGGCCGCCGTTCTGGTGACTCGGGCAGAGGGTGGTTTCGTCTCCCGACCTACGCCCGCATTCGAACGGGCGGTGAAAGGCGAGTGAAAGCGCAAGCAGGGATGATTGCCGCCAGGGAGCCGGTGAATGACATGTAGTGCAGGCAAAATTGGCCTACGACGCGACCAAGGGTTAATGTGCGCGGCGTTCACGCTTGATTAGACTGCACCCGAATTTTCTCATGGCGCCGCTGGCGGCATGATCGAGTCCCGCGGCGACCGTGGCCAGCGGGCCAGTTCTGAAGGAGTACGCATGGCTGTCTACAACTACGACGTAGTGGTGTTGGGTTCCGGCCCGGCCGGAGAAGGTGCGGCAATGAACGCCGCCAAAGCAGGGCGCAAGGTGGCGATGGTCGACAGCCGTCGCCAGGTCGGTGGCAACTGCACCCACCTGGGCACCATCCCGTCCAAGGCACTGCGTCACTCGGTGCGGCAGATCATGCAGTTCAACACCAACCCGATGTTCCGTGCCATCGGTGAGCCGCGCTGGTTCTCTTTCCCTGACGTGCTCAAGAGCGCCGAGAAGGTGATCGCCAAGCAGGTCGCCTCGCGCACCGGCTACTACGCCCGTAACCGTGTCGATGTGTTCGTCGGCACCGGCAGCTTCGCCGACGAGCAAACCGTCGAGGTGGTTTGCCCCAACGGTGTGGTGGAAAAGCTCAACGCCAAGCACATCATCATCGCCACCGGCTCGCGCCCCTACCGCCCGGCCGACATCGACTTCCACCACCCGCGTGTCTACGACAGCGACACCATCCTCAGCCTCAGCCACACCCCGCGCAAGCTGATCGTGTACGGTGCCGGCGTTATCGGTTGCGAATACGCCTCGATCTTCAGCGGGCTGGGTGTGCTGGTCGAACTGGTCGACAACCGCGGCCAGTTGCTGAGCTTCCTGGATTCGGAAATCTCCCAGGCGCTGAGCTATCACTTCAGCAACAACAACATCACCGTGCGCCACAACGAGGAGTACGAGCGGGTCGAGGGCCTGGACAATGGTGTGATCCTGCACCTGAAGTCGGGCAAGAAGATCAAGGCCGACGCCTTGCTGTGGTGCAACGGCCGTACCGGCAACACCGACAAGCTGGGCCTGGAAAACATCGGCATCAAGGTCAACAGCCGAGGCCAGATCGAAGTCGATGAGGCCTACCGTACCAGCGTGCCGAACATCTACGGTGCCGGTGACGTGATCGGCTGGCCGAGCCTGGCCAGTGCCGCTCACGACCAGGGCCGTTCGGCGGCGGGCAGCATCGTCGACAACGGCAGCTGGCGCTTCGTCAACGACGTGCCGACCGGCATCTACACCATCCCGGAGATCAGCTCGATCGGTAAGAACGAGCAAGAGCTGACCCAGGCCAAGGTGCCTTACGAAGTGGGCAAGGCCTTCTTCAAGAGCATGGCGCGTGCGCAGATCGCCGGTGAGCCGCAGGGCATGCTGAAGATTCTGTTCCACCGCGAGACCCTGGAAATCCTCGGCGTGCATTGCTTCGGCTACCAGGCTTCGGAAATCGTCCACATCGGCCAGGCGATCATGAACCAGCCGGGCGAGTTGAATAACCTGAAGTACTTCGTCAACACCACGTTCAACTACCCGACCATGGCCGAAGCCTATCGGGTAGCTGCCTACGACGGCCTGAACCGGCTTTTTTGACCGGCTCCGGCCGGTGGCCTGAGCCGGTCGGGGAGACCGATTTCAGCCCTACCCGAGGGTGGTCTTGGCCAAACCGGGAAAGTCTGTAATCAGGCTGTCCACGCCAAAGTCAGCGAGCCGGCGCATCAGTGCCGGTTCGTTGACTGTCCACACCGAGACGTGCAAGCCCTGGCCCTGCGCTTTGAGCAGGCGCTCCGGGGTGCACAGCGTCCAGTTCAACGCCAGCAGCTCGCAGCCGTAGTTCTGCGCGACCTTCAGCGGGTCGAGCCAGGCATATTCGGCGACCAGCCCGCGCTTCACATCCGGCACCAGTTCCTGCGCGGCACCCAGTACCTCTCGTGAGCTGGAGGTGATGGTCACCTTGTCCAGCAGGCCGTACTGCTGGGCCAGCTCGCGGATGGCCAGCACGGTGGTGGCGGCGCGGGTGCGCGAGGCGCTCTTGACCTCCAGCTGCCAATGCTCGAAGGGGCATTTTTCGAACAATTCTTCCAACCGTGGGATAGGGCAGGGCTGCACATGGCCTGGGCCGCCCTTGCGGGCGTCGATGGTGACCAGGTCGGCCGCCGGGTGCTCGACCACCTTGCCGCGGCGGCCGGTGGTGCGCTTGAGGGTGGGGTCGTGGATCACCATCAGCTCGTTGTCGGCCGACAGGTGCAGGTCCAGTTCACAGCGGTTGACGCCGTGGGACAGGCACTGACGGAAGCTGTGCAGGGTGTTCTCGGGCGCTTCGCCCTTGGCGCCGCGATGGCCGTAGATGAGGGTCACGTTCGTTCCTTCAGGTCAAATATGAAAAGGCTCAGGAGGCGGGGTCGTTCTGTTCCAGCTGCTGGCGCCGTTGCTGCTGTTGGCGCTGCAGGATGTAGCGGGCCAGCAGTTGGCGCTGGGCGTCGGTCATGTCGGTGAATTCGGTGCCGACCTCGAAGCCGCCTTCCGCGCGCGGGTCGCAGTGGGTGACTTTGCCCCGCAGCAGCAGGCCGTGGGCGCGGGGCATCAGTACCATCTTCACCTTCACCCGCGTGCCAGGGGTTATCTGCTGCTGTTGCGCGAACTCGATGCCCCCTTCGGAAATGATCACCCGCTGTGGTTGGCCGATCTCGCCGATCAGTGTCTGCGCGACCACGGCGCTGAGCAGGTCCAGGCGTTTGTTCTGCGCCCGCAGGAAAGCGGCCAGGGTACGGTCCTTGTCGCTGAGCTGGCGCAGCAGGTGCTGTGACTCGAAGTCCGACAGGTGCAGCTCGCTGAGCAGGTTGAACAGCGGTGAATCATCCTGCAACAGTTCTGGCTCAAGGGCTTCGGCCGCGCTCAAAGGGCTGATTTCCAGTGCGATCCGATCTTCGATGCGGTAGTATTCGCGGCGATCTTCTTCGTCTAATGTCGTCATGGCGAACCCATGGTAGCGGCGGTGGTCCGAGTGTAAAGCCGCCACAGGCGCCTCGCCACAAGGACGTTCCCTTTCATCCGAACAAGCCCCGACATGTTCAGACCTCTTTTCGCATTCATCGGTACGCGTTACACCCGTGCCAAGCGCCGTAATCACTTCGTCTCGTTCATTTCCCTGACCTCGATGATCGGCCTCGCCCTGGGCGTGGTGGTCATGATCGTGGTGCTCTCGGTAATGAACGGTTTCGACCACGAGATGCGTACCCGCGTGCTGGGCATGATCCCGCATGCCACGCTGGAGAGCGGCCAGCCGATCAACGACTGGCCTGCCCTTGCCCAACAAGTAAAGCAGAATCCGCAGGTGCTGGCGGTTGCGCCCTACACCCAGATGCAGGGCCTGCTGACCCACGACGGCAAGGTGCAGAAGGTGCTGCTCAACGGCATCGACCCGGCGCGCGAGCATGACGTGTCGATCATCGACAACTTCATCCAGCAAGGCCGGCTCGACCAGTTGGCGCCGGGCGAGTGGGGCATAATGATCGGCGACAAGGCCGCCGCCAAACTGGGTGTGGCTGTTGGTGACAAGCTGACGTTCGTCGCCCCGGAGGTCAGCGTGACCCCGGCCGGGATGTTCCCGCGCATGAAGCGCTTCACCGTGGTCGGCACCTTCCACGTTGGCGCCGGCGAGATCGACGGTTACCTGGGCCTTACCAACATCACCGACCTGTCCCGTCTGCACCGCTGGAAGCCCGACCAGGTACAAGGCCTGCGCCTGAAGTTCGACGACCTGTTCCAGGCGCCACGGGTGGCCTGGAACATCGCCCAGCAGTTGGGCGAGCAGGAGTACTACAGCCGCGACTGGACCCGCACCCACGGCAACCTGTACCAGGCGATCCGCATGGAGAAGGCCATGATCGGCCTGCTGCTGCTGCTGATTGTCGCGGTGGCGGCGTTCAACATCATTTCCACCCTGGTGATGGTGGTCAACGACAAGCGCGGGGACATCGCCATCCTGCGCACCCTGGGCGCCACGCCCGGGCAGATCATGGCCATCTTCATGGTCCAGGGCACGGTCATCGGGGTCATCGGTACCTTGATCGGCGCTGGCGTCGGGATCGTTGCCGCGCTCAATGTCAGTGCGGTGATCGCCGGCATCGAGAAGCTGATCGGGCACAAGTTCCTCAACGCCGACGTGTATTTCATCGATTACCTGCCGTCGCAGATCCAGGCCCAGGACGTGTACATGGTCTGCGGTGCGGCGCTGGTCCTGAGTTTCTTCGCCACCCTGTACCCGGCCTGGCGTGCTGCCCGCACCCAGCCTGCAGAGGCGCTACGTTATGAGTGAGTCGCGCATGAGTGATAAAGCCGTTCTGAGTTGCCGCAACCTGGGCAAGTCCTACGACGAGGGCCCGGAGTCGGTGCAGGTGCTGTCCGGGCTCAACCTCGAGCTGCACGCCGGTGAGCGGGTGGCCATTGTCGGCAGTTCGGGCTCGGGCAAGAGTACCTTGCTCAACCTGCTGGGCGGCCTCGACCGGCCAACCCAGGGCAGCGTGTGGCTGGCCGGCGAAGAATTGTCGGCGCTGGGCGAGCGCGCCCGCGGCCTGTTGCGCAACCGTGAGCTGGGCTTCGTCTATCAGTTCCACCACCTGCTGCCGGAGTTCACCGCCATGGAGAACGTGTGCATGCCGCTGTTGATCGGCCGCACCGCAATCCCCGAGGCCCGTGAACGTGCCGAAGCACTGCTCAAGCGCGTTGGCCTGGGCCACCGCCTGCACCACAAGCCGGCTGAGCTGTCCGGGGGCGAGCGCCAGCGCGTGGCCATCGCCCGTGCTCTGGTCAACCGTCCGGGCCTGGTGATGCTCGACGAACCTACCGGCAACCTCGACCACCACACCGCCCAGGGCATCCAGGAGCTGATGCAGGAGCTGTCCAGCGCTTCGCGTACTGCGTTCCTGGTGGTGACCCACGACCTCAACCTGGCGCGCCAGATGGACCGGGTACTGAAACTCGACGACGGTCACCTGGTGGCGATCTGAGCCGCTTGCACGGGGTGGCCTGAGCCGCCCCGCAACTCTTTCATTGGGTGTTTTACATGTTCAGACCCTTGCCCTTGTTCATCGGTGCGCGCTACACCCGTGCCAAGCGCCGCAACCATTTCATCTCGTTCATCTCGATGACCTCGATGATCGGCCTGTCCCTGGGCGTGCTGGCGATGATTGTGGTGCTTTCGGTGATGAATGGCTTCCAGCGCGAAATGAGCTCGCGCATCCTTGGCCTGGTACCGCATGCCAGTATTCTGGGCGTGCAACCCCTGGACGACTGGCACCAGGCGGCTGATGCTGCGCTGCAAAACCCGGCGGTGATGGCGGCGGCGCCGATCACCGAGATGGAAGGCATGCTCTCTTACAAGGGCGCGATGCAGCCGATCCAGGTGAGCGGTATCGACCCTGCCGAGGAGGGCAAGGTCTCGATCGTCGGCCAGCACATCGTGCAGGGGCGTCTGCAGGACCTGCAACCGGGTGAGTACGGCGTGGTCATCGGCGAGTTGACCGCACGCCGCTTCCGCCTCAATACCGGCGACAAGCTGACCTTGATCGTGCCGGAAATCAGCAAGGAGCCAGGCGGGATCACCCCGCGCATGCAGCGCCTGACGGTGGTCGGCATCTTCAAGGTGGGCGCCGAGCTGGATGGGTCGCAGGCCTACATGCACGTGGCCGACGCCGGCGAGATGCAACGCTGGGCGCCAGGCCAGGTGCAGGGGGTGCGGTTGAAGCTGCATGACCTGTATGCCGCGCCGCAGGTGTCCAAGGCCATCGCTGCCGGTCTGGGTGATGCCTACCGCGCCGATGACTGGTCGCATACCCAGGGCAGCCTGTTCAGTGCCATGAAGATGGAAAAGACCATGATCGGCCTGCTGCTGCTGATGATCATCGCCGTGGCGGCTTTCAACATCATCGCCACCTTGGTGATGGTGGTGAACGACAAGGGGCCGGATATCGCCATTCTGCGTACCTTGGGTGCCACGCCAGCACAGATCATGGGCACTTTCATGGTCCAGGGCAGCCTGATCGGCATCGTCGGGACCTTGATCGGTGGCGTGCTTGGGGTGATAGCCGCGTTCAACGTCAGCCAGATCGTCGGTTGGCTGGAACGGGTGAGCGGGCAGCACATCTTCACCTCGGATGTGTACTTCATCAGCAGCCTGCCGTCCGAGCTGCAATGGGGCGATGTGGTGATCATCTGCGCGGCCGGGTTGGTGATGAGCTTCCTGGCGACCATCTACCCGGCGTACCGGGCTTCCCAGGTGCAGCCGGCGATTGGGCTTGCGGTCTGAGTGATTGCTGAGGGCGCCATCGCCGGCACGCCGGCGAAAGGGGCTGCGTAGCAGCCCTGGCGGCCTAACGATTCTCGCTGAACTCGATCACAAACCGCGTCCAGCCACCCTCGCACTGCGCCCGAATGCTCCCGCCATGGGCCTGGATGATTGACCGGGTGATCGCCAAACCCAGCCCCGCATGTTCACTGCTGCCTTCGCGCCGCGCCGGGTCCACGCGATAGAACCGGTCGAACAGCCGGGGCAGTGCCGCCGGCGCGATCGCCGTGCCGGTATTGGCCACGCAAATCCGAACCGCTGGTTCCAGCGTTACGCGTATCTCCCCGCCTGCCGGGGTAAAGCGCAGGGCATTGTCGAGCAGGTTGGACAGCGCCCGGCGCAGCATATGCCGGTCGCCCTGCAGCGTTGCCTCACCCTCGCGCAGCATCTGCACTGCGCTGTCCTCGGCCAGTGGCGCGTAATACTCCAGCAACGCATCCACCTCTTCATGCAGCGCCAGCGTCACCTGGCCTGGCACCAGCAGCCCGTGGTCGGCCTTGGCCAGGAACAGCATGTCGTTGATCATCTGTGCCATCCACTGCAGCTCTTCCAGGTTGCCATGCAGCGCCTCGCGGTACTCCTCGAGGCTGCGTGGGCGGGTGAGGGTGACCTGGGTATGGGTCAGTAGGTTAGACAGAGGCGTGCGCAGTTCGTGGGCGATATCGGCGGAAAAGGCCGACAGGCGCTGGAACGCATCGTCCAGGCGCTGCAGCATGGCATTGACGGTGCCGGCCAGCTGCGCCAGTTCCTCGGGCATTTGCGCCTCTGGCAGGCGCGTGGTCAGCGAGCGCGCTGAAACACTGGCAGCCACCTGGCCCATCTGCCGCAAAGGGCGCAGCCCGCGGCGCGCGGCCCAGGCGCCGAGTAGCGCGGTGGCCAGCGCCGACAGGCCGACCGTCAGCCAGATCAGACGCTGCATGCCTTGCAGGAAGTGCTGGTGGTGGGTGATGTCCAGGTACAGGGTCAGGCGGGCCTCACTGTTCAGTTGCACGGCGAGGCTGCGGTAGTCGATGCCGTTGCCATGCACCGTGGCCAAGCCCAGGGCGGCGGGTGCCTCGGGCAATGCATCACGGCTGGCGTACCAAAGGTTGCCGTCACTGCCAGTGATGCGCAGGGCCAGGTCGGCCTGATGGCTGAGCTCGGTGTGCAATGCGGGCAGCCGTGCCTCAAGGTCCGCGTGGTGTTCAAGGCCCGACAGCTGGGTGCGCAGCAACGACAGGCGCGACTCGAGCAGTTGTTGGTCCAGCTCGATGAAGTGTTGCTCGCTGGCGTGGTTGAACAATAGCCCGGCACCCAGCGAAACGGCGGCGGTACAGGCCGCGAACAGCAGGGCCAGGCGGCCGCTGAGGGAGAGCCTGCGCATCAGTCGTGGCGCTCCTCGAGCACATAGCCCATGCCCCGCACGGTGTGGATCAGCTTGTTGGGGTGAGGGTCGTCGATCTTCAGGCGCAGGCGGCGGATGGCGACTTCGATCACGTTGGTATCGCTGTCGAAATTCATGTCCCACACCTGCGAGGCGATCAGCGACTTGGGTAGCACCTCGCCCTGGCGCCGCAGCAACAACTCCAGCAGGGCGAATTCCTTGGCAGTCAGGTCGATGCGCTGGCCGCCACGCTCGGCGCGGCGGCGCATCAGGTCCAGGCGCAGGTCGGCCAGCGCCAAGGTGGTGTCCTGGCTGGTGCTGGCGCCACGGCGCAGCAGGCTGCGGACCCGGGCGAGCAATTCGGAGAAGGCAAAGGGTTTGACCAGGTAATCGTCGGCGCCCAGCTCCAGGCCATGCACACGGTCCTCGACTGCGTCACGGGCCGTGAGGAACAGCACGGGGGTATCCATGCCGGCCTGGCGCACCGCCTGGAGGATCTGCCAGCCGTCGCGACCTGGCAGCATGACATCGAGGATCAGCAGGTCGTGATCGCCGGTCAGGGCCAGGTATTGGCCGGTTTCGCCATCGGCCGCCAGTTCGGTGGCAAATCCTGCTTCGCTCAACCCCTGGCTAAGGTATTGGCCGGTGCGGGCCTGGTCTTCGACGATCAGCAGTTTCATGCGGTATTCACTTTATCGGGAGGGTGCGCGGCCCCTGTGGGAGCGTCGGTATCACAGCGGCGGCGGTAGGTTGAAATGATACGTGACTATCCCGGGCGCCGCCCTAGCTGACGAAGTTGTAATCTTGCCGTCAGGTACCTGCCAGTCAGTGCTTTTTAAAGTGGCGTTATCCCGCAGTACGTTTTTGGAGCCTTCATGAAACATCTGTTCATCGCCGCTGCCCTTGCCGTGGTAAGCCTGCCCAGCCTCGCCGATAGCGGCAAAAGCTTCGCCTTCGGTGAGCCGGCCCCGGCCGCCAAGGCCACCCGCACCGTCGAAGTGGTGCTCAAGGACATCGCTTTCGAGCCCAAGGACCTGCAGGTCAAGGCCGGTGAGACGGTGCGCTTCGTCCTGATCAACGAAGGGCAGCTGCCCCATGAGTTCAACCTGGGTGACAAGGCCATGCATGCCGAGCACCAGAAGGAAATGCTTGCCATGCAAGGCAAGCTGTTCACCGCTGGCATGAACCACGAGGGCATGGAGCATGGCCAGATGGACCACGGTGTCCACGGGCATGACGGCGGCAATACGGTGCTGGTGCAGCCAGGCCAGCGCGCCGAGATGACCTGGACCTTCCGTAAATCGGCACCCATCGAATTCGCCTGCAACGTGCCTGGGCATTACCAGGCCGGTATGGTCGGGGCGTTGACCATCGAGTGACTTGCGCTCCAAGGTGGGGTGCAAAACCGGTAGACTAAGGGCATTCCCGAACCTTCAGGTCAGTTTTCATGCATCCCGCCGCCGAACACTCTCCGCTGGGCAAGTCCAGCGAATACATTGCCACGTACACGCCTTCGCTGTTGTTTCCGATCCCGCGCACGGCCAAGTGGGCCGAGCTGGGCGTGACGGCCCAGACCCTGCCGTGGCAGGGCGTGGACTACTGGAACTGCTTCGAGCTCTCGTGGTTGTTGCCGTCGGGCAAGCCAGTGGTGGCCATCGGTGAGTTCGCCATTCCCGCCGACTCGCCGAACATCATCGAGTCCAAGTCGTTCAAGCTCTACCTCAACTCTCTGAACCAGACGGTGTTCGCCACGCTTGGCGAGCTGCAGGCGTGCCTGGAAAAGGACCTGTCGGCCGCTGCTGGCAAGCCTGTGAAGGTGCAGGTGCGCACCCTGGCAGAGGTCGAGGCTCAGGGCGTGGTGGCGCTGCCGGGGCTGTGCATCGATGCGCTGGATGTTGCCATCAGCAATTACGAACAGCCCCAGCCAGAATTGCTGCGCTGCAACCCCGAGCGCGTGGTGGAAGAAACCCTCCACAGCCACCTGCTCAAATCCAACTGCCCGGTTACCGGCCAGCCGGACTGGGGGAGTGTGGTGGTCGCGTACAAGGGCAGGGCGCTGGATCATGCCAGCCTGCTGACCTACCTGATCAGCTTCCGTCAGCATGCCGACTTCCACGAGCAGTGCGTGGAGCGCATCTACCTGGACCTGAAGAACCTGCTGCAGCCGGAGTATTTGACGGTGTATGCCCGTTATGTGCGCCGCGGGGGGCTGGATATCAACCCGTACCGCAGCACCGGTGCGATCAGCGCTGAGAACCTGCGCCTGGTCCGTCAGTAAAGCAGGCTACAGGCGCCTGTGGGGCGGTTTTACCCGCTCCCACAGCGCCCTTGCTCGTTCAGATTCCCATGCTGTGCAGCGAGTTGGCGATGCTGCGCAATGTGGCGGTGAGGTCCGGGTGATCGGCCTCGAAGCGTTCGATGGCCAGGTTCACACCATCCACCAGGTTGTTGTCTGGCGTGGCTTCCTCAAGCTTCAGTTGCGCCTCGATCTGTCTGGCCTCCTCATGCAGCGCGGCCAGTTCCTCTTCCGAAAGCGGCACGTTTCGATCCAGTTGCTCGCGCAGGCTATTCAAACGCTCTTGCAGTTCGCGGGCAGGCATTGGTTGTTCTCCATCAATGGCTTGGCAAGGCATGGACCTCAGCGAAGCGGCAAAGGTTCGCGCCTGCTTCCTAGGGTAATCCACTCGCCGACGCTTTGCATGATCCGCATCAAGGCTGCTGCGTCAGGGTTTTTCACCCTTGCGCCGCCGCTGGGCGATGTCCAGCAGGCAGGTGTCGAGCGCTTCGAGGTGGTCGATCACTGAATGCACCCCCAGGCGGAACAGTTCGAGGGTGGCCTTACCGCGGGCAAGTTCCTGTTGCTGCTGACTCATCGCTTGCCATTGCTGGGAGCCCAGGTCGCAGGAAGGGCTGCAGGCGGCCAGGCCAACGGTCCACAGGCCAGCATTGAGGCCCGACTGCAGCAGGCGCGGCTCGCCACTGACCAGCACGCAACCTTCCAGGCGTTGGCTGTCGAGGGCCATCAGGGCTTGCCAGCAGGCATTTGGCGCCGGCCACTGCACGCCATTGACCGCATGCCCTGGCAGCCAGTCGGGCAGTACGCTGGCCAGGCGTTTACCCTGTACGCCGCTCAGGTCGTCCAGCCAGATGCAGGGCACTTGCTGGCGTCGCAGGCCGGCCAGGGTGTCGAGGGCGCCGGGTGCGGGCAACGGGCTGCCGCTGGCGGCTTGGACCAGGCAGCCACGCAGGCCGAACAGCACAGCGGTGAAGGCGGGCGCATCGTGCATGGCAACTTCCCTGAAATACTCCGCAGGCTATTCGGCGATTGTTACGGTGCTGTGACGAGCAACAGTTGTTCACAAAATATTCAGCAAGAATGTGTAAAACTGTTTATCAGCCCGCGAGCCACTATACTGCCGCCTTACCAGCAGCGCGACCTACTGCGCTTGCGGCCGAGAAATTCGATGGAGAGACATCTATGCGTAGGATCGGTGCCGGTGTGATCGAGCGAGTCACCCAGGCCTGTGTCTGTGCCAGCTTGCTGCTGGCCCCCGTGGCAGCCACCCAGGCGGCCACCGAGGAGGATCCCTGGGAGGCGGTCAACCGGCCGATCTTCCGTTTCAACGATACCCTCGACACTTATGCCCTCAAGCCATTGGCCAAGGGCTACCAGGCAGTTACCCCACAGTTCCTTGAGGATGGCATTCACAACATCTTCCGCAACCTGGGGGATGTGTCCAACCTGGCCAACGACTTGCTGCAGCTCAAGCCGCGTGCCGCGGGTGTGGATACCGCACGGTTGATCGTCAATACCACCTTCGGGCTTGGCGGCTTCTTCGATGTCGGTACCAAGATGGGCCTGCAGCGCAACGACGAGGACTTCGGCCAGACCCTCGGCCGTTGGGGCGTGCCCAGCGGCCCCTACGTGGTCATTCCGCTGCTTGGCCCAAGCACCGTGCGTGACGGCCTGGCCAGGTACCCGGACACCTACACCGAACCCTACCGCTACATCGATCACGTGCCCACGCGTAACTCGATCTTTGCCCTGGACGTGATCGATACTCGCGCCAGCCTGCTGTCGGCAGAAAAGCTGATTCAGGGTGACAAGTACATCTTCATCCGCAACGCCTACCTGCAGAACCGCGAGTTCAAGGTCAAGGACGGCGAAGTGGAAGACGACTTCTAAGCCATGCGAGCAGGAGAAAGGCGACCCTTGGGTCGCCTTTTTCGTAACAGTTCAATGCATGGCCAGCACGCGCAGGCCGAGCTTCTGCTGTCCGCCGGGCTGGTCGGCGATCCACACCACTTCGGTACTGGCATGCAGCCCTTCGAGTGCGGGGTGGTCCGAATCGATACGTACCTCAAGATGCTCCCCGACCTGGACGTGCTGCCCAGCCTGCACCTGCATGCCGCCACTGGACAGGTCCAGGCACACGGCAGCGAACACCTGCCCAGCCTGCAACAGGCTGACCTGGGTGTCGATGCGCATGCGGATGAAATCGCGTTTCTCGCTGTGGCTGCAGGGCGTTTGGGGCATGCTGCGTCCTTCCCTTTGGGCTGCGCTGGGGCGCTTTCTTATAACTCCCGGTGATTTGCCCTGTAAAGTGCAGCCAACTCGACCCACGTATGCTTGAAACCCCTGGCGGATGGGAGTACCGTCTGCGCCTTACAAGGTATCTCTGCCGGTTGCCTGGGCCGTCTTCTTGGCCTACAACTCAAGTAGAGCGTTACCATAGAGTATTCCAGCAGCCGGATGTCAGCCTTGCAGACGCCCCTGCACCAACCCAAATCGGCGCCGTTCGCCCACATGCAGAAAATCAGTGCAACGCTGCTGATCATCGATGATGACGACGTGGTCCGTGCGAGCCTCGCCGCCTATCTGGAAGACAGTGGCTTCAGCGTCCTCCAGGCCGGTAATGGCCAGCAGGGGCTCCAGGTCTTTGAAGAACACCAGCCCGACCTCGTGATCTGCGATCTGCGCATGCCGCAGATGGGCGGCCTCGAACTGATCCGCCAGATCAGCGAGCGCGCGCCGCAGTTGCCGGTGATCGTGGTGTCGGGTGCCGGCGTGATGAGCGATGCGGTCGAGGCTTTGCGCCTGGGTGCTGCCGACTACCTGATCAAACCGCTGGAAGACCTAGCCGTACTTGAACATTCGGTGCGCCGGGCGTTGGACCGTTCTCGCCTGGTGCTGGAAAACCAGCGTTACCGCGACAAGCTCGAAGCGGCCAACCGCGAACTGGAGGCCAGCCTGCACTTGCTGCAGGAAGACCAGACCGCCGGTCGCCAGGTGCAGATGAACATGTTGCCGGAAAGCCCCTGGGTTGCTGGCGAGTTTGCCTTCGAACACCAGATCATCCCGTCGCTGTACCTGTCTGGCGACTTCGCCGACTACTTCCGCGTGGATGAGCGGCGCATCGCCTTCTACCTGGCCGATGTTTCCGGGCACGGTGCGTCGTCGGCCTTCGTCACCGTATTGTTGAAGTTCATGACTACCCGGCTGTTGTTCGAATTCAAGCGCGGTAGCAAAATGCGTGAATTCAAGCCTTCGCAGGTGCTCAGCCACATCAACCGTGGCCTGATCAACTGCAAGCTGGGCAAGCATGTGACCATGGTGGGCGGGGTGATCGATGAAGACACCGGCCTGCTGACCTACGCCGTGGGCGGCCACCTGCCGCTGCCGGTGCTGTATACCCCCGGGCAGGCCCGCTACCTGGAAGGCCGTGGCTTGCCGGTGGGGCTGTTTGATGAGGCGACCTACCAGGACCTGGTGATGGAGCTGCCGCCGCAATTCAGCCTGAGCCTGATGTCCGATGGCATTTTGGACCTTTTGCCAGGGGACACGCTCAAAGATAAAGAAGCCGCCTTGCCGGACATCGTCAAGGCAGCGGGTGGCAGCCTGGATGGGCTGCGACAACGATTCGGATTGGCTACGCTTGGGGAGATGCCGGATGATATCGCCCTATTGGTGTTGAGCAGGAACCTTCAATGAGTACCGGTAGAATCCAGTTCGCCGAGCAGAGCGGTACCTTCGTCCTGAAATTCGTCGGTGAAGTGCGCCTGACCCTGTGTTCAGCGCTGGATGCCACGATCGAGAAAATCTTCACTGCGCTGAATTTCTCGGCCATCGTCATCGACCTGACCGAAACCGAGAGCATCGACAGCACCACCCTGGGCCTGCTGGCCAAGCTGTCGATCCTGTCGCGGCAAAAGGTGGGGCTGCTACCGACGGTGGTTACCACCAACCCGGATATTTCGCGCTTGCTGCAGTCCATGGGGTTCGACCAGGTGTTCAATATCGTCGACCGCCCGGTGCCGTGCCCGGAGTGCCTGACTGATCTGCCTTCCCAGGATCAGAACGAAGACGTGGTACGCTCCAAGGTGCTGGAGGCGCACAAGATTCTCATGGGGTTGAACGACTCCAACCGTGAAGCCTTCCATGATTTGGTGAATGCGCTAGAGCGCTCCTGACTCCTGGGTTTAATCAGGCTCTTGCTGAGGATGCCATTGTGGGAGCGGGCTTGACCCGCGAAGAGGCCGGCAAAACCACCCCAGCGCCTCGCCCCTTGTTCACTCCCGCCGCGTAAACGCCGTCGCCTCGCCCCCCTGGGCATTGAGCTGAAACACCTGCGCAGGCCGCCCCTGTTCATCGAACAATACCTGCCCCAACCCCGCGCCATTCCACAACCGTTCCCCGGCCTTGCTATGGCTGGGCGAGCGCGGTACCACCTGCATTTCCCGCCGCCGGGTAAACCAGTTGAGCGGCGAGCGCGGTGAATAGAGCCAGCGGTTGAGCCGATCGAGCACATCCAGCAGGCGCCGGGGGAATTCGTTCTTGATCCCGCTGCTGGTGACCTGCCACAGGTGCGGGCTGCGCTGGCGGTGGCGGATCAGCACCTCGTAGACGAACGAATAGTGCACATCACCGGACAGGATCACATAGTGCCCTGGCGTGCGCGAATGGCGGAAAATGTTGAGGATCACCTGTGCCGCGCCGCGGTGCGCCATCCAGTTTTCGGCGTCCACCAACAGCGGGTAGCCTAGGCCGCTGAACACCTTCTGTATCGTTTCGATCAGCTTGACCCCGAAGATCGGTGCCGGCGACACGATGACTGCCGAAGGGTGGTCCAGCAAGGCGTGCTGCAGTTCGCAGAGCGCCTCCCAATCCAGCAGGCCGGACGGCTTGGCCAGGTTGCTTTCGCTACGCCACCGGCGTGTGCGGGTGTCCAGCACCAGCAGCGGCGGGTTGCTGGGCAGGCTGAACTGCCACCCCTGGAAGCGCAGCAATTCACCGATCAGTTCATCCTGGCGCTGGCCGTCCAGCTGCGGCCGGGCAAGGGCCTGGCAGGGCGCTATCATCGCGGCACACGCATCCGGGTCATTGCCCCAACCTTGGCACAGCAGGTAACCCAGCAGGGCGTTGCCGATGATGCGCCGCGAGAAGGGGTGCCCATAGGCGGTGTGTTCCCACTGCGCCGAGAGATTCCAGTCATCAGTGATGTCGTGACCATCGTAATCTTGAGTGACCGTCGTGTGGACATGACGGAAGCCAAGCGCGTGCTGGGTTTCATAGATTTCCTGCATGTCCATATGGACGAAGTAAAATACGGACTTTCTGTTGATTATGTCTACATCAGTCCTTGAGACCATTTCCCTTCGTGCTCGAAGTAAGATTAAGTGGAAATGAATTCACTATAGATTTCTCTTTTGTAAGATTTTCAACCTCTAGTTTAAGCCTATGGTTCTCCTCCACCAGTGAGACGACTTTCTGAAGTGCCAACTCAAGTTCCGATTTTATTGTTTGAAGTTCTCTGTGGTGAACCTGTCTTGCAGTGTTCGCTCTGTGGGGCGTTGGTTGAACGACCGAGTCAAAAGCTGTAGCTCTTGCTTTAGCCGCCGCCTGTATGTCGTTTATGAGTTCCTTGAATTCTTGGCGGCTTTTCTTTATGGATCCGCGCTTGCGTCCCGCTTCAATAGCGACTGTGTCTTTATTGATTGTGTACGGGGGTTGTATGTTGATTGGCGTATTGGTGATCAATCGCTGTAAGGCTGATCGATAATTATCAGTCGCGCTCATTCTTATTCTCCATTTTCTCAAGTAATCCTCTTTTCTTAAGCTCTTTACAGATCGTATCAATCTCTATATCGAGTTGAAGTTTATGTGGGGAGTCTGAGGTGAAAAGTGCCTGCTCTCGCCTTAGTTTGTTTATGGAGTGTTTAATTTTTTTTAGGCTTTTGTCGTCGTCTAAGATGGATTTTTCGCAGAATACGCAAGCGGTAACGCTTGTGAATGATATTTTTTCACAGGGCTCTAAATTTGTGCATCCCCCGATTGGACCGTTTTTGTAAACCATCTCGCCCTTTTCAAATTTCCGTCTTGTCTCGGCTCGATCAGTTGTAATGATGAGAGGTTTTCCTTTGTCGCGAGCATTTTGAATTCTGTTGCCTTCGCCGCCCCATAGTATGTTTGTCGAGTTAATGACATCTGATTCGTAATCAAAATATTGTGCGACTCGACGTTCATGCTCTAACTCATCTATCCATCCGTTAGCATCATCGCTTTTGACAAAATTCACTGCAAAAGCGCTGCCTCTCCGATAGTATGAAGCCATTGCGTCTGTAAGCTGCTTAAATTGAAGAGCCATTGTGCCAAGGGAAACGAGGCGCGAGCGCGCACAGTACACTGCAAGAGAACGTCTGCACTGATGGGTTGCAAAGGGCCAGAACTGGCTAATTTTAACATCAGGATCGTTACGCCAGTCCCTGAAACCATCAAATCTCTCAAGCTCACAGATATCGGCTTCCTGGACCTTTAAAGCGGGCCATCGATCTATAATTCGGCTAATTCTACTTTTATGAGAGGGGCAGACGACGGGGGCGGCCGAAAAGGCCTGATAACCCGCCTCGGGCTTCTTCTGAATCAGATTAGGGAAAAGAGGGTATTGGCTAAGATCCGTATTTGAATAGTTATGCCGCAAGGCGCAAACAGTTCCAGCATGGTGAGCTGCGGCGATGGCCTTCTCCACAATTGGTGCCGTAACCCAGAATGTTCTAGTATGATTATTTCCTGAGTATTTGGAGGTGTAGCCATCTAATATGCTTACCTCAACACCGCTACTGATTATTTTTTTGTATGTGTCAGCAGGCAGGTGCCGTACCTCGTTGGCGCGCATTCCTGAGAATAAGTGTATCCAATATTGAGCTGCAGTTTGTGCTTCGTTTACATAGTGCATGAGTCGATTCCAGTCCGTGATCGAATGCTTATAAAACAATGAAGATAGTCCGATCTTTTTGACTGCGTCAGGCCAAGAAATACTTTCTTTGTTGCAGGCTGCTCTATAGGTGCCTACTGCGAATAAGTGATTTGTATTTCTCTTTTCAAAAAATGAGCATATCAATGCGCCGTATTTATTAAATTCATCTAGTTCCGTGCTTAATGCCATTATGAACTCGGCGTAGAGTCGGGATGGAATCAATTTTGTTTGTTGAGGTTTGTCTCTTTGGGCTTTGGGGAATCTGTCGTAAATATTTTGCATTAGCTCGATTGTGTTATGTTCGGTTAAAGTTAATTGAAAGCTTGGTTGCAATAGGCTGATGCTGAAAAGTTCTTTGATTAGAAACAAGAGGTCTCGCATGGGGTGCTGGCTTAGTGCGGAGTAGCTAGGTATTAATAGTCGATTGCAGTTGGTTGCGTTGAATAACTCTTTAATCGAAAGGGCGTTTTTAAAGGCGAGCTTCGCTATCCTATAAAGCGGTGTCATTACGAGTGATCTTGGTTTGCGCAATTTAGGAAATAGATGTAGGCGGGCAAGTTGTATTTGCTTCATTTCATCCGATATTAGTAAGCTCAGTTCGCTTTCGTCTTCATGGTGCCAATTTGAGAACGAAAAAATGGTTACTGCTGCTGGGTCGTACATTTTCATGTTCCATACGTCGTCTTTATACCGAGAGACTACAGATCCGTCTGCAGCCTTTGATATGACGAATTCTGAGCGTGCTGCGGCCTCGTTCTCATTGTTTGACAGAAGGCTTCGTGCTTGCTCATCCAGATGATGACGTAGGTCTATAGTGGAAATGAAACTCATAAAATTACTCCTGCTATAACTAGTGCATCAAAATGAATGGCCCAAAATGAATCAAGTGCACCTTGTTTTATCTCTTGTCGAATTGTATCAATCAGTTCGCCTGAGGCTTTTCCAGCGTCTTCGATCGCAGTAATAATTTCGTCTATGCGGTGAAGTGTAGGACCAAATTTGTTTTCCCAATGCTCGAGCGAGTTATCGACTTTCGATGATTTGATTAGATAGTGCAGAGATAACAAGCGACGGATGTCTTCTTCATCTGCGTGCAGGGCGTAGTATGCACAAAAAAGACAGTTTTCAGGATCGCGGCATGTAGGGGCGGGAGAAAGAAGAGTAAAACCTGGGGCGCGTTCTGGTATCGAGTCAGGGGCCTTCTCACATGACCCCACTCCTATAACTGCCTCGGGTCTTTTTTCCTCAATAAATTTTACGGAGATCTTGTCTGAGAATCGTGTTCGTTCTATGGCTGCTTGGTGTACGGACTCCAAAAAAAGTGTCATCTCTGCTGCAAAGTCGTCAAGTGACGGTCGGCCATAGTTGCTCTTTACTGTCGATTCGTTGTTGCTCAGCTTCTCCGCTGTCAGCGCTAAGTCGCCACCGCTAAGCTTCAAATATTGGTAGCCCACGTTCTTTCGCCAGTAGGGTGAGGGGACCCAAGTTGTTTTTGGTAACGCCTTTGTGAATAGGGTTTTGAATACTTGTATACTTCCGCTGCAAACGATAGTGGGTTCTAATTCATAAGAAGCAACTGGAAACACTAGGTCACTTTCTTTTCCATTGAGAACCCATTCTCTTATCTCTAAGTGCTTTCTGAAGATTGGGGAGAATTGTGCTCCAAATTCCGGGAATACTGGCTTTCCGAACGCTCTACCTTTGGTGCCTGAATAACGTTGCCCCTGAGTGCTGGGTACAATTTTTAGGGTGTCTGATTCGAGGTTTTTAGCCACGCTTAAGTTGCAGCCTGTTGCAGCCATGAATGCCATCATTCCCGCAACGATCGCGTGATTACCGATTCTCCGTCTAAGATCTGAGCGAAGATTCTCATTGTTATACTCGTAGCGCTGATGTGCCTTGTCGTAGATTGATCTTTCGATGCGCAGACTATTGCTGTCTCCGCTTAAATTAAAATGACGTTGAGTTTCTTTCCAGCTGGGGAACTCAGGCGAACATACTAATAATGATGCTGGACTGAATGGCGCTTTTTTTGTGGATCTTGTAGTGCCTACTAAAGAATACATGTAGTAGGGGGTGTCGGTTGGAGATTTAAATTGTAGTGGGAGTTTTCCGCCCCCTACGAGAATTCTATGAGCCTCTTCAATGAAATTGATCAGTGCAGCAAATGTTTTGGCCTGGGAGTCCTCACTTGGAAGCTTAAGATTGATTTGGTTTGATTCTTTACGGTTCTTTTTGATGAATGTGGCTGATGTCTTTATCTCTGGTTCGCTGAGGTCCGTAGCAAGTGTCACCGCTAGTCGTGCTTGTGCTTGAAGGTTTCCGGCAGTTCCCAATTTGATCGGTTGCCCATTAATGGATGAGGTATTAATGCGATGGTACAGATAGGTCGTATATTCCCTATACGCCTTTATCATGCATGCAGTGTCATTAAACGGATAGTTGTCTGGTTGGGAGTCGATCCAGCCTATGAAGGCTTTGACACCGACATACACGCTATGCGCAGTGGACCTGGTTTTGAGGCCTTTTATGTATGCAATAAGCGCTTTTGTGAACGGTATTCTGGAGTGGTCCAGTGAGCTGGGGTCTACTGGGCATGCAGTTCTGGGTGGAGGTGGTATTTCACTTCTCCGGGTATAGCAGAAGGAACCAATATCCAGATAGCTATTTGCTCCTGGACTACTGCTAATCAATACCACTAGGTGCGGATTGATAGCTTCGACTTCAGACTCTTTTACATTGATGAATATTGCTGGTCGTTGTGTAAGTTTGTTATTCATGTGATCAATTATTTTGCGGTGTGTTTACATGTCTGAATAGGCTCACCTCGAATTCGTTTTGAATGCTACTTCTCCATTCTAGTCGGGATTTGTAGTTCAAGTATTGCAAAGTGGTTTCTTTGTTGGAGTGACCCATTCGTTGCTGTGTATATTCCAGTGCAGCAGTTACATTTCCACTGCCCGAGTGTTTCAGTTGACTTTCCAACAAGTTCATGCCGAACGAAGCCCGCAGGTCGTGGAAAGTAAATCTTTGAAACGAAGGGTTTTTAACGCGTATCCTAGGAAGCAATATGCTGTGGATATGCTGCCGTAGTGCTGCCCCATCTTGAATGGAAGTATTTTGGAGCTTGGTTGCTTTTGTGGGGGTTGTTTGGTGCTCTTGGTTTGATCTGTCGATTAGCTCGCTTTTTGCCGTGTAGTAAGGGATGCCGTTTTTACTTAGAAATATGTAATTGTTATCGTTGTCGCCGTAAAAAGATCTTGATCTTCGTTTTTTTGCTTCTTGGCTAAGAGAGTAAATCTTCATGTCTTGAACCAGCCACCCAGGTACAAGTAAAGTCATATGCTTGCCAAGCTTTGTATCTGCGAGAGTGCCATCTCCGATGGGAAGCCTTAAGTTTCCATCTTGGTCGAGACTCCCTTTCAGATGGGTTAGTCGTAAGGTGCATACCGTTTGGATGCGAGCGCCTGTGAATAATGCAAGGTAGAACATGAGTTGATATTCTCGCGATGATTTTCTCAAAGCTACCAGCATTGTTTCTTGCTCTGAGAATGTAAGTGGGCGCAGATCTCCACCATCGCTGATACATTCAGGGTCCCTCTGTTTTTTTGGTTTTCTTATGCTTAAGTTATGCGAGGTTTTGATGACGGTACTGTCTCTACCGTTCTTTGACACTATGTGAATGTATTTTACTGTTTCCTCGAAAGGAAGTTTTTTGAGTTGCGTGCTATCTAACAGTCGCCACTTTATTATCTCGCGATAGAAGTTTGCAATCGCATTGATTCGGACTTTCGCAGTGCTGGTCTCAATCTTGCCTGAAGAAATCTGTTCAATAAGTTCTTCTCTGTAGCGGAATGTAACTTTCAGGCGGTCATTTTCTGGGAGGTATAGGTAATTGAGCCCTAAATCTTCGAGAAAGCGGAGGTAGTCAAGCAAGTGGTCTGCTAATCCTCGTATGGTCCGGTGTTCGTAAGTGCCGCATTCCTTAATTTTTGCCGTCAGGTAAAGAATGCTAATCTCCCAAGGGGTTCCGTCACTTTGGATGAGGACTGGGAAATTTGGAAAATAGTTGGCGCTATTTGGTGTAAATGTATAATTCAGTCCGCTGCCAGAGTTTGTAAGTGAAGAGGGGGTGTGAAAATTGATATGTTGAAATCGAAATTCGCGAATGAGTACGCGTCGAGCATTGGAGTTATAGTGAGTTTTTTTGCCAAACTTATTATGATTACTATCAGTCATTTTCTTTGCCTTGATTTCATGCTGTCAAAAGTATGGCGTGAGGAGAAGTAATTGAGGTGTGAGTGGGTTGTAAAATTAAGGTTTGTGATTGCAAACTATCTTGCGTGAAAGGGTAGGCAAGTTTATGAGGTCGTTTTAAGTTTTTGCTAAATGGAGCGCTTTTTTGGTAAGTGTGAGGCTGGATAAATTCTGGGGCGATCAACATGGCTGCAAGTGTTTTAAACTGCCCTTGTTTTTTGATCGTTTTTTTGCAGATGCAGTTGAAATTCCTTTTCCGTATAGGATTGGGAACTGCCGGGGGCTGGAGTTGACGTGAAAAATGGAATGACACAGACATACCTACTCTCCATAAAGTATCTGGAAAGTAAGGTCGTCTATGTCCTCTAGTGGGAGCCGCCTTACGTGCTTTTCAACTTGAGACTAGCCATTTTTACCCTGAAATGGCAAATAGGCTGAAAATATTAAAATATATTGATTGATAGTTTTTGTTGATTTTCAATGGGCGTTAGGTAGCTGCATATCGATTGGTCACCTTTTGGCAAGGGAGTTCTGCCAGCGCCCCAAGTCACCTTCACTTGTGTTAACGAATGCCCAATTCCATGAGCTCATCCTGAATTCTCTGGATAAGGTCGGGCGTATCAATCCGTTCCTCCTGATGGATGAAGGTTGCAAGCAGGAGTGTGACGGGATGGACGTTAAGCACTCCTGCAAGCTGCGCGACTTTCTCGATCGTAGGGGCCTTAAGACCCCGCTCCAGTGTGCTGAGGTAGGTTCGACTGCTCACGTTTGAGAAATCCTCCTGTGTGAGGTGTCTGTGCTTCCGTATCTCCCGTAGCACCAATCCAAATGCCGTATTCAGTTCCAATTTGCATACCCACAAAAGGAACGATCAAGCCTTTTTGCGCCCTATAGGGCTACAATCTATAGTGTTCATTTTCTGGGGGTGACCAATGTTTACTACCTATCGAAGCGCCGAGGTTGAGTTCTCATGCATGGGGGATCCTCGCTATAGCGGAACTCAGATCTGGCGCTACGTTGAGCAGGAACTGATGTGTCCGTGGTTCTACGTCCAGGTGCTACGACCCGGATCGACCGACACAGACCTCTCGATGCTGATGCTCCCATGCGCGAAGGACATCGCTGCCATGGTTGATTGCGAAACCCCAAATTGGTGTATTCAGCAGGTCCAAATCGTTACTCCAGCCCGCATGAATGGGACTGATCGGTGGCAGATGGAGCCTCTTCGCAGAATCACTCTTCTTGAGTCGCCGGCCTTAGCCAGTGTCTGCGAGTGCTTTGAAGTGACCAGCGGACGGCTCTACACATCCGGCGGCCCCCGGGTCTTGGAAGGCGCTACCTTGCTGCAAGTGCTATTTGATGCCGCAGTACATCTCAAAAAAACACAATAATTGGTATGTGATTAGCTTTCGCGAGCATGGCGGCCACTCGCTTTCCTTGGCGTAGAACGCGGATTGCCATGCTAGCAGGCATTAAACTTGACGATCTCGGAGCAGCTTTCCGGCGAAATGGGTTATTCAGCGGCACTGTCCTCTAACTCAGCTCCACTGGCCACCAAGCTAATAGGGTTTCGGACAGGGTAGGCGTGACTCCCAGCACGCCAAGATCAGGAAAAAAGAGGTTCAAGCGGTGCGGAAAATCATGCAGACCGGGCTGCCGGTCTCGATCTGATGCTCCAGCAAAGCCAGTTCGCCTTTCGGGGTAATGGAGAAGGTCTTGATGTTGTCGCTGTCTTCGTTAGCGACGAACAGGAACCGCCCGTTAGGAGATGCCGTCATGAAGCGTGGCTTCTTGCCTTGGCTAGGTACGTTGCCGATCGGGTTGATCTTGCCGGTAGGCTGATCCATCGAATAAATGGTCACGCTGTCATGCCCCCGGTTGGAAGAGAACAAATGTTCTCCATTCGGTGCCATGACCAATGCTGCTGCACGGCTATCGCCAACGAACTCCTGAGGCAGTGCTGGAACCATCTGGAATGGAACCAGGGAGCCGTCCTTCTGGTTGTAGCGGTAGCTAGTGATCGTGCTATCCAGCTCGTTCACCACGTAGGCAAAAGAACCGGTCGGAGAAAACACCACATGCCGAGGGCCGGCACCTTCGCGTGCTTTGATTTCATGGGCCAGTTCAGGCTTCAGCGCGATGCCGTCCTGCTTCAGATCGAACACGAAGACCTTGTCCAGCCCTTTATCCGGTACCACCAGGAAGCGACCTGATGGATCGCGTGGGATCATGTGGGGGTGGGAGCTCGCCTGCTCGATCTTGTGCGGGCCAGGGTTGCCCGGAAGGTCGTATTTGCTGATGACGGGTTGCAGGTGGCCGGTCTTATCGAACGGCAGAATGACAATGCTGCCGGTGGCATAGTTGGCCACAGCGAGGAATGTGTTGCTTTTGTCCACGGTAAGGTGGACGGGGTTGTTCCCTTCGCAACCAACCGAACTCACCTTGGTGAGCGTTCCGCTGGCTGGCTCAATTTGGAATGAGCTGACAGTGGACTGGTCGCCATGCACGCAGAACAGCAGGCTCTGGGTTTGGTCGAGGCACAGGAAGGATGGATTGGTCAGATCGCCGACGGTTTGAACCAATTCGGAGCGACCTGTCTGCGGGTCATGTCGATAAACCGTGATGCCTGCGCCGCGGGCGTTTCGCTCGCGAGTGGTTCTGGAGCCCACATAGACAATTTGGGTTTTGTTCGAGATGGCAGGCTGCATGGAGTTCTTCTCAGGTCCTGATTTGGCATCTGCCGCTCCCGCGCCGAGGCCCAGAATGGTTGCCGCAGCGACGATGGAAGTAGAAGAGAGCAGCGTGCGTCGAGTAATGGCGGGTAAGAACGGTGATGGGCGCATAGCAAAATCTCATCGTTGTTTTTGTTGTGATGAGTACTCGACCGATTCCACGGGTTTAAGCACACATCCTCG
>NZ_BCBH01000032.1:0-66689 GCF_001320525.1 Pseudomonas sp. NBRC 111131 | reverse complement strand
GGTACGAGTCAACCCGCAGCAGTCCGATACCTGACGGCATGCTGTCCGTGACCCAATGAACGCGAGGTTAGGTGGAACCCAGAATCGGTACACTGCGGGTACAGGTATGGATTTCCTAGCTCTTCGCTAAGTTACGCTCTCCCCTAGCAACCACGCTATTCTCAGCTAGATGTATCTGCGCTAGGCTACGCTCGAATTACCTGAGCTAACAGCGTTCCCGAGCAACTCATAATCCTTTGGTCCACGGTTCGAGTCCGTGTGGGCCCATGTCTAGTCCTGAAATAGGTTTTCACCTGTTCAGGTAGGCCGATAGGCCTCAAAACGCCCGATGCACCGCATCGGGCGTTTTGTTTTTCAGGGCCATATGGGGCCGTTCTGTGTCGTAGATCTGCACTGCCTCATCAACCATCTGCCTCGCTTGCTCCAGATCTTCAGGACTGCTCAACAGCAGCTCCATCTTGAGGTTTCCGTTGATTCGCTCAGCCAGCGCGTTCTGGTAGCAGTCATACCCATCAGTCATGGAGCACTGAACGCCGTGCCGTTGGTGCAGTGACTGGTATAGCGCCGAGCAATATTGGATGCCTCGATCCGAATGGTGGACTAATGGCTGGCGATGACGTCGCTTTCGTAAGGCCTGCTTGAAGGCTTGCGCTGCTGACTCGGCATGCAGGCTTTCATGGACGTGGTGACCAACAATTTTCCTGGAGTACGCGTCCGTTACCAGGCTCAGGTACAGCGGGCCGTTACGTGCGGGCAGATATGTAATGTCGGCAACCCAGACGTGCTCCGGCCTTGTCGGAGCGACTTGGCTTGGACCGGGCTTGATTAAGTTGGGATGGCGGTAGAAGCGATGAAAGCTCTGTGTTGTCTTGTGGTATGCCCGCTTGGGCAGCACCAGCAAACGGCGCTCTCCCAAGACCTGAAACAGCCTATCTCGGCCGACTTGGAATCGCTTGTCAGGTTGGCAATGCAGCAAATAGTGCAGCTTGCGGGTACCCAGACGCGGCTGGCGCAGCCGGACTTGCTGAACAAACTGAACCACCCGATCTGCCTGGCGCTCTTTGCCATCAGCGGCTCGGTTGCGTTTGTAGTATGCCTGTCGACTGATGCCTAGAAACTGACAAGCCCTGGCAATGCTCAGTCCTGCGACTTGGCCTTGCGAGAGGACTTGCCGGATCGCTTTTTTACGACCGAAACACCATAGTCATTTTTCAGAACATCAACGACCGTCTCGAAGAACTGGGCCTTCTGGCTCATCAGCTCAAGCTGCTGCTCAAGCTCTTTGATCCGCTGCTCTGGAGTGAGCGGTTTGGGGTCAGACATCGCGCAGCTCCTCTCGACTCGGATCGATGCCCCTTGGCTCCAATCCTGCCGACCGTGCTTACGCAACCATACCAGAACCGTCGACCGGCCCTGGATGCCATACCGTTCCTGGGCCTGGCCGTAGGTCATCTCGCCTTTTTCAATCTGATCAACCACCGCCAATTTAAAAGACAGTGAGTAATCACGCCGTGTGCGCTTTACACCTTGCTCCATCTGACTCTCCGGAAATTCGGGATGGGAGGTGTAAACCTTATTCAGGACGGGACACCACCAAATACGAAGCCGCGCAAATGCGCGGCTTTTTCGTTCCTGCCCCCCCCAGCGCTTTGCGATGCTAAGCCTTCCCCCATCGCATCGCCTTTGTGCCGAAGCAGCCTGGTGCCACGGCCGGGTGTGGCAGCCAGCGCTAGGCCATACAAATTGTTACCAATTCAATAATACTCTTTTCCAGGCTGCTTGATTTATCCCCTCCGTACAGCGTTTTAAACTAAAAACACCACCCGTTTTCTCAACCCAGCGTTGGGAATCGGACACTTCGTTAAACGGTGTTTTAACCCCTTCATGGAACAACACCGTACTGACCTGCAGCCAGGATTAATGGCATGCCATCTATCACGCTGACGCCTATGGCGAACTTTGCCGTCGGCAAAAGCGTGCACCCAGCTCCTGTACGCACTATCCGCAATAACCGACAACGGCCGCGCCCAGGCCCGCTTTCTCGCACCCTGAGGGAACAGCCATGTACTCACCAACAGAGCTTACACAACTATGACGGATGACAATTGTTCCAACGCTGAGAAGCACTCGTTAAGTAATGCTGCGCGACTGCTGTTCTCGCTACTTGCACTAGGTGTAGCGGTGGCATTGATTTACGGTGGCTCCAAACTTCTGGCACTGGGCGGGTCAAGTTACTACTTGCTTGCGGGACTTGCCTACGCCGTGCTGGCTGTACTGGTATTCTTGCGCAAGGGTATCAGTATTGTATTTTCCACCCTTATATTCCTTGCCACGTGCGCCTGGGCATTCTACGAAGTGGGGCAGTTCAGCTACTGGCAACTACTGCCTCGTTTGGTCGTTCCGGCGATTCTTCTGACCCTGAGCCTGTGGGTGGGCGCTGCACTGCCCGATACTTCTGCAAGCACACGCCGAGCTGCCAATCGCTCAGGGCTGGTCGTATTCCTGGCATTGATCGCCACGTTCATCGCCGCCTTCTTCCCCCATGGTGGGATCTCGACGCCCATTGCAGCAGGTAGCCTGCCAGCCCCAAACGCAGCCTCAAGCGCCCCGGAAAATTGGGAGTTCTTCGGGCGCAATGCCTCGGGGACCCGCTTCGCCCCCTACACGCAAATCACCCCGGAAAACGTCAAGGACCTGCAAGTTGCCTGGACCTACCGGACCGGCCGCAGAACCAGCGGCCCAGGGGCTGGGGTCGACGAGAACACGCCATTGCAGATCGGCAACGTCCTGTACTCGTGCACACCGGAAAACCTGATCACCGCGCTTGATGGCGATACCGGCAAACCCCTCTGGAGGTTCGACCCTCACGCCAAAAGCGCAGAGCACGTGACTTGCCGTGGCGTGGGCTATTACGACATCGACCGGGACGACAGCCTGAGCGCCGAGGTCAAAGCCTCTCATGCCAGCGAGCAGCAATGCCGTCAGCGCATCCTGGTGTCGTCGGTCGATGCCCGGCTGTTCGCGCTGGATGCACACACCGGCACCCTTTGCCCCAACTTCGGCGAGCAGGGTTACGTTGACCTCAAGAAAGGCATGGGGCCGACAGAGCACAGCAAGCGCTACCACCCCACTTCTCTCCCTGTAGTCATGGGCCACCTCACCGTGGTGGGTGGCTGGGTGCGTGACATCGTGGCCGGCGAGCCTTCCGGTGCCGTGCGTGCATTCGATGTGCTGACCGGTGCTTTGGTATGGGCCTGGGATGTGGGTGCGCCTGAGGGCACCGACACAGCGGCGGCTGACCACCAGTTCGCGCTTGAAACACCGAACGTGTGGACCATTCCCACCTACGACAAAGAACTGAACCTGGTCTACCTGCCCACCGGCAATGGCCCACCTGACTACTGGGGTGGCGACCGTAACTCTGTGAAAGAAAAGTTCGGCACAGCGATTGTCGCGGTCGATGCATCCACGGGTAAGGCCAAGTGGGTTTTCCAGACGGTGCACCATGATGTCTGGGACTACGACCTGCCGTCGCAACCTGTGCTCTACGAGATGAAGAATGCACAGGGCACAAAGACCCCGGTCCTGATCCAGACCACCAAGACCGGCCATATCTTCGTGCTGGACCGCCGCACCGGCCAGCCTGTCACTGAAGTTCAGGAGCGCCCTGTTCCCACTACACCGGCTGCAGAAGGCGAACACCTGTCCCCGACCCAGCCGTACTCCGCTGGCATGCCGGTCATTGGCGCGGACCCGTTGACCGAGCAGTCGATGTGGGGGGTGTCCACGTTCGACCAGCTCTACTGCCGGATCATGTTCAAGGACTCGGTGTACGTCGGCCCGTTCACACCACCCACTGAAAAACCGTACATCGAATGGCCTGGGCTGTTGGGCGGCATGAACTGGGGGGGTATTTCCATCGATGAAAACACCGGCATGATGTTCGTCAACGACATGCGCATGCCGCTGCGCATGTCGCTGGTGACCAAGGAAAACACCCGCAAATACAAAGTCTCGACCGATGAGGTGCCTGGCTTCATGGGCACTATTCGCCCGCAGGTCGCAGGCATCTATGGCGGTGTGAAGATCGACATCCTCCAGTCCCCGTTGGGCGTGCCATGCAACACGCCACCGTTCGGCAGCATGAGCGCAATTGACCTCAACACCCAGAAACTGGTGTGGCAGGTGCCACTGGGCACGGTGCAGGATACTGGCCCGCTGGGGATCAAGACACACATGCAGATCCCCCTGGGTATGCCTACCCTCGGCGGCCCTACCTCAACGGCATCCGGCCTGGTGTTCTTCGCCGGCACCCAGGACTACTACCTGCGTGCGCTCGATTCGGCAACCGGCAAGGAAGTCTGGAAGGCCCGCTTGCCCGTCGGTGCTGTAGCCGCACCGCTGATCTACAAGTCCCCCACGACCGGCAAGCAGTATGTGGTGATCTCCGCTGGCGGCATGAGCCACTCGCCCGATGTGGGCGACTACATCATTGCCTATGCGTTGCCTGACAGCATCAAGCCGTAACGGCTGATTGGTGCAGTACGAAAAATCCCCGCTTGCGGGGATTTTTTCACTGTCAGTCAGCCCATCCCGCCCAAGAAAAGCCCGAACGGCTCAATGACTAGGGCGCAATACACTTCGAGCCTTGCCCTGGCTGGCACTCGATGGCTAGGCTAGCAGGCCAACCGTAGAGACTCGCCATGTCGGATTCCCGCTTCATTACGCTGGATGAAATCGATCGCCAGCTGATCGCCCTGCTGCAGATCAACGCACGCGAAAGCGTCGCCACCCTCGCCCGTCAGCTGGGCATCGCCCGCACCACCGTCAACTCGCGCCTGGAGCGGCTGGAGAAGAACAAGGTCATCTCTGGCTATGGTGTGCGCCTGGGCCAGCAGGTGATGGGCGGTGGGCTGCAGGCCTACGTGGGGATCAAGGTGCAGCCGCGCTCGGGCAAGGAGGTGGTGCGGCGCCTGAGTGCGATGGGGCAGGTGCAACAGCTGTGCGCAGTGAGCGGTGAGTTCGATTATGTGGCCTGGCTGCGCACGGATTCGCCGGAGCAACTGGACCAGTTGCTCGACCAGATCGGCAGTGTCGACGGGGTGGAGAAGACCACCACGTCGATCATTCTCAGCAGCAAGGTGGACCGCGGGCAACCGACCTGATCAGCCTTCGTCATAAACCAGCTTTTATCTATCATTTCGACGAAACAAACGACATTCAGACAACACTCTGCGCCTTAATAACGAAAACACCACGCCCTAAAATGACCCCCAGGCATCTCCTATACTCAAGCTCCGCTCCCCGCGCAGCCTTCCTGGCAAGGTCACTTCATGAACAAGAAAAACCGCCACCCCGCCGACGGCAAAAAGCCCATCACCATCTTCGGCCCTGACTTTCCCTTCGCCTTCGACGACTGGCTGGAACACCCCGCAGGCCTGGGCAGCATCCCGGCTGAGCGCCATGGTGAGGAAGTGGCGATCGTTGGCGCCGGCATTGCGGGCCTGGTAGCGGCTTATGAGTTGATGAAGCTCGGCTTGAAGCCGGTCGTTTACGAGGCGTCAAAGCTGGGCGGCCGACTGCGCTCGCAAACCTTCAACGGCACTGACGGGATCATCGCCGAGCTGGGCGGCATGCGCTTCCCGGTATCGTCGACTGCCTTTTACCACTACGTGGACAAGCTGGGCCTGGAGACCAGACCCTTCCCCAACCCACTGACGCCAGCCTCGGGTAGCACGGTGATCGACCTGGAAGGCCAGACCTACTACGCCGAAAAACCCAGCGACCTGCCCAAGCTTTTCCATGAAGTGGCCGACGCCTGGGCCGACGCGCTGGAAAGCGGCGCCCAGTTCGCCGACATCCAGCAAGCCATCCGCGACCGTGATGTGACGCGCCTGAAAACGCTGTGGAACAAACTGGTCCCGCTATGGGATGACCGCACCTTCTACGACTTCGTCGCCACCTCGCGCTCGTTCGCCAAACTGAGCTTCCAGCACCGCGAAGTGTTTGGCCAGGTCGGCTTTGGTACCGGCGGCTGGGACTCGGACTTCCCTAACTCGATGCTGGAAATCTTCCGGGTGGTAATGACCAACTGCGACGACCACCAGCACCTGGTGGTTGGCGGTGTGGAGCAAGTACCGCAGGGCATCTGGCGCCATGTACCGCAGCGCTGCGTGCACTGGCCGGAGGGCACCAGCCTCAGCGCGCTGCATGGCGGCGCGCCGCGTACCGGGGTCAAGCGCATCGCCCGCGGCAGCGATGGTCGCCTGGCCGTCACCGACAACTGGGGCGACACCCGGCACTACAGCGCCGTGCTCGCCACCTGCCAGACCTGGCTTTTGACCACCCAGATCGACTGCGAGGAATCATTGTTCTCGCAAAAGATGTGGATGGCCCTGGACCGCACCCGCTACATGCAGTCGTCGAAGACGTTCGTCATGGTCGACCGACCATTCTGGAAGGACAAGGACCCGCAAACCGGGCGCGACCTGATGAGCATGACCCTCACCGATCGCCTCACCCGCGGTACCTACTTGTTCGACAACGGCGACGACAAACCGGGGGTGATCTGCCTGTCGTACGCGTGGATGAGCGACGCTCTGAAGATGCTCCCGCACCCGGTGGAAAAGCGCGTGCAGTTGGCCCTGGATGCGCTGAAGAAGATCTACCCGAAGACCGATATTGCCGGGCATATCATCGGCGACCCGATCACCGTTTCCTGGGAGGCCGACCCGCACTTCCTCGGTGCCTTCAAAGGCGCTCTGCCGGGCCATTACCGCTACAACCAGCGCATGTACGCGCACTTCATGCAACAGGATATGCCTGCCGAGCAGCGCGGCATATTCATCGCCGGTGATGACGTATCGTGGACCCCGGCGTGGGTGGAAGGGGCGGTGCAAACGTCGTTGAATGCGGTGTGGGGTATCATGAACCACTTCGGTGGTCACACCCACCCGGACAACCCCGGCCCGGGCGATGTGTTCGACGAAATCGGCCCGATCGCCCTGGCTGACTGACCCAAGGAGGCGCCATGCGCATCGCTCTGTACCAGGGCGCGCCCAAGCCACTGGACGTGCCCGGCAACCTGCAACGCCTGCGTCACCAGGCGCAGCTGGCAGCCGAACGCGGCGCACAGTTGCTGGTCTGCCCCGAGATGTTCCTGACCGGGTACAACATTGGCCTGGCCCAGGTCGAGCGCCTGGCCGAAGCCGACGATGGCCCAGCGGCGCTGGCGGTGGTGGAGATCGCCCAGGCGCACCGCATCGCTATCGTCTATGGCTACCCCGAGCGCGGCGATGATGGGGCGATCTACAACAGCGTGCAGTTGATCGATGCGCACGGCCGTAGCTTGAGCAACTACCGCAAGACCCACCTGTTCGGGGAGCTGGACCGCTCAATGTTCAGCGCAGGCGCCGACCACTTTCCGGTGGTAGATCTGGACGGTTGGAAAATCGGCCTGCTGATCTGCTACGACATCGAGTTCCCGGAGAATGCCCGGCGCCTGGCGCTGGGCGGTGCCGAACTGATCCTGGTGCCGACGGCGAACATGACGCCGTACGACTTTACCTGCCAGGTGACCGTGAGGGCGCGGGCACAGGAGAACCAGTGCTACCTGGTGTATGCCAATTACTGCGGCTCGGAAGCACAGATCCAGTATTGCGGGCAGAGCAGCATCATTGGCCCGGATGGCAGCCTGCTGGCCATGGCCGGCCGGGACGAATGCCAGCTGCTGGCCGAGCTGGAGCATGAGCGTGTGGTACAGGGCCGCATCGCGTTTCCCTACCTGGCCGATCTGCGCCAGGAGTTGCACCTGCGCAAGGGCTGAAAGGGATCGCCGTGGCGGCCGCTGGCAAACCAGCCATTGGGCCGGGCCTGCCGATAAATGAGTTAGCATGGACCGCAGCTACCGGAGCCCCCATGCCTGACGCCACCCGCCACCTTACCCTCGCCAACGGCCTGCAGCTGACCCTGCGCCACGCCCCGCGCCTGAAGCGCTCGGCTGCCGCCCTGCAGGTGCACGCTGGCAGCCATGACGCGCCAGGCCAATGGCCGGGCCTGGCCCATTTCCTCGAACACCTGTTCTTCCTCGGCACACCTCGCTTTGCGCTGGACGACGGCCTGATGCGCTACGTCCAGACGCTCGGAGGCCAAGTCAATGCCAGCACCCGCGAGCGCACTACCGACTTCTTCTTCGAGGTGCCGCCCAGTGCCTTGGCCGGGGGCCTTGAGCGCCTGTGCCAGATGCTGGCCGAACCAGACCTGGGTATCGACCGCCAACGCCGCGAACGCGAAGTGATCCACGCCGAATTCATTGCTTGGTCGCGCAATCCACAGGCACAGCAGCAGTTCGCCTTGCTGCAGTCAGTATCGCCGGGCCACCCGCTGGGCGCTTTTCATGCCGGTAACCGCTACACCCTGGCCTTGCAGGATCCGGCCTTTCAGCAAGCGCTTGCAGGCTTCCACCAGCGCTTCTACCAAGGCGGCCAGATCACTCTGAGCCTGTGCGGCCCGCAACCGTTGGATGAGCTGGAACAGCTGGGCAGGCAATATGCCGAGCTGTTCGCGCCGGGTCAGCGTGTGCCGCAAGCGCTTGCACCGCCACTGTCGAGCACAACCACAGACCTGGTTTTCACTCACGAGCATCTCCCGCCAGCTGCCGAGCAGGCCTTGGCGCTGCTGATCAGTTGCCTGGACGACAGCCGCCCGGGTACCTGGCTGGCAGCGCTTCGCCAGCGGGGCTGGCTGCAAAGCTTCAAGGCTGAAACGCTGTATGCCTTTGCTGGGCAACTGCTGTGGCACATCGACCTGAAGCTCACCGCCGACGCCTGCCCGGATGAAGCCCGCGCCCTGCTGCAGGGTTGGTTCAATTTCATCCGCCACACCGACCTTCAGCAGTTGAATAGCGAATTCGGCCTGCTGCAGCTCAGCCGCGAACGCAGCGCCAGCGCGCTTGAGCTGGCCCGCCGGGACAGCACAGGCCAGCCGTTCGGCAAATTGCAGGCGCAAGGTTTGCAGGCCCTGCGCACACTGACCGAGGGCCTGCCGGGCCAGGCATATGGGCAGTGGCAAGTGCCCCCGCCTGACCCCTTGCTGCTGGCAGGTTTGCCCAACACCGGGGGGCAGCCTCTACCGCCGGCGCTGAGGGTCAGCGACCCGTTGCCAAGCGCTCGTCAATACGCCGCGCTTTACCTGCGCTGGCATGTACCTTTGCCTGTGCGCCAGCGCTTGCAGAGTGTGCTCGAGCGAGCGCTCGCCCCCCTGCAGGAACGCTGCGAGCGCGCGTCGGTCCAGCTGCAGTTCAGTGCCGCTGGCGAGTACTGGCAACTGCGCTGTGCCGGGCAACCGGCAGCAGTGCTTCGGGCTGTGGAACAGGCCTTGGCATTGATGCTCAAGCCTCCAGCCAGTAGTTGGCAACCCAGCGCGGCCACGCCCCCGGCCCTGATCCCCATCAGGGCCTTGCTCAAGCAACTGCCCGATGCGGTGCTGGGCGCCCGGGCCGTCGCTGAATCTGAACGCACGCTGGCACAGCCGCAACTCGACAGCCTGTGGCAGCACGCACACTGGCACGGCCTTGCCGCGGGCTTGGACGATGCCGCGCTGGGTATCCTGGGTACGGTGTTGCAGCAATGCCCTGGGCAGGGCTCGCGACCTGGCCCCCTCCCTACCTGGGCCAACCATCGCTGGCAGCACGTCGACGTGCCAGGCAGTGAACACGCCCTGCTGCTGTTCTGCCCATTACCTGCGGCCAGCGAAGCCTGTGGCCGCCTGCTGGCGCACCTGCTGCAAGGGCCGGTTTACCAGCGGTTGCGGGTGGAGCTGCAACTGGGCTATGCGGTCTTCAGCGCCTTTCGTCAGGTCGAGGGCGTCAGCGGCCTGCTGTTCGGCGTGCAATCGCCCCACACCCGCCAGGCGCAGGTCCTGGGCCACCTGCTCACGCTGCTGCAACAAGGTGTCACCCTTGACCCGGCCGCCCGCCAAGCCCTGGCACGGCAATTCGACGAGCCCGCGATGGCCAACGCCGATGTCGCCGAATGGGCGTGGCAGACACACCTGGCTACACAACCCGGCAGGCTGGATGCGCTGCGCAGGGCTATCCTGAACACGCGGCAGACGGATCTGGACCACCTGCTGAGCAACGTGCTCGATACAGGTTCCACTTGGCTGTGTCTAGCTAACGCTGCCGCGCCAGACTCTACATGGTGCTGAGCCGACTCAGCGATTGTTACGCGAACGGTAATGGCACTTTTCCGATAATTAACCTTTCAGTACAAATTTTTCTTGTAAGATAGCGCAATCCCAGTTCTGGGAACCTCCTGCGCATGGCGGTACCCAAGTAGTAGCTGAGCCACCAAAACCCATCCCGAAGGAGTCATCCCATGTGGACCAAACCTGCATACACTGATCTGCGTATCGGCTTCGAAGTCACCATGTACTTCGCTAACCGCTAAGCCCGGCTTGCGGTTACACGCCTCGGCCCGCCGGGGCGTTTTCGTTTTTCAGGTACGGTTTTTCGCACAGCATAGAGAGTAGCCATGTACATCCAGGTTCTCGGCTCCGCCGCCGGTGGCGGGTTCCCGCAATGGAACTGCAACTGTGTCAACTGCAAGGGCTACCGTGACGGCACCCTGCGCGCCCAGGCGCGGACCCAGTCGTCCATCGCCCTGTCCGACGACGGCGTGCACTGGGTGCTGTGCAATGCCTCGCCCGACATCCGCGCCCAGCTTCAGGCCTTCGCGCCGATGCAGCCGGCCCGGGCCCTGCGCGACACCGGCATCAACGCGATCGTGCTGCTGGACAGCCAGATCGACCACACCACTGGCCTGCTCAGCCTGCGCGAAGGCTGCCCGCACCAGGTGTGGTGCACCGACATGGTCTACCAGGACCTGACCACCGGCTTCCCGCTGTTCAACATGCTCAGCCACTGGAACGGTGGCCTGCAGTGGAACCGCATCGAGCTCGAAGGCAGCTTCGTGATAGACGCCTGCCCCAACCTGCGCTTCACCCCGTTCCCCCTGCGCAGCGCCGCGCCCCCCTACTCACCGCACCGCTTCGACCCGCACCCGGGCGACAACCTTGGTCTACTGGTCGAGGACACCCGTACCGGCGGCACACTGTTCTATGCCCCCGGCCTCGGCCAGGTGGACGACAAGCTGCTGTCGATGATGCACGGTGCCGACTGCCTATTGGTCGATGGCACGCTGTGGGAGGATGATGAAATGCAACGCCGGGGTGTCGGCACCCGCACCGGCCGCGAGATGGGCCACCTGGCGCAGAACGGTCCCGGCGGCATGCTCGAGGTGCTGGACGGTTTCCCGCGCCAGCGCAAAGTGCTTATCCACATCAACAACACCAACCCGATTCTCGACGAAGACTCTGCCGAACGGGCCGAGGTCCAGCGCCGCGGCGTGGAAGTCGCCTTCGACGGCATGAACATCGAGTTGTAAGGAGGCACCATGAGCGACGCACTGCCAATGTCCCCTGCCGAGTTCGAGCAGGCTCTGCGCGCCAAGGGCGCCTACTACCACATCCACCATCCCTACCATGTGGCGATGTATGAAGGGCGCGCCAGCCGCGAGCAGATTCAGGGCTGGGTGGCGAACCGCTTCTACTACCAGGTGAACATCCCCATGAAGGATGCCGCGATCCTGGCCAATTGCCCGGACCGTGAAGTGCGCCGCGAGTGGATCCAGCGTTTGCTCGACCATGATGGCGCGCCTGGCGAAGACGGCGGCATCGAGGCCTGGCTACGCCTGGGCCAGGCCGTGGGCCTGGACCCCGACCAACTGCGCTCCCAGGAACTGGTGCTGCCTGGGGTGCGCTTTGCCGTGGACGCCTACGTCAACTTTGCCCGCCGCGCCAGCTGGCAAGAGGCCGCCAGTAGCTCACTGACCGAACTGTTCGCCCCGCAGATTCACCAGTCACGGCTGGACAGCTGGCCGCAGCACTACCCGTGGATCGACCCCGCTGGCTACGAGTACTTCCGCACCCGCCTGGGCCAGGCCCGGCGTGATGTCGAGCACGGCCTGGCGATCACGCTACAGCACTACACCACCCGGGCCGGCCAGGAGCGTATGCTGGAAATCCTGCAGTTCAAGCTGGATATCCTCTGGAGCATGCTCGATGCCATGAGCATGGCCTACGAGCTGAACCGCCCGCCCTATCACACCGTCACCCAGCAACGGGTATGGCACAAGGGGATCGCCCTATGAGTTTCGATCGCACGCAAGTACCCCACTGGCGCCCTGGCTATCGCTTTCAGTACGAACCCGCGCAAAAAGGCCATGTGTTGCTGTACCCCGAGGGCATGATCAAGCTCAACGACAGCGCCAGCCTGATCGGTGGGTTGATCGATGGTCAACGTGACGTGGCAGCGATCATCAACGAACTCGAACAGCAATTTCCCGGTGTCCCGGAAGTGGCCGATGACATCGAGCAGTTCATGGAGGTGGCCCGTGGCGAACACTGGATCGTCCTCGCCTGAGGTGCCGGTAGGCTTGCCGCTGTGGCTGCTGGCCGAACTCACCTACCGCTGCCCGCTGCAGTGCCCCTACTGCTCCAACCCGCTCGACTTTGCCGAACAGGGCAAAGAGCTGTCGACCGAGCAGTGGTTCAAGGTGATGGCTGAAGCCCGCGAAATGGGCGCTGCGCAAATTGGCTTTTCCGGCGGCGAACCGCTGGTGCGCCAGGACCTTGCAGAACTGATCGGCGAGGCGCGCCGGCTGGGCTATTACACCAATCTGATCACCTCAGGCATCGGCCTGACCGAAGCGCGCATCGCCGCCTTCAAAGAGGCCGGCCTTGACCATATCCAGATCAGCTTCCAGGCCAGCGACGAGCAGGTGAACAACCTGCTGGCCGGTTCGAAGAAAGCCTTTGCGCAGAAACTGGAAATGGCCAGGGCAGTAAAAGCCCACGGTTACCCGATGGTGCTCAACTTTGTCACCCACCGGCACAACATCGACAAGATCGACCGCATCATCGAGCTGTGCATCGCGTTGGAAGCTGACTTTGTCGAGCTGGCCACCTGTCAGTTCTATGGCTGGGCGCACCTGAACCGGCTGGGCCTGCTGCCGACCCGTGAACAGCTCGAACGCGCCGAGCGCATCACCAACGTGTACCGGGACAAACTCAAGGCCGAGGGCAACCCGTGCAAGCTGATCTTCGTCACCCCGGACTACTACGAAGAGCGTCCCAAGGCCTGCATGAACGGCTGGGGCAGCCTGTTTCTCACCATTACCCCGGACGGCACCGCGCTGCCCTGCCATGGTGCGCGTCAGTTGCCAGTGCAGTTCCCCAACGTACGCGACCACGACCTGCACCATATCTGGTATGAGTCGTTCGGCTTCAACCGCTTCCGTGGTTATGAATGGATGCGCGAACCGTGCCGCTCCTGTGACGAAAAAGAAAAGGACTTCGGCGGCTGCCGCTGCCAGGCCTTCATGCTCACCGGCGACGCCAGCAATGCCGACCCTGTGTGCGCCAAGTCGGCCGACCATGGCCTCATCCTCAAGGCCCGCGAGGAGGCGGAAACTGCCGACCTTGCCATTGAACAGATGACCTTCCGCAATGAACGAAACTCACGTGTCATCGCCCGCGGCTGAATTCAGCGCGGCCCAGGCGGTCGCCGCCGGCACCGACTTCGCCGAGCTCAAGGTCAGCGCCGATGGGGTGTTCTGGAACGAATTCCGCCCGGCCGATGGTGCCTGCCGCATCTGGCATTGGCGCGACCACCAGGCCCGCTGCCTGACACCCGATGGGTTCAGTGTACGCAGCCGGGTCTACGAATATGGCGGTGGCAGCTTTTGCCTGGGTGGCGACGGGCTGCTGTTCGTCAACGAGAACGATCAGCAGGTCTACACCCAGGACCTCGAAGGCTCGCCACCGCGTGCCCTGACTCAGAGCCTGCACTCCCGCTACGGCGACCTCCAGTGGCACCAGGAGCAGGTGCTGGCCGTCGAGGAGTGCCATGGCGAACAGGTCGAGCATCGCCTGGTTGCCTTGGGTGAGGGCCACTTTGAGATCCTGGCCCAGGGCGCCGATTTCTACGCCTCCCCCACCCTGAGCAGCGATGGCAAACGCTTGGCCTGGGTCGAATGGAGCCGTCCTGCACAGCCTTGGACGGTCACCCGGCTGATGTGTCGACAACGGCAAAACGACGGCACCTGGGGGCCTACGCGGTGTGTTGCCGCCCATGACGAGTCGCTGCAACAGCCACGTTTCGACGCTGAAGGCCGCCTGTACTGCCTGTCTGACCGCAACGGTTTCTGGCAACCGTGGGGCGAGGTCGATGACCATTGGCAGGCCTTGCCCGCCCTACCGGCAGACCACGCTGCCGCCCCCTGGCAACTGGGCGCCAGCACGTGGCTGCCAATGGGGCCGCAAAGCTACCTGGCCAGTTGGTTCGAAGGGGGCTTTGGGCAACTGGGGCTACGCGCCGCAGACGGCCAGGTAGAAAGGTTCGCCAGTGCCTACAGCCGGTTTCGCAGCCTGGCCATGGATGCCGGACACCTCTACGCCATCGCTGCCTCGCCGATCAGCCCGCCAGCGGTCATCGCCATCGACCGGGCCAGTCATGAGGTAAGCATCCTGGCCGGCGGCGTTGAGGTACTGCCGGCCGAATGCATCAGCCTGCCCCAGGCGATCCACTACGACAGCGGCGGCGAGATCGCCCATGGTTTTTTCTACCCGGCCGCTGGCGGGGACAGCGCTTCGCCCCTGGTAGTTTTCATTCACGGTGGGCCCACCTCGGCCTGCTATCCGGTGCTCGACTCGCGTATCCAGTACTGGACGCAGAGAGGCTTTGCCGTGGCCGACCTGAACTATCGCGGCAGCACCGGCTATGGACGTGACTACCGCCAGGCATTGCATCTGCGCTGGGGTGACAGCGATGTGCAGGACGCCTGCGCCGCCGTCGAGCACCTGGCTGAGCGCGGCCTGATCGACGCCAGCAAGGCATTCATTCGCGGCGGCAGCGCGGGCGGCTACACCACCCTCTGCGCCCTGGCGTTCCACGATGTGTTCCGTGCAGGAGCCAGCCTTTACGGCGTCAGCGACCCGGTTGCCCTGGGCCGCGCCACACACAAGTTCGAAGGCGACTACCTGGATTGGCTGATTGGTGACCCGAACCGGGACGCCGAGCGTTACCGGCAGCGAACACCGCTGTTGCACGCTGCGCAGATCAAGGTGCCGGTGATTTTCTTCCAGGGTGAACTGGATGCGGTGGTGGTGCCTGAGCAGACGCGGTCGATGCTCGAAGCATTGAAGTGCAACGGCATCGAGGCCGAGGCGCATTTTTATGCGGGCGAGCGCCATGGTTTTCGTAAAGCCCAGAACCTGGCGCATGCATTGGAAGAAGAGTGGAAATTCTATTGCCGAGCATTGGCCCGGTAAACGCCTGGGGCTGCTGCGCAGCCCCAGCACACTCACCGCTTGGCGATGATGTACACCGCATGGACGATCCCTGGGATATACCCCAGCAAAGTCAGCAGAATATTCAGCCAGAACGCTCCGCCGAAGCCGACCTGCAGAAATACGCCCAGCGGCGGCAGGATGATGGCGATGATGATGCGAATGAAGTCCATGCTCGTCTCTCCTTAATGGGTCTAAACACAGACTAGCCGCGTACGGCAGAGGTTCCACAGGCAAACGCCAGGCAAAAAAAACGCCCCGAGCCAAATGAATCAGGCCAGGGGCGATGCGCAGAAACGCCAGACGGTTCGTTGAATTCGTACTATGCCGAGACTTCTCGGCGGGCATGCTGCTGCGCATGCAGGCGGGCGAACGCGCGCGCCAGGCGCAGCAACATTTCATCGATGTTGCCTTTGCTCACAGTCAGCGCCGGCGAAAAGCGCACCACATCCTCCTGTGGTGCATTGAGCAGCAGGCCTTCCTGCAGGGCAGCCTCCACCAGGTCCTTGGCCAGGTGCTCCTGCAACTGCATGGCCCACAGCAGCCCTTGGCCACGCACATGGCCCTGGCCATAACGACCGGCCAGGCGGCTGAGGCCATCGCGCAGGTGGCGCCCGCTGTCTTGAACCTGCTCGAAGAAGCCCGGTTCCAGCACGGTGTCGAGCACCGCAAGGCCCGCCGCGCTCATCAGCGCGTTGCCGTGGTGGCTGCCTTCCAGCTCGCCCGGCTCGGCGCAACATGCCGTACCCCGGGCCAGCAAGGCGGCAAGTGGCACGCCGCCCCCCAGGCCCTTGCCCAGGGTGATGATATCGGCGCGAACGCCGTAGGTTTCTTCGGCCAGCAACGCACCGCAGCGGCCAATCCCGGTCTGCACCTCATCGAGGATCAACAGGATGCCCAGTTCTCGGCACAGCTTCTCCACACCCTGCAGGTACTCGCGCGTCGCCGGAATCACACCCGCCTCACCCTGGATCGGCTCGAGCATGATGGCCACGGTGCGCGAATCGACTTGCGCGTGCAGTGCAGCAAGGTCGTTGAACGGCACTTTGCTGAAACCCGGCAAACCCGGCTCGCAGCGGTTGCACGGCAGCGGGTCGGACGCCGACAGCGCGCCGAGGCTACGACCATGGCAACCCTGGCTGGCGGTGATGATGTGATAGGCGCCGTTACGGTGCAGTTGCCCCCACTTGCGCGCCAGCTTGATCGCCCCTTCACAGGCTTCAGCCCCACTGTTGAGCAGGTAGGCCTGGTCGCTGCCGGTGCTCTGGCACAGGCGGTTGACCAGCTCCAGCAGGCCACGGCTATGAAAGCCTGCACCTGGGTTGATCAGCGCTTGTGCCTGGTTGCCCAGCGCCTTGACCAGCACGCTCGGGCTGTGGCCAAGGCTGTTGACTGCACAACCCTGGGTGAAATCCAGGTAGGCGTGCCCTTCTTTGTCCCACAACCAGGAGCCCTGCCCCCGCACAAACACTTGCGCCGCGCGCTCAGTGCTCGGCATCAGGCGCTCGCGGGACAACGGCGGCGCATCCGGCACGGACACCGGCGCACGCTTAGGCTCGGCAACCGTGGCAGGGGCCGAGCGGCGCAGGTTGAACAGGTTCATCGGGGCTCCAACCAATCACGGTAAAGGGCGGCCAGGGTCCGGTCGTGTTGCCGGCGCTTGATAATTTTGCCTTGCCTATCAAAAGTGTTTTTCAAACGGGGTAACAATGCGTTGATTGAGCGCTGTAACCCGTTGGAATACGGCGATAGACTAGGCTTCGGCGGCGCTTGCGGCCATTCCGTTTTTCCAGCTTTTTTGATAAGTGTTGCTTATGGATTTCCGCCAACTGCGTTATTTCGTCGCGGTTTATGAAGAAGGCCACGTTGGCCGTGCCGCTGAACGCCTGTCACTGTCCCAGCCGGCACTGTCGCAGCAGATTCGCCAACTCGAACACAGCCTTGACCTGAGCCTGTTCGAGCGCAGCAACAAGCGCCTGTTGCCCACCCTGGCGGCGCACACCTTGTACAACCATGCCCTGCCGCTGCTCGATGGCCTGCAGCGCGCCCATGAGGCGATGCGCAACTTCAAGGGCCAGTCGTTGCGCACGCTGGCCATTGGCGTTCTGCAGACCGTGCGTCCGAGCCTGGTACCGCAGTTGCTGGAGCGGGTTCGCAAGGCCCAGCCGCACCTGGTGGTCCAGATTTACGAACTGTCAGGGCTTGAGATCGAGCGGCGCCTGCTCAACGGCAGCCTGGACATCGGTATCAGCTACCTGCCACCGCGCCAACCTGGGTTGCACGGCTTGCTGCTGTACGAAGATGAACTGCAATTGGTCATCCCCGATACCCATGCATTGAAAGACTTCAAGAAGGTGTCGATCAGCCAGGCCGCAGAGCTGCCGATGCTGATGCTCGGTGAGGAATTTCAAATCCGCCAGATCTGGAAGGAACAGTTGGCCAGCCTGGGCCGCCGCCCGCAGGTTCAGGCTGAGATGAACAACATGGGGGGGATTCTCGACAGCTTGGCCCACACCGCTTTGGCCACCATCCTGCCCGGCCGGGCCAAGGATGCCGCAGAAGACGATCAAGGATTGCTGTGGAAGCCTTTGAGCGAGCCACGGGTGCCGCTGAAGGTCGGCCTGGTGTTCCGCGATGCCCAACGCCAGCAGGCGTCGGTAGAGCTGCTGCGGACATTGCTGGAGGAAGAGACCGACGCCCGCCAGTTGGGGGCCTCGCCACTGGATGTGCTGGGCTAAAAAGCGCGCACAAAGAAAACCCCGCCGAAGCGGGGTCTTCCAGACTGTTTCCCTGTGACATCCTTATCGCCCCGCCACCCTGGCAGGAAATCCGTCGTTGTCCCTGTTCTGTCCTTTGCGCTTCCTGCGCAACGTCCATGAACAAAGATTAACCGTGGATCCAATCTGAAACCAGTGGCGAAAAGTCACTGCGTTACGTAGGAAAAGGCTTACAAAAAAGCGGCCATTAGCCATCAGGATGGCACATGGCCGCACCGCACGTCAGAACTGATCCGCCTCCAGCAGGTACAACGATTCACTCCCCGCCTTCACCGACGCCACCAGCGAATCTACCCGCGGCAGCAGGCGTGCAAAGTAGAACCGTGCGGTGCCCAGCTTGGCCGAGTAGAACGCTGGGTCCTCTTCGCCAGCCTTGGCCGCCCGGGCCATCAATGCCCACATGTAGGCGTAGGCCACATAACCAAAGGCATGCAGGTACTCGACCGACGCAGCCCCAATCTCGTTCGGGTTGCCTTTGGCCCGGTCCAGTACCCAATCGGTCAACCCGTCCAGCTGATCGAGGGAGGCGGCCAGAGGCTTGGTAAACTCTTCCAGGTCGCTGCCCGCACTGGCGATGAAGCGGCGGATCTCATCGGAGAACAGCGTGTAGTAGGCACCGCCACTGGCCACCACCTTGCGTCCCATCAAATCCAGGGCCTGGATACCGTTGGTGCCCTCATAGATCTGGGTGATGCGTACATCGCGCACCAACTGCTCCTGGCCCCACTCGCGAATGTAGCCGTGGCCGCCAAATACCTGCTGGCCATGCACCGTGCACTCCAGGCCCAGGTCGGTCAGAAATGCCTTGGCGACCGGCGTCAGCAACGCCACAAGCTCTTCGCTGCGCTTACGCGTACCGGGGTCTTCGCTGTACTTGGCGCTGTCCAGCTGCATGGCCACATACGTGGAGAACGCACGCCCCCCCTCGATCAGCGCTTTCATGGTGAGCAGCATACGGCGCACGTCCGGGTGGACGATGATGGGGTCGGCGACCTTGTCTTTGGCTTGCGGGCCAGTAGGGGCTCGGCTTTGCAGACGGTCACGGGCGTACTCGACGGCGTTCTGGTAAGAACGCTCTGCCGAGGCCAGGCCCTGAATGCCCACGCCCAGGCGCTCATAGTTCATCATGGTGAACATCGCCGCCAGGCCTTTGTTGGGCTCACCGACGATGTAACCCACCGCGTCATCGAAGTTCATCACGCAGGTAGCCGAGGCCTGAATACCCATCTTGTGCTCGATCGAGCCGCAGGTGGCCGGGTTGCGCGCGCCAAGGCTGCCATCGTCATTGACCAGCACCTTCGGCACCAGGAACAGCGAGATGCCCTTGGGCCCGGCCGGCGCATCCGGCAGCTTGGCCAGCACCAGATGGATGATGTTCTCGGTCAGGTCGTGCTCGCCACCGGTGATGAAGATCTTGGTGCCGCTGATCTTGTAGCTGCCATCGGCCTGGGGTTCGGCCTTGGTGCGAATGATGCCCAGGTCGGTGCCGGCATGGGGCTCGGTCAGGCACATGGACCCGGCCCACACGCCGGCATACATGTTCGGCAGGTACTTCTCCTTCAACGCTTCGCTGGCGTGAGCGTTGATCGACAGGCAGGCGCCTGCGGTCAGCATCGGGTACAGACCGAAGGCCAGGCTCGAGGCATTGACCATTTCTTCGACTTGGGCCGAGATCGACTTGGGCATGCCCATGCCACCGAATTGCGGGTCGCCGCCTACACCAACCCAACCGCCTTGGGCGTAGGTGTTGTAGGCGTCGATGAAGCCCGCAGGCGTGCGCACAGCTCCGTTGTCCCAGTGGCAGCCTTCTTCGTCAGCAGCGCGGCTGAGCGGAGCGATGGTCTTGCTGGTGACCTTGCCAGCTTCTTCCAGCACGGCCAGGGCGGTTTCGGCATCGACCGCTTCGGCCAGTGGGGGCAACTGCGCCCACTGTTCGGCCACATTGAAGACTTCATTCAGAACGAAGCGCATGTCGCGCAGGGGCGCTTTATAGTCAGCCATCACAACCTCTCGCTGGTCGGGTCGGGGCGGTCTCACGAAACCGCGGCACGGGGATTGAATCCAGTGTAACCGAACAACTTTTGCGAGACATAGGGTCATCACGCGACTAGTAAGTCCATTTCGGTCACGCCATGCGAATCGCCCCACGGCGCGATTGCTGCCCGTCCACCATGACGCAGTTCCGCCCTGCCCCCTTGGCGCTGTACAACGCCTGGTCGGCGGACTTGAGCACATCCTCCGGGTTACGGTGCTCCACCTGGCGCTCGGCCACACCGATACTGATGGTCACCGATACCGTGCTCGAAGCGCTGCCGATACGCCGCTGTCGCCCTGCACTATCGTCCTGCGGGCGGCTATTTTGGTCACGCAGCTGCATTGCATAGTTGGCGATCATCTCGCGAACGGCTTCCAGATGGGGCAGGCATTCCTCGGCGGTCTTGCCAGCGAACACCAGCGCAAATTCCTCACCGCCATAACGGTAGGCGCGGCCACCACCCGTCACCTTGGACAACCGGCTGGCCACCAGGCGCAGTACCTGGTCACCCACATCGTGGCCATGGGTGTCGTTGAATTTCTTGAAGTGATCGACGTCGGTCATGGCGATCACGTAGTTGCGCCCCAGGCGTTGCATGCGCTCGTTCAGCGCGCGCCGCCCGGGCAAGCCGGTGAGCTCGTCGCGGAAGGCCATCTGATACGCCTCGTGGGACACGGCCGCGGCGATCATCAGCATCACCTGGCTGCACATGATGTTCAGCGTGAACGGCAGGATGAAGGTTTGCGGCAGCATCCAGAAAATGCCGAGCAAGCCGATGATCTGCGCCGCGTGCAACGGCCTGGGTTCACGCAGGTACTGCACCACCAACAGGATCAAAACCCCGATGAACAGCGGATAGACCATCTGGATCAGGCTCATCCACTGCCCATGCAGCGACGGCCAGCGGATTTCCGCCAGCCAGCTCAGCAGCGCCTCGGGATAACTCTGCTCGAGTGCCACAGCCACGCCGCTGACGGCAAACAGCACGGCAAATCGGGCAAGCAGGTCCTGGGCCAGGTGGGTACGTTCCTGCCAGACGCCATACAAGCCGAACAGCGCAGGCAAAAGCAGGCACACCAGGTGGAAGATCACCGCCGCGTCATCGCGTACGCGGCCGTTGTCGCGGTAATAATCGGTCTGGGTATCGAGCAGGAAGTAGGCGATGTACACCGTGACCATCAGAAACAGCTCGCGTTGACGGCGGTACACGGCGCAATAGGCGCCGCCGAGCAACAGGACCAAGGTGGGCAGCACGTTGAACAGCGAGGTGAAAAAGACGCTAAGGTCTCTTGCATAGGCCGCCGCAAGCCCTGCCAGCAACAGGAACAGCGAAGGCAGGAAGTGGCTGGCGCGTACAGCGTTTAGACGAAACAAGGGTAATCTCCGACCCGGCAGATCAATAATGGCATTGTGCCCTTACTTCATCGGCAGCGCACATGAATAGATGAATACACGGGTAACGGCAGCAGGGGCGGAGGGCTTGAGCTTTTGTTGTTACTGAATCTTAGGGGGCCGCTTTTGCAGCGCCCTAAAAATGCAAAAGCCGCCTGCCCGTGAGGGCAGACGGCTTGCTGGCAAACGATAGGATCAGATCGACAGACCGAAGTCCTCTTCCTTCATTGCCATGAGGTTACCGGCACCGGACAGCATCGCCGCCACGTGAGCGCGGGTGCGCGGCAGGATGCGCTGGAAGTAGAAGCGCGCAGTCTGCAACTTAGCAGTGTAGAACGCCTCTTCCGAGGTACCGGCAGCCAGCTTCTCGGCAGCCAGGCGAGCGATGTCGGCCCAGAAGTACGCCAGGCAGGCATAACCGGAGTACATCAGGTAGTCCACCGACGCAGCGCCCACTTCCTCGCGGTCCTTCATGGCAGCCATGCCCACCTTCATGGTCAGCTCGCCCCATTCCTTGTTCAGCGCAGCCAGTGGCTCGACGAACTCTTTGACCGCCTCAACGCCTTCCTGCGCCTGGCAGAACTTGTGCACGATCTTGGTGAAGCCCTTGAGCGCCTCGCCCTGGGTCATCAGCACTTTGCGGCCCAGCAGGTCGAGTGCCTGGATGCCGGTGGTGCCTTCGTACAGCATGGAGATACGGCTGTCGCGCACGTTCTGCTCCATGCCCCACTCGGCAATGAAGCCGTGGCCGCCGTAGATCTGCACGCCATGGTTGGCCGCCTCGAAGCCGACTTCGGTCATGAAGGCTTTGGCGATCGGGGTCAGGAAGGCCAGCAGCGCATCGGCCTTCTTGCGCTCTTCCTCGTCCTGGCTGTACTTGACGATGTCCACCTGCTTGGCGGTGAAGTACACCATTGCACGATTGCCTTCGGCGAAGGCTTTCATGGTCAGCAGCATGCGACGCACGTCCGGGTGGACGATGATCGGGTCAGCGGCCTTGTCCGGGGCTTTAGGGCCGGTCAGCGAACGCATCTGCAGACGGTCACGGGCGTATTTCAAGCCACCCTGGAACGCCACCTCGGCGTGGGCCAGGCCTTGCAGCGCGGTACCCAGGCGAGCGGTGTTCATGAAGGTGAACATGCAATTCAGGCCCTTGTTCGCCGGGCCAATCAGGTAACCGGTGGCGCTGTCGAAGTTCATCACGCAGGTAGCGTTGCCGTGGATGCCCATCTTGTGCTCGATCGAGCCACAGCTCACGCCATTGCGCTCACCCACGCCGCCTTCGGCGGTGGGCAGGAACTTGGGCACGATGAACAGGGAGATGCCTTTGGTGCCGGCGGGTGCGTCGGGCAGGCGGGCCAGAACGATATGGACAATGTTGCCGGCCATGTCGTGTTCGCCGGCAGAGATGAAGATCTTGGTCCCGGAAATCTTGTAGGAGCCGTCGGCCTGCGGTTCGGCCTTGGTACGCAGCATGCCCAGGTCGGTACCACAGTGCGGTTCGGTCAGGCACATGGTGCCGGTCCATTCGCCGGATACCAGCTTGGTCAGGTAGACCTCCTGCTGCTCAGCAGTGCCATGGGCGGAAATCGTGTTCATCGCACCATGGGACAGGCCTGGGTACATGCCCCATGACCAGTTGGACTCCCCGACCATCTCGCTCAGGGCCAGGCCCAACGACTCTGGCAGGCCTTGGCCACCATGGGCGACATCGTGCGCCAGGCTCGGCCAGCCGCCCTCGACAAACTGCTCATAGGCTTCCTTGAAGCCGGTAGGCGTCTTCACGCCCGACTCGCTCCAGGTGCAGCCTTCCAGGTCACCAACACGGTTCAGCGGGGCCAGCACCTGTTCACAGAACTTCGCGCCTTCTTCGAGGATCGCGTCAACCATGTCAGGCGTGGCGTCCTGGCAACCCGGCAGGCTCTGATAGTGCGCCTCGTAGCCGAGCAGCTCGTCGCGAACGAAACGAATATCACGCAAGGGGGCTTTGTAATCAGGCATTGCGATGAACCTCTGTGATGAGTCCGGTGGGGAGACCGCTGATACCGACCAGCTCTTGGGTGGCTTTCGGTCAAACAGTTGTTTGAAACTTACGTTTAGCATGGCCCGATGTCAAGGAGGGACTATGGTGCCATTTACGCCGCGAAAGATGGCTTTTATGCCATCGCACAAAAAACGCGCGTGCAGCCGCAGGTTTACCGGCGAATAAGCCCTGCCAAACCGTAAGGGTCTCTGGCAGGACACATTCGCGGGTAAACCCGCTTCCATGGTGGTTTCGTGGGGGTGCCTGAGGGTCAGGCGTAGGTGTCGATGAAGCGACCGAGCATTTCGTCGGAAGCTTTGGCAACCTTCACACCCAGCTCGACCTCGGTTTTACCCAGGGCAAGCTGCACAGTGCTGGTGGCCAGGTCCATCTGTTGGCTGCGATCCACCGCCCGCAGGCGCTCGGCCTGAAAGTCGCTGGACTGGCTGGTGGCGGCGCGTTCGACCGTGGTGTTGGCGATCTGGCCGGCGGCCTGGTCGATGCGGTTCTGCCCGGTCTGAATGGCGCTGAGGCCCGCGTAGTAGGCGGAGCTACCGGTGATTTCCATGTCAAAACTCCAATGACGCTGGATGTGAGCAGGGTCAATTAAAGCAGGCCAAGGTAGAAAAGGCCCGTTTAAATCCCTAATGGCCTAGTGCTAGTTGATAGGCCATGGACATATGACAGCCCTGAGCGGCCCCTCAACTAATCCAGCAAATCCAGCTGCAGATGCGCCGCCACCGCTTCGGCACTCGCGTGCTTGAGCCGGGGCACGCGCCCCAGGCAAGGCGCTGGCAAGCGCTCGGCCAGACTGGCCAGGTTCTCTTCCAGGCGCGAAGTGCGCGGCTCGATGATGTTGGCCACCCAGCCTGCCAGTTGCAGCCCGTCACGGGCAATCGCCTCGGCGCTGAGCAGGGCGTGGTTGATGCAGCCCAGGCGCACACCTACTACAAGAATCACCGGCAGCTTCAGGGCGATGGCCAGGTCGGAGAGGTTGGCATGATCGGACAACGGTACCCGCCAGCCACCCGCGCCTTCGACCAAGGTGAAGTCCGCGCCCTGATCCAGCACGTGTTTCATTGCCTTCAGCAGTGCAGGCACCTCCAGCGCAACGCCCGCCTCACGCGCGGCCACGTGCGGTGCGATGGCCGGCTCGAAGGCAAAGGGGTTGATCGCTTCATAGGCCAGCTTGAACGTGCTTTGGTCGATCAGCGCCTGGGCATCGGCATTGCGCAGCCCCTTTGCCGTCACGGTGCAGCCGGACGCCACCGGCTTGGCGCCCAGCGTACTCAGGCCTTGCAGCCGCGCGGCATGCAGCAGGCCAGCGGCAATGGTGGTCTTGCCGACATCGGTATCGGTCCCGGCGATGAAATAGACCTGGCTCATCTCGCTCCTCTCATGCCTGTGGCTTGCGCAACACACCATAGACCACCTGGTAGGTGGCTGGCAGCCCCTGAGGCTGGCGAAACGCTTCATACGCCTGCAAGAAGCCCTGCATGCGGGCGCGGCCGGTCAGACCGGCAGGCCGGCCAGGGTTGAGGTTATGCGCGCCAAGTGCCTTGAGCTCATGGGTCAGGCTGCGCACATCCGGGTAGTGCAGCACATGTGGCTGGCGTTCAAGGCCCAGTAACTCAAAGCCACTTGCCGCGCACAGGCGCTGGTAATCCTCGAAGCGGCGGAAGCGATTGACATGTACCCTGCCATCCACGGCCTGCCAACTGGCGCGCAGTTCATCAAGGGTACCGACACACAGGCTGCTGAAAGCTAGCAAACCGCCGGGGCGCAATACCCGTCTGGCTTCGGCCAACACACTGGCGAACTGCCCGCACCACTGCACCGCCAGGCTGGAAAACACCAGGTCGACACTGGCATCGCGCAGCGGCAGGCGCTCAGCGTCGCCCGCCACATGGTACTGGGCCCCACCCTGCTCGCCGCGGGCATGGCGCAACATACCCTCGGCAATGTCCACGGCCACCCCACTTGCTGATGCGAAACGCTCGGCCAGCACACGGCTGAAGTGCCCGGTGCCACTGCCAAGGTCCAGCCAGCGTGAAGGCATCAACGGGTCGGGCAGATGTTCCAACAGGCTCATGCCCACGGCGCGCTGCAGCGCCGCCACGCTGTCGTAGCTGGCCGCCGCACGGGAGAACGACGCCGCGACCTGGCGCTTGTCCGGCAAAGCGCCTGGCAGGGTTGGATGGGAAAGGTTAGTCATCGCCACTCTCATGCAGGAAATTCTTGATGCCCGCCGCCAGCTCCTGTGGGTACTCCAGCAGGAAGGCGTGGGAACTGTCTTCAACCAGCCCGACCTCGACGTCGGGCAGCAGTTCGCACAGCGCCTTGGCCGCTTCCGGGGGCACCAGCGCGTCGCTGCCGGCGAACAGGTGCAGTTGCGGGCCTGCGTAGGTTTGTAGTGCTTCGCGGGTATCGAGCTTGGCCAGTACTTCAAGCCCGGTGGCCAGATAGAGCGGGTCGGTGTCCGGCACGCCGACACCCAGCTGGCGCAACAGCGTGCGCGGCTGCAGGGCACCCTCGCTGCACAAGGTCCGGAAACGCTTGAGGGTCACCGAGGTATGGCTGCGGCAACCGTCGAGAAACGTACCGAAGGTGTCATCCGCCATGCCATGTGGCCAATCCCCCCGCGCCACGAAACTGGGGTTGCTGGCCAGGGTCAGCAACCCGCAGCAGTGGTCGCCGCGCTTGCGCGCCAGCTCGCTGGCAAGCATGCCGCCAAGCGACCAGCCCCCCAGCCAGGCATCGCTGGGCAACTTGCGGTCAAGATGGTCGACCCATGCCTGTACATCGGCGTCAGGCAGTTCCGGCAAGGGCATCAACTCGACCTGCAGACGGGCATCCTGGGCGCGCAAACTGGCGGCCAGCGGTTCCAGCGCCGCAGTGCCCAGCCCCCAGCCAGGCAAAAGGATCAATCGGTTACGCATCGGCGGCCTCCAGCTGTGGATAACAATCGGCCAATGCATTCAACAATAGCTGCACCTGCGCCTCGCTGTGCGCGGCGCTCAGGGTGACCCGCAGGCGGGCGCTGCCGGCGGGCACAGTAGGCGGGCGGATGGCAGTCACCAGCATGCCGCGTTCACGCAACATGCGTGACAGGCGCAATGCCTGCGCACTGTCGCCGATCACGATCGGCTGGATCGGGGTGGGGCTGTCCATCAGGTGCAGGCCAATCTGCTCGGCGCCCTGGCGGAACTGGCGGATCAACGCCGCCAAGTGTTCCCGGCGCCAGGTTTCACGGCGCAGCAATTCCAGGCTCTTGAGCGTGGCGCAGGCCAGTGCCGGCGGCTGGCTGGTGGTGTAGATGTAGGGCCTGGCGAACTGCACCAGCGCCTCGATCAACGCTTCACTGCCAGCGACAAAGGCACCCGCCGTGCCACAGGCCTTGCCCAGCGTACCGATCAGCACCGGCACATCATCGATGCCCAGGCCGAAGTGCTCGACGATACCGCCGCCCTGAGCCCCCAAGGTCCCCAGGCCATGAGCATCATCGACCATCAACCAGGCGCCCCGCGCCCGCGCGACCTTGGCCAGCGCTGGCAGATCGGCAAGGTCGCCGTCCATGCTGAACACGCCGTCGGTGACCACCAGGGTGTTGCCGCTGGCTTTCTCCAGGCGGCTGGCCAGGCTTGCCGCATCGTTGTGCAGGTAACGGCTGAAACGGGCGCCGCTGAGCAGGCCGCCATCGAGCAACGAGGCATGGTTGAGGCGGTCTTGCAGCACAGTATCGCCCTGCCCCACCAACGCCGTAATGGCGCCGAGGTTGGCCATGTACCCGGTGGAAAACAGCAGCGCACGTGGGCGACCGGTCAACTCAGCCAGTGCCTCTTCAACCTGATGGTGCGGCGTGCTGTGGCCAATCACCAGGTGGGACGCGCCGCCGCCGACACCCCAGCGCTCGGCACCCGCCTGCCAGGCGGCGACGACCTCGGGGTGGTTGGCCAGGCCCAGGTAGTCATTGCTGCAGAAGGCCAGCAGTGGCTGGCCATCCACCACCACCTCCGGCCCTTGCGGGCTTTCCAGCAGTGGCCGCTGCCGATACAGGTCCGCAGCGCGCCGTTCGGCCAGGCGCGCTGCCAGGTCGAAAGCCATGTCAGGCAGACGCGGCGTTGTAGAACAGTTCGCTGCTGCGTTGTTCGACCAGCGCCTGCTCGATGGCGGCCTGGTGCACTTCGTCGGCGTGCTCTTCGCGTGCTTCGGGCTTGATGCCCAGGCGGGCGAACAGCTGCATGTCCTTGTCAGCCTGCGGGTTGGCAGTGGTCAGCAGTTTTTCGCCGTAGAAGATCGAATTGGCGCCGGCCATGAATGCCAGGGCCTGCATCTGCTCGTTCATCTGCTCGCGCCCGGCAGACAGGCGCACGTGGGACTTCGGCATGAGGATCCGTGCGACCGCCAGCATGCGGATGAAATCGAACGGGTCGACATCTTCTTCATTGGCCAACGGCGTGCCAGCTACTTTCACCAGCATGTTGATCGGTACCGACTCCGGGTGCTCGGGCAGGTTGGCCAACTGGATCAGCAGGCCGGCACGGTCGTCCAGCGACTCGCCCATGCCCAGGATGCCGCCAGAGCAGATCTTCATCCCGGCATCACGTACATAGGCCAGGGTTTGCAGGCGCTCTGCGTAGGTGCGGGTAGTAATGATGCTGCCGTAGAACTCTGGCGAAGTGTCGAGGTTGTGGTTGTAGTAGTCCAGGCCAGCCTGGGCAAGGGCCTGGGTCTGCTCCTGGTCGAGTTTGCCCAGGGTCATGCAGGTTTCCAGGCCTATGGCCTTGACCCCTTTGACCATCTCCAGCACGTAGGGCATGTCTTTGGCGGACGGGTGCTTCCAGGCCGCGCCCATGCAGAAGCGGGTCGAACCGATGGCCTTGGCCCGTGCGGCTTCTTCCAGCACTTTCTGCACTTCCATCAGCTTCTGTTTTTCCAGCCCGGTGTTGTAGTGGCCGGACTGCGGACAATATTTGCAATCTTCCGGGCAGGCACCGGTCTTGATCGACAGCAAGGTGGAGACTTGGACGCGATTAGGGTCGAAATGCGCGCGGTGCACGGTCTGCGCCTGGAACAGCAAGTCATTGAACGGTTGCAGGAACAGGGCCTTTACCTCGGCCAAGGCCCAGTCGTGACGTGTTGTTGCAGTTGTGCTGGCGCTCATCGGTGTTTCCTTGTTTAGGCTGTAGCTGGCGCCGGGACAGGACTGCCCACCAGCGCATCACGGATAGCTCGCATAGTCATGGAAGGCCTATGAACTGTCAACCTTGGTTAAAAGCACTGGTTTACAAGTGTATAAATACTAATCAAGCCTGTTTGCTCTGCGATGAAAGTGCGCAGCAGCCCTACCCCTTGTGCATCGCCTGCGAACAAGCGCTGCCCTGGCTGGATGAGTACTGCCTGCACTGCGCGTTGCCCCTGCCGATGGCCGGGCTGACCTGCGCCCAGTGCAGCCGCCGTGCCCCAGCCTTCGACCTGGTGGTTGCGCCCTGGCACTATGGGTTTCCGATGGACACCTTGATCCACCGCTTCAAGCACAACAGCCAATGGCCGCTGGGCCGCTTGATGGCCGAAATGCTCAGCTTGAACCTGCGCCACCGTTTCGAAGAAGGCCAGCCGAGGCCAGAGCTGCTGTTACCCGTACCTCTGGCCCGGCGTCGACTGCGCGAGCGCGGCTTCAATCAGGCCGGCATGTTGGCAAGCTGGTTGTCAAAGGGCCTGGCAATAGATTGCAACGACCGCTTACTGCTGCGCACACGCGAAACACCCGCCCAGCAAAGCCTGGACGCCAGGGCTCGCCACCGTAACCTGCAACGGGCATTTGCCCTGGCCGCAGAAGATGCGGTCAAGGGCAGGCATGTGGCTGTGGTGGATGATGTGCTGACCACCGGGGCCACCGCACACGCCATCGCCCAGCTGCTGCGCAGCGCCGGCGCACGACGCGTTGACGTGTATTGCCTGGCACGCACGGCAAAACCGGGGCAAGCTTGACGGGTCAGTCTCAGATAGGCGCCACCATGTCTTTGCCCGCTCTGCTCACCCAGCACATCGCCCGTCGGCCCCAACGCATCGCCCTGCTCCAGCATATCGCCGAGCAAGGTTCGATCACCCGTGCCGCCAAGGCGGCCGGTATCAGCTACAAGGCGGCCTGGGACGCCATCGACGAGCTCAACAACCTGGCCCGCCAACCGCTGGTCGAACGCAGTACCGGTGGGCGCGGCGGTGGCGGCGCACGGCTGTCGGTAGAAGGTGAGCGGGTGCTGCGCCTGTACCAGCGCCTGCAGGCCCTGCAAGCGCAAATTCTGGAAGCGGCCGAAGAGTCCAGCGACCTGGATCTGCTCGGGCGCCTGATGCTGCGCACCAGCGCCCGCAACCAGTTGCAAGGGCAGGTCAGTGGCCTGCGCCGCGAAGGCCGCCATGATCGGGTGAGCCTGGCACTGGGCGGCGGGCTGGAAATCGAGGCTTTGATCACCCACGACAGTACTGCGCGCCTGGAACTGACGTTGGGCACCATGGTGGTGGCCTTGCTCAAGGCCGGGTGGGTGCAGTTGCTGGGTGCAGCGGATGAGCCTGCGGCCGGCAGCAATGTGCTGGATGCGACCGTCGAAGAGGTGCTGGCCGACGGCAATGAACCCAGTGAAGTACGGCTGGCGCTGGGGAATGGGCAGACCCTGTGTGGGTTTGCCGAAAGGGATTGGCTGGCACGCGAGGCGGTCGCTGCTGCAAGCGTGATACGGGTTCAGTTCCATCCCTCCAATGTATTGCTGGGGGTGCCGGTATAGGCTGCCCCGCGCGAGGGCTGGCACTGATACCATTGGCCCTTGCAGCCCATTTCGGAGCACTCATGTCCCACCCCTTCGCGACGCTTACCCCCGACCTGGTGCTCGACGCCGTGGAAAGCCTCGGCTTTCTCAGCGACGCCCGCGTACTGGCCCTGAACAGCTACGAGAACCGCGTCTATCAGGTAGGCATCGAAGACCAGCAGCCGCTGATTGCCAAGTTCTACCGGCCCGGCCGTTGGAGCAATGAAGCGATCCTCGAGGAGCACCGTTTCAGTGCCGAGCTCGCCGACTGCGAAGTCCCGGTGGTCGCGCCGATGCAGCACCATGGCCAGACCCTGTTCGAACATCAGGGCTTTCGTTTCACGTTGTTCCCCCGTCGCGGCGGTCACGCCCCGGAACCTGGCAACCTCGACCAGCTCTACCGCCTTGGGCAGTTGCTCGGTCGCCTTCACGCCGTTGCAGCGACGCGACCGTTCGAACACCGCGAAGCGCTGGCTGTGGACAACTTCGGCCACGCTTCGCTGCAAACCCTGCTGGAGGGCAACTTCGTGCCGCGGGAACTGCTCCCCGCATTCGAGTCCGTAGCCCGCGACCTGCTCAAGCGGGTCGAGGACATCTATGCGCGCACCCCACATAAGCAGATTCGCCTTCACGGCGACTTGCACCCAGGGAACCTGATGCACCGCGACGAGGTTTATCACGTCGTCGACCTCGACGACTGTCGGATGGGCCCGGCGGTGCAGGACCTGTGGATGATGCTTGCCGGCAGCCGCGAGGAACGCCTGGGGCAACTGGCCGAACTGATCGACGGCTACAACGAGTTCCACGACTTCGACCCTCGCGAACTGGCGCTGATCGAACCGCTGCGCGCACTGCGCCAGCTGCACTACAGCGCCTGGCTGGCACGGCGTTGGGATGACCCGGCCTTCCCTCCCAGCTTCCCCTGGTTCGGCCAACCCCGTTACTGGGGTGACCAGATCCTTGCCCTGCGCGAGCAGACCGCCGCACTCGATGAGCAACCGCTGAAATTGTTCTAGAAGCACACGAGGGTCTGTCTACAATAGCCGTCGTTGTGTTTAGTTACCTAAGCAAGGATTCTGCATGCACGCCGCAAACCCGCAACGCGGGTACATCCTGGGCCTCAGTGCCTACATCATCTGGGGTCTGTTCCCGCTTTACTTCAAGGCAATTCAAAGCGTTCCGGCGGTGGAGATCATCGTTCACCGGGTGCTCTGGTCGGCCCTGTTCGGCTCGCTCCTGCTGCTGGCCTGGAAACACCCAGGCTGGTGGCGCGAATTACGTGAGAACCCACGCCGGCTGGGGATTCTGGCCCTGAGTGGCACGTTGATCGCCGCGAATTGGCTGACCTACGTCTGGTCGGTGAACAACGGGCGCATGCTCGAGGCCAGCCTGGGTTATTACATCAACCCCCTGGTGAACGTGCTGCTGGGCATGCTGCTATTGGGTGAGCGCCTGCGGCGTCTGCAATGGCTCGCGGTGGCGATGGCTGCGGTCGGGGTGGCGCAGCAGGTGTGGCAGGTCGGCAGCCTGCCCTGGGTATCGCTGGTACTGGCCCTGAGCTTTGGCTTCTATGGCCTGATCCGCAAGCAGGCACCGGTAGCGGCGCTGCCTGGGTTGGTGGTGGAAACCTGGATGCTGGTGCCGCTGGCGCTTGGCTGGCTGTTGCTACACCCCTCTGCCGTGAGCGCGCAGGGCGCGTTCTACACCAGCAACGAAGCGCTGTGGTTGGTGGCGGCCGGCCCGGTTACCCTGGTGCCACTGGTGTGTTTCAACGCCGCCGCGCGGCACTTGCCCTACACCACCCTGGGGTTTTTGCAGTACCTGGCACCGACCCTGGTATTGCTGCAGGCCGTGCTGCTGTTTGATGAGCACTTGTCCTCGAGCAGCCTGGTAGCGTTCGTGTGTATCTGGGCCGGCCTGGCACTCTACAGCGTCGATGCCTGGTTGAACCTGCGCAAACGCGCCTGATCAAAAAACGATCAAAACTCTACAGGCCACGCAATTCGTGGCCTGGCAGAACCTCTCCAGAGGTTATCCACACCCTCGTCCCCGCGCTTTGTGCACAAGCTGCTGATAACTGTACGTTTTTTATCCAAATCGCGGGAGGCCTTGGTGGTATTGGGCTGGCGAGGTACGCCCCCAGGTTATCCACAGGGACGTCCCCGTTAAACCGGGATAACCCGCAGGGGGCCCAAAGCGGCCCCCGGCAGTTGCCGCTCAATCCTCTGGGCGTAGCTTCAACTCCACCATCAGGTCATCGGCCAGGCTTTCCAGCTTGTGCTGCAGGTCATCCAGCGACAGGGTCAACGGCAGCGCCAGCAGCGCATCGGCATGGAACAGCGGCTCGCTGCTCATCGGCGCCGGGCGCACCTCGGTGGTGAAACGCTCCAGGTTCACACCCTGGTCGGCCAGCAAACGGGTGATGTCGCGCACGATCCCCGGGCGATCATTGCCCACAAGCTCCATGGCAATCGGTTTCCAGGTGCACGAAGGCTCGATTCCGCTCTCGGCAATCAGCACCCGGATATCGTATTGGCCCAACGCCTGGAGTGCCTTCACCAGTTCATCGAAGTTCTCCGCCGGCACCGCCACCCGCAAGATCCCGGCAAACTGCCCGGCCATGCGCGACATACGGCTCTCCAGCCAGTTGCCGCTATGTTCAGCGATGCATTCGGCGATACGTTCAACCTGGCCAGCCTTGTCGGGGGCAATCACGGTCAGTACAAGATGGTCCACAGGCCCTACCTCTGCGTCGAGCCGCCCGAGGCGGCGAAAATACGGGGGTCGACTCAGTATAGGCAAGGCGCGGCAACCTGCCGCAGGGCAGTTCGCACAACTAATCGTGTACTGTTTCAAGATTTATCTGGAACAATCCACTCGTTTTTTGCGAACATAGCCATTCCCAGCATGACCCTACGCGACCAACCGGTCGCAGAGCGACGCTTTTAGTCTGATGTTTACCTGCCTGCTGCTTCATGTAGTATGCGTCGGCGTGGACTACAAAACGTCGTTTGGATGTCTGCCAAGGCGCCTGTGAAAATACGCCAACCGCCCGCCAGCCCGTCTGGCGAGCCGCACCCAACCGCGCTCGCGCATTGCGGGTGCCGTGTTTAGAGAAGCGCTACAGGCTTAATACAGAAGAGCGAAAGCGAAATAGCTGAGCAGAGGTGAGGCAAGCAATGACTGGATACGTTCAAGTCGGTGGCCTTCAGGTCGCCAAGGTCCTGTTCGACTTCGTCAACAACGAAGCCATTCCGGGGACCGGCATCGTCGCCGAGCAGTTCTGGGCGGGTGCCGAGAAGATCATCAACGACCTCGCCCCAAAGAACAAAGCCCTGCTCGCCAAGCGCGACGAGCTGCAAGCCAAGATCGACGCCTGGCACCAGGCACGCAAAGGCCAGGCCCATGACGCCGTAGCCTACAAGAGCTTCCTCCAGGAAATCGGCTACCTGCTGCCACAAGCCGACGATTTCCAGGCCACGACCCAGAATGTCGACGAAGAAATCGCCCACATGGCTGGCCCGCAACTGGTCGTGCCGGTGATGAACGCCCGCTTCGCCCTCAATGCTGCCAACGCTCGCTGGGGCTCGCTGTACGACGCGTTGTACGGCACCGACGCCATCAGCGATGAAGGCGGCGCGGAAAAAGGCCAGGGTTACAACAAGGTGCGTGGTGACAAGGTCATTGCCTTCGCCCGCGCCTTCCTCGACGAAGCCGCGCCATTGGCGGCCGGTTCCCACGTCGATTCCACCGGCTATCGCATCGAAGGCGGCAAGCTGATCGTCGCCCTCAAGGGCGGCAGCAACAGCGGCCTGCGTGACGACGCGCAACTGATCGGTTTCCACGGCGACGCCGCCGCGCCTACCGCCGTGCTGCTCAAGCACAACGGCCTGCATTTCGAGATCCAGGTCGACGCCAGCACCCCGGTTGGCAGCACCGACGCCGCGGGTGTCAAAGACATCCTGATGGAATCGGCGCTCACGACCATCATGGACTGCGAAGACTCGGTCGCCGCCGTCGATGCCGACGACAAGGTCATCGTCTACCGTAACTGGCTGGGCCTGATGAAAGGTGACCTGGCCGAGAACGTGAGCAAGGGTGGCAAGACCTTCACCCGGACCATGAACCCGGACCGCGAATACGCCGCGCCCAACGGCGGCAGCGTCACCTTGCATGGCCGTTCGCTGCTGTTCGTGCGCAACGTCGGCCACCTGATGACCAACCCGGCGATCCTCGACGCTCAAGGCAACGAAATCCCTGAAGGTATCCAGGACGGGCTGTTCACCAACCTGATCGCCCTGCACAACCTCAACGGCAATACCAGCCGCAAGAACACCCGCACAGGCAGTGTGTACATCGTCAAGCCGAAGATGCACGGCCCTGAAGAAGTGGCGTTCGCCGCCGAGATCTTCAGCCGCGTCGAAGACCTGCTGGGCATGCCGCGCAACACCGTCAAGGTCGGCATCATGGACGAGGAGCGCCGCACCACGGTCAACCTCAAAGCCTGCATCAAGTCGGCCGCCGAGCGCGTTGCGTTCATCAACACCGGCTTCCTCGACCGTACCGGCGACGAAATCCACACCTCTATGGAGGCTGGCGCCGTGGTACGTAAAGGCGCCATGAAAAATGAGAAGTGGATCGGCGCGTACGAGAACAACAACGTTGACGTTGGCCTGGCCACCGGGCTGCAAGGCCGCGCGCAGATCGGCAAGGGCATGTGGGCCATGCCAGACCTGATGGCAGCCATGCTCGAGCAGAAGATCGCTCACCCGCTGGCCGGCGCCAACACAGCCTGGGTACCGTCGCCAACCGCCGCCACCCTGCACGCCCTGCATTACCACAAGGTCGACGTACAGGCACGTCAGCGCGAGCTGGCTTCACGTACACCGGCGTCTGTGGACGATATCCTGAGCATTCCGCTGGCTGCCGATACCCACTGGTCGCCCGAAGAGATCCGCAACGAGCTGGACAACAACGCCCAAGGCATCCTTGGCTATGTGGTGCGCTGGATCGATCAGGGCGTAGGGTGCTCGAAGGTGCCGGACATCAACGACGTCGGCCTGATGGAAGACCGCGCCACCCTGCGTATTTCAGCTCAGTTGCTGGCCAACTGGCTGCGCCATGGCGTGGTCAGCCAGGACCAGGTGCTGGAAAGCCTCAAGCGCATGGCCGCGGTGGTCGACAAGCAGAACGCCGGTGACGCGCTGTACCGTCCGATGGCGCCGAACTTCGACGACAACGTCGCGTTCCAGGCGGCTGTGGAGCTGGTGATCGAGGGTGCCAAGCAGCCGAACGGGTATACCGAGCCGGTGCTGCACCGCCGCCGTCGCGAGTTCAAGGCGCGTAACGGGCTGTAATATGTAAGAGGCTGCGCTGCAGCCCTATCGCCAGCAAGCCGGTGATAGGGCTGCATCCACCCCCGTTATTCGACCTTCAACTCCTTCTTCACCAAGTGCAGCAGCTTCCCCAGATCCACCGGCTTGAGCAAAAAGTCCACCACCCCCAGGTGCATTACGTCCACCGCCTCCTTCACATCGGTGTCGCCCGACACCACGATGATCGACAACGCCGCCCGCTCCGACTCACGCACCTGCCGAATCAGCTCCAGGCCATCCTTGGGCTCCATGCGCAGGTCGGTGATCATCAAGGCAATCCGCGGCTCGTAATGCAGTTTGAACATCGCCTCCTGGGCACCATCGGCCTTCATGCAGTCGATGCCCCTACTCTTCAGGTAAAGGCACAGCGCCTCGCTATTGACCGGGTTGTCATCGACCACCAGCACCACCGGCTTGGGCGCCATGGGGGCACTTACTCCGGCCAATGCCTCGCGTTCAGCGTCACTCAGGATGTCGTCATGCTCAGCCATGGTCGTCTCGTCAAAAGTATCTTGCTCACCGGTAAGACCGCACCTTGCGATATTGATCACACACCGCTCATAGACTTACGTCCAATGGGCACCGCACGGCCGCCAGCCGACCATGGGGGCCGAGAACAACAAGGCCGCACCTATATATAGATATATATAGTTCGGCATAGCGATACGGTCAGTTTCATGAGCAAAAAGGACGCCTACAGCCAGGCGGGCAGAACCGCTGTTCTGCAGAACATCCAGGGCACACTGCAGTTTTTGCAGCGTTTCCCCCCGTTCAACCAGATGGAGCACAGCCACCTGGCCTTTCTGGTGGAACAGTGCCAGCTGCGTTTCTATGCCAGCGGCGAAAGCATCATCAAGCCGGCGGACGGCCCGGTGGAGCACTTCTACATCGTCAAACAGGGCCGCGTTGTCGGTGAGCGCCAGCACCTGGTCAAACCGGGTGTGGAAACCACATTCGAGATCACCGGCGGCGAGTGCTTCCCCCTGGCAGCCCTGCTTGGCGAACGCGCCACCCGCACCGAACATCTGGCCGGCGAAGACACGTTCTGCCTGCAACTGAACAAGGCGGCGTTCATCCGCCTGTTCTCCCTGTCAGAAGTGTTTCGAGATTTTGCCCTGCGCGGCGTCAGCAGCCTGCTCGATCAAGTCAACCAGCAAGTGCGCCAGCGTGCGGTAGAAACCCTCGGCACCCAATATTCACTCAATGCTCCCCTGGGTGAACTGGCCATGCGCCACCCGGTGGTCTGCGCCCCAGACATGCCACTGCGTGATGCCGTGCGGCTGATGCACGAGCAGCAGGTCGGCAGCATTGTCGTGGTCGATCCGCAACGGTATCCGGTGGGCATTTTCACCCTGCGTGACCTGCGTGAGGTGGTGGCTGCCGCCGATGCCGACCTGGGCGCGCCCATCGCTCGGCACATGACCGCCAAGCCCTTCTACCTGAGCCCTGGTGCCAGTGCCTTCGATGCGGCCATGGCCATGACCGAACGGCACATTGCCCATGTCTGCCTGGTGGAAAACCGCCGCCTGTGCGGCGTGGTATCCGAGCGCGACCTGTTTTCCCTGCAACGGGTCGATCTGGTGCACCTGGCGCGTACCATCCGCCATGCGCCACGCCTGGACTCGCTGGTATCGTTGCGCGGCGAAATCGGCCAGTTGGTCGAACGCATGCTTGCCCATGGCGCTTCCTCGACCCAGATCACCCAGATCATCACCTTGCTCAACGACCACACTGTCTGCCGTGTAATCGAACTGGCACTGGCCGAGCGCGGTGACCCTGGCGTGCCATTTACCTGGCTGTGCTTCGGCAGCGAAGGCCGCCGTGAACAGACCCTGCACACTGACCAGGACAACGGCATCCTGTTCGAAGCGCCCGACGGCAGCGAGGCCGATGCCATTCGCGCACGGCTGCTGCCTCTGGCGCAGTACATTAATCAGTGCCTGGCCCAGTGCGGCTTTACCTTGTGCAAAGGCAACATCATGGCCGGCAACCCCGAGCTCTGCCTTTCGCGCACCGAATGGGCCCAGCGCTTTGCCGGCTTCGTTCGCGAAGCCAGCCCGGAGAACCTGCTCGGCTCGAGCATCTACTTCGACCTGCGCGTGGTGTGGGGCGACGAACAAGGGTGTGAGCAACTGCGTCAACAGATGCTCGAGCAGGTCGCCGACAACCGTATCTTCCAGCGCATGATGGCCGACAACGCCCTGCGCCAACGGCCGCCGGTTGGCCGCCTGCGCGAGTTCGTGTTGACCCGTCAGGGCAACGACAAAGCTGCCACCCTCGACCTCAAGGTCCAGGGGCTTACCCCCTTCGTCGATGGTGCACGCCTGCTCGCCCTGGCCCATGGCATCGGCGCCTGCAACACCCTGGAGCGCCTGCGCCAACTGGTCGACAAAGGCATCATCGAGGCGCTCGATGGCGCGGCATATGAAGAGGCTTACCACTTCATTCAGCAAACCCGCATGCAGCAGCACCAGCGCCAGACGCGCGACAACCTGCCCTACTCCAACCGGGTCGATCCAGACAGCCTCAACCACCTGGACCGGCGCATCCTGCGTGAATCCCTGCGCCAGGCGCAGCGCCTGCAGAGCAGCCTGGCCTTGCGGTATCAGCTATGAGCCTGTTCGCCTGGCTGCGCCCTGCAGCTCCCCTGCTGGACGACACCTTGCGCCAGCGCCTGGCGCACGTGGCCAAACCCGCACCGTTGGGTGTCTGCTCGTTGCGTGAGCAGCGCTGGGTGGTCCTCGACCTGGAAACCAGCGGCCTGAACCCCAACCGTGACCAGGTGCTGTCGGTGGGTGCCGTGGCCATCGAAGATGGTGCCATCGACTTCTCTCAGCAGCTCGAACGGACCTTGCACCGGCCCACGCAGAAGACCAACGCCAGCGTGTTGATCCATGGCCTGGGCCCCAGCGCCCTGGCGGCAGGCTGCGACCCAGCCGAGGCGTTGCTTGACCTGCTCGAATTCATTGGTACCAGCCCGGTGCTGGCCTTCCATGCCCCGTTCGATCAACGCATGCTGGCCCGGGCGCTGAAAGAAAGCCTGGGCTATCGGTTGCAGCATCCCTTTCTCGATGTCGCCGAACTGGCACCGATGCTCAACCCCGACACCGTGCTGCGCGAGGCTGGCCTGGACGACTGGGTGACGCGTTTCGGCCTGCAGGTAGACGAACGCCACCATGCCAGCGCCGATGCCCAGGTCACCGCCGAACTGGCGTTGATTCTGTTCAGCCAGGCCCGTCGCCAGCAACTCGACAGCCCATTGCAACTCGAACAGCGATTGCGCGGGTGGCGTCGGCGTAGCGTGCAGGGGCACGGCCTCTGATCGCTGATTACCGGCGCTACCGCTGGGGATGGCAATCCGATAAGCGTCCATTGCACCCCACCCCCTGCCTCTGTAACAATCGCGAATAATTATCGTTAGTTAATGCATTCGTTCCGGGGGGACGCTGCTTGTCTTCTGCACAGAGCCCACATGCCGATCTGGTCGGTGCGCTGTACCGCGACCACCGCGGCTGGCTGCTCGCCTGGCTGCAACGCAGCATGGCCTGCCGTCAGCGTGCCGAAGATCTGAGCCAGGATACTTTTGTGCGCCTGCTCGGCCGGGAGCGGCTGGATACCCCACGCGAGCCACGCGCCTTCCTCGCCGCTGTAGCCAAGGGGTTGATGTTCGACCACTTCCGCCGTGCCGCGCTGGAGCAGGCGTATCTGGCCGAGCTGGCGCGCCTGCCACAGGCCGAACAGCCTTCCCCGGAAATCCAGCACCTGATCCTCGAAGACCTCAAGGCCATCGACCGGCTGCTTGGAAAACTGTCGAGCAAGGCCCGCGCCGCTTTCCTGCATAACCGCCTGGACGGTATGGGCCACGCTGAAATCGCCGAGCGCCTGGGCGTTTCCGTATCGCGCGTGCGCCAGTACCTCGCCCAAGGCATGCGCCAGTGCTACGTGGCCTTGTACGGTGAGCCGACGTGAACAACTCACCGGTTTCGGCCCGGGTTCTCGAAGCTGCCATTGCCTGGAAACTCAGCCTGGACGACAGCAGCGGCACGCCCGATGCACGCAGCGAATTCATGCGCTGGCACGCCGCCAGTGAAGAACACGCCCGTGCCTGGCGCCAGCTGGGTACCCTCGATCAACGCGTGAGCGCTGCAGTCGGCCCCGCCCGCCAGGTCCTGCAGCAATCGCGTATCAGCCTGCGTCGGCGGGTTGGCAAGGCAGGCGGCGGGCTCGCCGGTATGTTGCTGCTCGGCTCACTACTGGCCTGGCTCGGCGCGCCGTCGCTGTCAGTCAATTACTGGCTGGCAGATCAGCGCACCGCCACTGGCGAGTTGCGCACACTGCGCCTGGAAGACGGCACGCTGTTGAGCCTCAACACCCACACCGCTGTAGACATCAACTACGCAGGCGGGCAACGCGAGCTGGTGCTGCACCAGGGTGAAATCTCGGTGGAAACCGGCCATGCAGACCCGCGCCCGTTGCTGGTGCGCACCGACGATGGCCGCCTGCGCCCCCTGGGCACGCGCTTTCTGGTGCGTCGCGAGGCCAACGGCACACGCCTTGAGGTACTGCAGTCCTCGGTCGCCGCCATGCCCCGCAACAGCGGCGACGAGCAGGTACTGGGCGAAGGCCAGCAGGTGCTGATGAACGCCAACGGCCTCAGCGCCGTCACCCCTGTGGTGGCCGGTGCCGATGCCTGGACCCGCGGCATGCTGGTGGTCGACAACGTACGCCTGGCCGACCTGCTGGCCCAATTGGGGCAATACCGCAACGGGCACCTGGGCGTGGCCGATGAAATCGCCGACCTGCGTGTCACGGGGAGCTTCCCGCTGAACAATACAGACCTGGCCCTGGCCTCGCTGGTGCCGGCGTTGCCGGTGAAGATCGAGCGGCATACGCAGTGGTGGGTCAACGTGGTTCCCAAGTAGATGGCCTGCCGAGGCTTCGCGGGTAAACCCGCGAAGCCTCGGCACAGAAATACAACTTTTTTTCAGACCCCCCTGTCACTTCTGAAATCTCGCTCGGCAAGGAAGCAGTTCGCACTTATCCGTCGAGGAGCCGCTGCATGTCCCGTGCTGTTGATCGTATCCTGCGTCCCAGCCTGATGGCCCTGGCCATTGGCCTTGGCGCCCCGTTGGCCAGCCCCGCCCTGTGCGCCGCCGAGCAACCCGCCCCGCGTGCCTACGACCTGCCCAGCGCCCCGCTGGCCAGCACCCTGAACCAGATCGCCAGCCAGTCGGGCATTGCGCTGGTCATCGACCCGGCCTTGGTCAGCGGCCACACGTCGGCGCCGGTCAACGGCCAGTTCGACGGCCTTGGCGCCCTGCAGGCCGCACTGCGCGGTACCGGCCTGCAACTGCAGCAAAGCAGTGTCGGCAGCTACAGCCTGGTGGCCGTGCCAGACGGCAGCCTGGCGTTGCCGGAAACCAGCATAAACGCCGCCAGCGACAGCGAAAACGCCTGGGGCCCGGTAGAAGGTTACCTGGCCAAGCGCAGCGCAGTAGGCACCAAGACCGATACCGCACTGGTGGAGATCCCGCGCTCCATCTCCGTCGCCACCCGCCAGCAAATGAGCGACCGCGGCGTGCACAGCCTGGATGACGCCGTGCGGTACATGCCTGGCATCGTGTCCGCCAGCTTCGGCAGCGATACCCGTTATGACTGGATGCGCGTGCGTGGCTTCGAGCCGACCCAGTTCCTCGATGGCCTGCCGCTGCCCCGTGGCGTGTACGCCAACCCAAAAGCCGAGACCTGGAACCTCGACCGCCTCGCCCTGCTGCGCGGCCCGGCTTCCTCGCTTTACGGCCAGACCCCACCTGGCGGCTTGCTGGACATGGTCAGCCGCCGCCCCCAGGCTGAAAGCGCTCACGAAATCGAGGTGCAATACGGCAGCGATAACCACCGGCAGATCAACTTTGCCAGCACTGGCAAGATCGACGACCAGGGCCAGTTCCTGTACGGCGTCAGTGGCGTGATCCGTGATGGTGGCACCCCCATCGACCATATCGACGACAAGCGCTACAACATCGCGCCAAGCCTGACCTGGAACATCGACGACGACACCTCGCTGACCTTCCTGACCCAGTTCACCCGCGACGATACCGGCGCCACCAGTCAGTTCAGGCCCATCCAGGGCACCAAGCTCGACATGCCGTTCGGCAAGATCTCCCACCACAAGAACCTGGGCGACCCGGACTACGAGTTCTACGACCGCACCTACTACGCGCTGGGCTATGCCTTCGAGCACCGCATCAATGATGTCTGGCAGTTCCGTCAGAACCTGCGCTATACCAAGTCGGACCTGGCGTTCCAGACCATCACACCCGGCAGCTACTACTCGCCCGGTGGCCCTGTGCAAGACGACGGAACAGTCAGCCGCATGTCCACCAACACCGATGAAGACATCAGCCAGTTCGCCGTGGACAACAACTTCCAGGGTGACTTCGCCACCGGTGACATCAGCCACACGCTGCTGATCGGCCTGGACCACCAGCGCGTCAACACCAACTACCTGTCGATCTTCGACTTCACCGTGCCGGACAGCAACGTCATCAATCCGGTCTACGGGCTGCCGATCACCCGCCCGGACCGTTCGACAGCCTTCTACGACTACAACCAGAAAACCCGTCAGACCGGCCTGTACGTTCAGGACCAGATGGCCCTGGGCAACTGGCGCCTGACCTTGGGCGGCCGGGAAGACTGGGTGCATACCGGCACCACGTTCTTCAACCAGGGCGATGCCACCAATACCCAACGCGACAAGAAGTTCAGCGGCAACGCTGCCCTGAGCTATGTCTTCGACTCAGGCTTCGTGCCTTACCTTTCCTACGCCGAGTCCTTCCAGCCGTCGAGCAACGCAAGCGTCTCGGCGCAGGAGTCATTCAAACCCACCGAAGGCAAACAGTGGGAACTGGGTATCAAGTATCAGCCACCGGGCTCGAATACCTTGCTGTCGGCTGCGGTGTACGACCTGACCCAGAAAAACGTCGCGGTCACCAACAACGAGGGGGGTGTGACCTTTACCAGCCAGACCGGCGAAGTGAAGGTACGTGGCCTGGAACTGGAAGCCGTGTCCGACGTCACCAAGAACCTCAAGGTGACTGCGGCCTACACCCTGGCCAAATCCGACGTGCAGGACGGCCTGTACAAAGGCAATCGCCTGCAACTGATGCCCAACCAGCAAGCCTCGCTGTGGGCCGACTACACCTGGCACACCGGTGTGCTCGACGGTTTCGGCATCGGTGGGGGCTCCCGCTATACCGGCAACACCTATGGTGACCAGGCCAACACCTACCTGGGCAAAGCCAATGCCTACACCGTGTTCGATGCGGCCGTGCACTACGACCTCGGGCGCCTGAACAACAGCCTCAAGGGCGCGTCGGTAGCGGTCAACGCGACCAACGTGTTCAACAAGGACTACCTCTCCACCTGTGACAGCTACTACTGCTACTACGGAGATGAGCGCAGCGTCGTCGCAAGCGCCACCTACAAATGGTGAGGCCCTGACGACACCTGCGCGCCGACCAAGCCGTCCCCCGGGGGCGGCTTTGGTCTTTCTGGACCTCGAGAAACAAAATGAAATGAAAAGCCAAACCATCCGCCGCTGGTCCTTCATCCACACCTGGAGCAGCCTGGTCTGCACCCTGTTCCTGCTGTTGCTGGCCCTCACCGGCCTGCCGCTGATCTTCCACCACGAGCTCGAACACATGCTCGGCGACGCCCCTGAGCTGCGCGAAATGCCTGCCAATACTGCGCACCTGGACCTGCAGCAACTGGTGCTCAAGGCCCAGCAACACCGCCCTGGCGAAGTGCTGCAGTACTTCGGCTACGACGAGGACGAGCGCAATGGCGTGGTGGCGATTACCGCCGCCACCGCCGCCACCGAGCCCAATTCGTCGCACACCTTCATGCTCGATGCCCGCACCGGAGAAGCCATGGCCATGCCGGCAGCCAACGGCGGCTTCATGATGGTCATGCTGCGCTTGCATGTAGACCTGTTTGCCGGCCTGCCAGGTAAGCTGCTGCTGGCCTTCATGGGGGTGCTTTTCGTGCTCGCGATCATCTCTGGCACCGTGCTCTATGCGCCGTTCATGCGCCGCCTGGGCTTCGCTACCGTGCGCCATGACAAGTCGCGCCGCCTGCGCTGGCTCGACCTGCACAACCTGATCGGTATCGTCACCCTCACCTGGGCCATGACGGTTGGGGTGACCGGGGTAATCAGCGCACTCTCCGACCTGGTGATCGCCGCCTGGCGCAACGACAGCCTGGCCGCCATGATCGCGCCCTATCATGATGCCCCGCCGCTCAGCGAGCGCGCCCCGGCTACGCACCTGCTGGCCATCGCTGAACAGGCCGCGCCCGGCATGCGCGCAGACTTCATCGCATTCCCCGGTACCCGCTTTTCCAGCGAACACCATTACGCGGTGTTCATGAAAGGCGCCACGCACCTTAGCTCGCACCTGTTCACGCCTGTGCTGATCGATGCGCGCACGTTAGAGGTGACCGCTGTCGGCGAGCGCCCCTGGTACATGGATGCCATGGGCCTGTCGCAACCGCTTCACTTCGGCGACTACGGCGGCCGGCCGATGCAAATCCTGTGGGCCGTGCTGGACGTGCTGACCATCATCGTGCTCGGCAGTGGCGTGTACCTCTGGCTCGGCAAGCATCGCCGCTCCCGGGAGGCCAAGGCATGAGTCACCGTTCACAGTCCACCGCCCGGGTGTTCGCCTGGCCGGCCGTCATCGCCCTGCTCGGCGCGCTGGGGCTGTTTGCCGCCCTATTGGGTGATGGTGCCTGGGACATCCTCGCCTCGCTTGGCCTGGGCGTACCGGCATGGCTGAGCCTGCGCGCCCTGTGGCGGTGAGGTAGCCGGCAACCACCTGCCCGTTGCGCGCCCATTCACCCTGCCCGCTCCCTGAAGCCAGGAGCTGAGCATGCTACCCCTACAACGTATCGACTTACTCAACCAGCAATTGCTGGCCTTGCTCGAAGCCATACCGGCGCCCACGCAGCCGCTGCCATCGCGCCAGCAGTTGCAGGGTGAACTTGCCGAGTTCTGGGCCGTCGCTGACGGCCAAGGCCGCTCGCGACAGGTTCGCCTGGCCGACATCCGCCGCGCGATGATGCACGCCGAAGCCGCCTTGCGTCAGGCAGACCAGACCTTGGATGCGTCACTGGCCACCGTCATCAGCACCTTTCTCGACCTGCCCTACGCCTGGCAACGGCGGCCCCAGCCGCTGGCTCAGCGGGCTCAGGCCTATCGCCCGGTACTGTCGCGCAGCAGCCCGGCATGGCGGGCCGCGCTGCCCGGCATGTTCGTGATCGCCACCGGTATGGAGGAAGGGCAAAACCTCACCCCTGAGCAGGCAACCGGCCCGGTACTGCTCTGCGGGCTGTGCCAAGGCATAGAGGTTTACCCCTCGCTTACTGAACTGCACCAGGAATTGTGCGAACGCCTTGCCGACCCCCTGCAAAGTGCGCCGCTCCTGCAACTGCTGGTGAGCCAGCGGCATAGGGAAAACGCACGGCAGGCCGACCGCCTGCACTATGAATGGTACGCCGATGATCCTTTGCAGGCACAAGTCCAATACCTGCTCGAGGCCCAGCGGCAACGCCTGAACCTTGCCTGGGCAACCCTGGCGCAGGGTGCGTCCGACGCTGGCGAAACCTTGTGCAAGGCCATTGCGATCGGCGCTGAAGCAGGCAGCAAGGCACTGCTCGACACCCGCTACGCGCTGCTGCTCGAGAAGAACCTGCCCAGTTGGTTACGCGGGGCCAGCACCGCCGTGCTCACGCACATCATGCAAAGCATGCAGGAACTCGTCGCGGTGGGGCAAAGCGTCGCTGCACCCGGTATTCTCACGCTGCGGCAATTCCGCCAAAGCAACACGCTACGCCACTGGGTCAGAGAACGTCTGCAGGCGCACCTTCGCAGCGACCTAGGGTTGGCATTGGCGCCGGAAAACGTGCACGTCGCCGTCACCCACACACGCCAGAGCGGGCCTTGGATCTACCCACTGCAACCCTCAAGCTACGTCACCTGGCGGGGGTTCGAAAAGGTCAAGGACCAGATGGTGGAAACCGTTCACGTGAGCTACCCACTCGATGAGCTGGCCATGCGTAACCTGGCCTGGTTCGACTGGGACTACTGGCTGACGGCACGGGTGATCGCCAAGGATGGCACGGCCCCCCCGAGGGAACTGACCAGCGCCTACATCAAGACACTGGTCAGGAGCCTGAATGTTGGCGATGGCTACAGCAACTACCTGCGCACCCAGTTGATCGACTCGCCCGTAGGCCATTGGCGCCTGCACGCCCACGCCAAGGTCAATCAGGCTCGTATGCGCGCCGAAGCGACCAAGGCGCGCTATGCCGGGCACCTGTCGCCCGCCTGGTCGGAGCGCGATTACCGCTGGGTGCAGCAGGTGTTGTCGCAGCCGCACAACACCCTGCGCCCGCCCGTGGACGGACATGTCGTAACCGTTCACCAGTGCTTGGTCAACCAACACACCTTGCAAGGCGTATTGCTGCTGGCCAGTCCCTCCCCCAGCGTCACCTCGTTCGTGCTCTACACGCCAGACGCCCCCGACCGACGCGCCTGGCGCTCGTATTCCAGCCCTCGTGCGCTGCTCAGGCAGTTGCGCGAGAAGCCCGCCCTGCGCCACTACATCGCCCAGCGTCTGGGCCTTCTGCCGGCGGCCAAGGTCGAACAGTTGTTGCTCAAAGGCGGGCTGGGCCAAGCCCTGCGGACCCCCGCCGTCGATGACGATCTGTTCTTCGCCTGCTACCACGCCGAAGTACGCAGCCTCCTGGCTGCGGTCGATGCCGAAAGCCACACCACTGCGCAAGTCGATGCCAGCCAGGCGCTGACCTTTGCCATGACCTTGCTGGACCTGATCAGTGTTTTCCTGCCGGTCAAAGTGATGATCCCACTGGCACTGGGGCGCATGGTGCTGGAGGTGTGGAACGGCATCGAGGCCTATCGCGAGGAAGACCTCAATGGGGTGCTGAACCATGCGTACAACGCGCTCAGCTACATCAACGATGCGGGTACCAGCCTTGCCAGCACCGGCATGATGCGCCGCATCATGCGCGGCATGCCCAAGCAACCCCCGATGCCCTTGCCTCAGCGCTTCAGCGTCGCGGCCCCTACCGGCAGTCTGCGGTATCGAATTGACGGCGTGTATGGCGAGCAGGTGTACGAAAAGGTGTCATCCTTCGAGGGCTTTTCCGAATACTTCATTCAGGATGCCGATAAGCGCTATTTCAAGGTGTCCTTCGACGGACGCCGCTGGCGAGCCATCGATCCGAATCAGCCAGACGCCTACCTGACTCAGCCGATAAAGCGCCTTGCCAATGGCAATTGGGTGATCGACTCGCCGGTACTGTGGTATGACGGCCTGCCTGACCTGCAGCGCCTGTTCGAAGATTGCCGCGCGCAGGTACCCCTCGACGGCTCCCCGGTCGACGGGGTGGACGGCCTGTTTCAGGCCGCCGACCAGTTTTATCTGCACACCCGCCGCGGCAAGTTACCGTTACGCCGTCACCTGTTGCCCGGCCATTATCACCTACCCATACCCGGCGCCGAGGAGGCTGGCGTGGTGCCCTGGGCCGTCCTTCGCTGGCAGGGCGGCCAGTGGCGAATCCGTGTGCGTCAGGCGGGACGCAGCAGCGACTGGCTGCCGCTGCCCTAGCCTTGTTCGTTGAGCTTGGGCAGCAAACGCTCCAGGCGCTGATGCAAGGCACTGCCACTGGGCCAGTTACGCAGCAGGCGCGCCCGGTCACGGGCGTATGCCTGGGCGAAGCTGAGCTGAGTGGCATGCTGGCACATGGCATCGAGGTCGATCAGTGACCACTGGCCGTTCTGCCAGAACAGGTTATGGCCCTTGAAGTCACCATGGCTGATGCGTTCGCGGATCAGTTGCTGCATCAGGTGCACCAAGGCATCGACCTGCTCTTCGGGCGCATCGCCGTTTTCCACATAGGGCGCGAAGCACGCTGTAAGGTCTGGGCCATCGGCGAACTCGGTGACCAGGAAGGCCCGGCTGCGCAAGCCCATGACCCGTTGTTCGAGCACCGCCAGCGGGCGCGGCGTGGCGATGTCGAGAAACGCCAGGCGGTGGCCTTCGATCCAGGAGTGCCAGGCCCGGCTGGGGCGCCAGAAGCGTTTGAACCAGTGAGCGGTGTTCTTGATGTTGTAACGTTTGAGCACCAGCTTGCGGCCGTTCACCTCAATGCGTGCCACGCTGGCCGCACCGCCGGTCTTGTACAGGTGCCCCTGGTCGATCAGTGCGTCAGCCTGTTCCAGCACCGGCAGCATGTTCTGCACTTCATTGCGGCAGATCGCCCGCAGCCCGGACAGGTTGCGCTGCACGCTGAACAACGTGCATTCGCGCCCGGCCTTTTCCAGATAATCCTTCAGGCGCCAGGTGCGCACCTTGTCCACCTGCTTCTGCAGCGCTTCCATCGGCAACGCGTGTTCGGCGTTGGCCAGCAGGTAATGCACCAGCAACTCTTCGATGAACGGCTCCAGGCGCTTGGGCAACTGGGCGAAGAACACCCCGAGGTTTTCCAGCACACGCGGGCGCGAAAGCTGCTGCCCAGGGGTCTCGGCCTTGATGCCGGCACCATCGATCAGGTACAGCTTGCCGCCATGGCGCAGCAGGTTGTCCAAGTGCAAGTCTTCTTGCCAGAGGCCTTTGGCATGCATCTGCGCCACGGCAGTGAGCGCCTCGCCAAGCACCAGGTGCTGCTCATCGGCGAGCACCGGCAGGTGCTCCACCGCGGCCCAGGCATCGGCCAGGCTTTGGGCGCCATCGAGGTATTCGAACAACAACCAGCCGCCTTCGCCTTCCTTGAGGCCATCGGCCAGCAGACGGGGCGTGGTCAGGCCTTGTTCGGCGAGCAACTTCACGCCTTCCAGCTCACGCTGGAAGTGGCGGGCGGCATTACCACCCACCAACAACTTGGCCAGCACCGGCGTGCCACGCCATATACCCGCTCCCACATAGCGTTGGCCCGGCAACACCCGCAGCAGGCTCAGCAGTTGCAACTCGGCACTGCCAGCGGCATCGGCAAGGGTCACGGCAAGCGGCAGCGATGGGCTGCGCCCGGCACCTTTGAGTTCAGACAAACGCATCAGCGGGCCTCTTTTTCACGACGGCGTTGCGTCAGGCGTTGCAGCCAGTTATCGACCAGGGCGCTGTCGCCCGGCTGGGCAAGATAAGCCGCCAGCAACTGGCGCACATCTGCCTCGCTCCAGGCACGGGCACGCCGCAGCAGTGGCTCCAGGTCCTTCAGCCGGTCGCGCATGCCGAACAACAGCGGCCGGGTCTTTTCCAGGTCGATCAGTTGGGCATCCCAGCCTTCACGGCGCTGACGCAGGAAGATGTGCTTGGGATAGAAACAGCCATGCACCTGGCCAGCGGCATGCAGCGTACGCGCCAGCTGGCCACAGGCCTGGAGGATGCCAAGGCGGGTCGCATCGTCGAGCTGTGGCCACTGGGCCAACAGGCTTTCCAGGTCGCTCCAGTCATCCAGGGCGCGGGTCAGCAAAATCGCCCGGTGCTGGCCGCCCTGCTTGCGCTCGCCGTAGAACACCGCCTGCAGGGCGGGAATGTGCAGTTTCTGATAACGGCTGATATTGCGAAACTCGCGGGCGAACGTCGGCTCGCCGAAGGGCCGGTGCAGGGTACGGGTCAGGTAGTCGCTCTGGCGCTTGAGGTAATAGCCTTTGCCTTCGAGCTCCAGGCGGAAGACGCTGCTCCAGCCGCCACGGCCGGTGTTGGGTTCGTCCACGGCGTCGAGCTGCAGCGCCCATAGCGCCTCAAAGTCGTTCAGGCCATGGCGTTTGAGCAGCGCAAGGTCCGCGCTGGCCAGGTAATCGGTCATTCCCTTCCCTCGAAAAAGCTCAGCACCTGGCGAATCCGCCGCTTGTCGCGCGCGTTCAGGCGCTCGCGCTCGCGATACTGCAGGTAGAACCGCAGGCGCTGGGTTGCCGACAGGTGGTATTTGGCGACCTTGTCCAGGCACGCCAAGTCCTTGATCAGCCGATGGCGCCACATGAAGCCGCGCCAGAAGTCGCCGGTCGGGCAGTCGATGAAGAATAGCGTGCCCTGGTCATCGACCAGCAGGTTGCGCCACTTCAGATCGTTGTGGGCAAACCGGTGCTGGTGCATGACACGGGTGTGACGCGCCAGTTGCCGGCTGATGTGGTCGACCCAGGCACGGTCGGCCAGGCGTGGGTCATTGCGCTCGGCCAGCGCCGAGAGGTCTTCGGTACGCGGCAACTCGCGGGTGATCATCGCCCCACGGCCGAAGGCCAGGCCATTGCGCTCCAGCCCCCAAGCCACCACTTCGGCGGTGGGGATACCCCATTTGGCGAACTGCTTGAGGTTCTGCCATTCGGCCTTGATACGCGGCCGGCCCAGGTAACGGCGCATGTGCTTGCCGGCACCGGTATAGCGCTTGACGTAATAGTTGACCCCGTCACGCTCGATGCGGACGACCTCGCTCAACGGGTCGCGGGTCAGGCGCTCGCCCTGCAGGGCGAACACCGCATTGAGACTGCCGAAGTCCGCCGCCAGGTGTTCGTAACCTGGCGCCAGTGTCCAACCCGCCATCAGAGTGCATCCCCATAGCGTTGCTTGCGATCGTAGAGTTTCTGCGCCTTGCGATCGAGCCAGGCGAGCAACGCAGCCTCGTCGGCGAGAACCTGGCGCAGCGGGCGCTGGAAGTAACCGCGCAGGAAACGCAGCTTGTCGCGCCGGGTCAGGCCGATGTCCAGCGCCGAGAAATACAGCGCGGCCAGGTCCTTGTCACGCCAGCGGCGGCTGATTTTCGCCCGGGTCTGGGCGCGGTGCAGGTCGATCACCGACAGTTTGAAGTCTTCTGGCGTCACCGGGCGGTCGGTGTGCAGCAGGAAGTGGCAAATGTAGCAGTCGCGGTGGTTGACCCCGGCGCGGTGCATGCCGCCCGTCATCTTCGCCACCTCGGCGATCAGCGCACGCTTGAGCCGTGGCTCCGGCGGCTGCCTGAGCCAATCGATGCTGAAGTCTTCCAGGCTGATGGTGGGCGCCAGCTCCTGGGTGACGATGAACGAATGCTGGGTGGCCGGGTTGCTGCCGCGCTCACCGTAGGCGACCGCGGTCATGGTCGGCACGCCGACTTCATGCAGGCGCTGGATGGCCCGCCATTCCTGGCCGGCACCGAGTACCGGCAGCTTGGCGGTCAGCAGGTTCTTGAAGATTTCGCCCCAGCCGATGCCCCGGTGGATCTTGACGAAGAAACCTTCGCCATCGACCTCGGTACGCAGCGTGCGGCGCCCCTCCAGCTCACGGTAGACCTCGCCTTGCAAGGCCTCCACAGCCTCGAAGGCATCACGCCCGGCCCACAGGCGCTTGAACGGTTCGGCCAGTATCAGCTTCATGCGGTCTCCTGCCCCAGGATCACGTCGGCGGCATGCTGCGGCATGCTGTACAAATCGGCGGTATCGGCAAAGGCCAGGCCATTGCGCGACCACTCGGCACGGGCCTGTGGGTCTTCGAGCATGCGTTGCAGGTAGCGGTTGAGCTGCTCTTGTTCGAACGGCTCGTCCAGCACCAGCCCGCTGTCGGCCTCGGCGATGTAATGGGCATAGCCACACACCTGCGACACCAGCACCGGCAACCCGGCCACAAGGGCCTCGAGCAGCACGGTACCGGTGTTCTCGTTGTAGGCTGGGTGAATCAGCAGGTCGGCACCGAGCAGGAACCGCGGGATATCGCTGCGGCCCTTGAGGAACTGCACCTGTTCGCCCAGGCCCAAGGTAGCGCTCTGCAACTGGAACACCTTGGGGTCGTCCTGGCCGATGACCATCAACCGGGTACGCTTGCGCAACGCCGAAGGCAGCGCGGCCAGGGCCTTGAGGCTGCGGTCCACGCCCTTGGTCTTGAAGCCCGAGCCAATCTGCACCAGCAGCAGGTCGTCATCGCCCAGGTTGAACTCCTTGCGGAACTCGGCGCGGATCTCGGCGGCATTGGCCGGCGCGCGGCGGTCCTGGGAAATGCCAGGTGGCAACAGGTGAAAGCGCTCCACAGGCGTGCCGTAGTGCTTGATGAACAGCGGTTGCTGCACCTCGGAGATCATCAATACTTCGGTATGGGCGTCCTTGGCGAACACCGCCCGCTCGTACTCGGCAAAGTGCCGGTAGCGGCCCCAACGTCGGTACAGGCCACCGCGCAGATTCTGGGCCTTGTCCTCGAAGCATCCGTCGGCGGCGTAGTACACGTCCAAACCTGGCATCTTGTTGAAGCCGATCAGCCGGTCGACCGGGCGTTTGGCCAGGTCTGCCGCCATCCAGGCGCTGAGCTTCTCGTTACGGCGATGGTTGAACAGCGCCTTGACCGGCGCCACCAACACCTCGAAGCCCGGCGGGATGTCGCCTTCCCAGATAAGCGTGTACACGCGAATCTGATGACCACGCTTCTGGCACTCCAGGGCAATGCGCATGAAATCGCGCTGCAGCCCGCCGAAAGGGAAATATTTGTAAAGCACGAAAGCCAGTTGCATCAACGAACATCCTCAGCCAGCAGCAACGCGCTCAAGCGGCTCGCCACATGCTCGGGATTCAGGCGAGTGAAGCACAAGGGCCACTCGCGTTTGAGATCGAACCGGCGCAGGTCGTCGGCGCTCGGTTTATAGGTGCACTTTTTCTGCAGGCACGGTGCACAGGGGAAGTCGCTGGCCTGGTGCACCTGAACGCGGCCATAGGCACCGGTCAGGCCTGGGTTGGTGGGGCCGAACAACGAGATGGTCGGCACATCCAGTGCCGCCGCCAGGTGGCCCAGGCCGGTATCCACTGCTACGCAGGCCTTGGCCGCCGCCAGCACCCGGGCGACACCGGCAAGGTTCAACTTGGGGAGCACCTGACAGTTGTTCAAGCCCTGGGCAATGCGCTCGGCACGATCCTTTTCGGCCTGGTTGCCCCATGGCAGGCGCACCTGCAGCTTGCGCCGGCCCAGACGTTCGGCCAGTTCTCGCCAGTACGCCTCGGGCCAGTGCTTGGTCGCCCACGTCGTGCCGTGCAGGAACACCACGTAGGGCGCCGCCGGCGGCAATTGCAGGCGGTCGAGGTCCAGGCCGTAGTTGCCAATGCCCTCGGGCAGGTCGTAGGCCAGGGCCAGGGCGAACAACTGGCGCACTCGCTCCACCGCATGCTGGCCTACCGCAACCGACAGGCGTCGGTCGTAAAAGCGGCTGGCCCAGCCTTCGCGGGCCGAGTAACGGTCCAGGCCCGCCACCGGCGCCTTGACCAGGCGAGTCAGCCAGGCCGACTTGACCAGGCCCTGAGCATCGATCACCAGGTCGTACTTGCGTGCGCGCACGCGTTGCTTGAACGCCTTCCACTCGCCGCTCCTGATGGTCTGCCAGAGATGCTTGCGCCAGCGGCGAATGGCCACCGGGATAACCTCATCGACCGCCGGGTGCCAACTGGGGATTTCGGCAAAGCCTTCTTCCACCACCCAGTCGAAACGGATGCCCGGTATCGCATGGGCGGCATCGGTGAGCGCCGGCAGGGTGTGAATCACATCACCCAGCGACGAGGTCTTGATGATCAGTACCCGCACTTAGTCGACCTCGGCCACGGCATCGATCAGGTTCGGCCCGCCCAGGCTGTGCAGGGCAGCGATGACTTTGCCAGGCTCCAGCAGGCGCAGGCAGTTGTAGTGGCCAAAGCGGCAGGTGCGGTCGAAACACGGGCTGCACTCGATACCGGTGCGCACGACCTCCACCTGTTCGGCCAATGGCGGGGTGAAACCTGGCGAGGTAGAGCCATAAACGGCCACCAGCGGGCGGTTCAGCGCCGCCGCCACATGCATCAGGCCCGAGTCGTTGGACACCACCGCATTGGCACAGGACATCAGGTCGATGGCCTCGGCCAGCGAGGTTTCGCCTGCCAGGTTGTACGATTCTTCACGCAGACCCGGGATCAGCCGGTCGCGAATCTGCTCGCCGACAGGGTGGTCGTTCTTCGAGCCGAACAGCCACACCTGCCAGCCCTGGCGAATCAGGGCATCGGCCACCTCGGCGTAGTGCTCGGCCGGCCAGCGCTTGGCCTCACCGAACTCGGCACCTGGGCACAGGGCAAGCACCGGGCGGTCCAGCTCCAGCCCGAACTTGGCCAGCGCGGCGTCGCGGCTCTGCGCTTCGATCTGCAGGTTTGGCCGTGGGTAGGGTTGCGGCAGTTCAGCCCCCGGCGCATAAGCCAGGGCCATGAAGCGCTCGATCATCAGCGGGTAGCGGGCCTTGTCCAGCTTGCGCACATCATTGAGCAGGCCCAAGCGCATCTCGCCGCGCCAGCCGGTGCGCTTGGGGATGCCAGCAAAGAACGGCACCAGCGCCGACTTCAGTGAGTTGGGCAGGAGGATCGCCTGGTCGTACTGGCCGGCCAGGGACTTGCCGATACGCCGGCGCGTAGCCAGCTCCAGCGCGCCGTGGCCGAGCGGGAAGCTCAAGGCCTGACGCACTTCGGGCATGCGCTCGAGGATCGGCCGGCTCCACTCGGGCGCCAGCACATCGATCACGCAGTCGGGGTGCTGCTGTTTCAGGCACTGGAACAGGGTCTGCGCCATTACCATGTCGCCGACCCAGCTGGGGCCAATGATCAGTATTCTCATGCTTAGTCCAGAAACGCTCGGGGAGGCTGCAGGCTGCATTACAGCCTGGCCTCCCCTCTTTATATTCAGGCTATGTGGCGGACAGTGTACCACCGAGGCTCCATTGGGCCTCAAGTCAGCCCCAACTGCCCCCAGATCCGCCGCACTTGGCGGCGCTCATCGGCAAACTGCGCTGCATCGATCACCCCGGCCTGCTTCTGCAAGGCCTGGCGGTGTGAGGCCGAACGAAATGCCTTGTACACCTCACGCAGCAGGATCGCATCGCTGGCCGGCATCAACCCTGCCTGCTCCAGCTCTTCCAGAATGCGGATGTTATCGGTCCATCGGAGTATGGCCGGATGGTCGTGCGACCAGGCCAAAGCAGCGTATTGCACCATAAATTCGATATCGACGATACCGCCTGCATCTTGCTTGATGTCGAACGCTACTCCCGCATCGAAGGCATTGGCCGCCGTGCCGGCAGCGGTGGCTTTAGTGCCCAGGTTGCCGCGCATCTTGGCGCGCATCTCACTGACTTCGGCACGCAGTTTGTCCAGGTCTCGGGGCTGCCCCAGCACCTTGGCCCGCACGCCCTCAAACGCTGCTGCCACCTGCTTGCAGCCCACCAACACCCGCGCGCGCACCAAGGCCTGGTGCTCCCAGGTCCATGCCTCGTTCTGCTGGTAACGTTCGAACGCACCGAGCGAGCTGACCAGCAGCCCCGAAGCGCCCGACGGGCGCAGGCGCATGTCGACATCGTAGAGCTGGCCGGAGTTGGTCTGGGTGGTCAGCAGGTGGATGATGCGCTGGCCCAGGCGGGTAAAGAATTGCGCGCTGTCGATAGGCTTGGCGCCGTCGGTTTCCGCTTGCGGGTCACCATCGTGGATGAACACCAGGTCCAGGTCCGAACCGTGGCCCAGCTCCAGGCCGCCGACCTTGCCGTAGCCGAGGATCACGAAGCCGGGGTCGCACAGGCTGCCGTCGCTGCGTTTCGGCTGGCCGTGGCGCGCCACGGTCTGGCGCCAGGCCAGGGCCAGCACTTGGTCGAGAATGGCCTCGGCCAGCCAGGTGAGGTAGTCGCTGACTTTCATCAACGGCAGGTTGCCGCTGATCTCGGAGGCAGCCACCCGCAGGCTGTGGGCCAGTTTGAAGTGGCGCAACGCCTCCATCTGTTGCTCCAGGTCGTCCTCGGGGATACGCGTCAGCCGTTCACGCAGCTCGGCGGCCAATTCTGGCGCCAGCGGCGGGCTGAAGAGCCGGCCTTCGTTCAGGAGCTCGTCGAGCAGCAGCGGATAGCGAGCGATCTGCTCGGCGATCCACGGGCTGGCGGCGCAGAGGGTCAGCAGCCGGCGCAGGGCACCGGGGTTTTCGGTGAGCAGCACCAGGTAGGCCGACCGACGCGCCACTGCTTCTACCAAGGGCAGTACACGCTCCAGCACCAGGTCCGGGTTGTCGTGTTCCACCGCCTGGGCCAGCAGCCGGGGGATAAACGCATCCAGGCGCTCACGGCCAATGCGCTGCATCGAGCGCAACTGCGGGCTGGCACGCAACCCGGCCAGGCGGCGTAAGGCTTCGCCAGGCTGCTGGAAACCGGCCTCCTCCAGCTGACGGCCAGCGGCTTCCTCATCCTGCGCTTGCTCCCACAGCGGCGACCATTCGCCACCGACCACCAGCTCGCCTTCGCCCTCCTCGTCATCCGGGTCGGCAATGACTTGGCGGAAATGCCAGTCGACACGCCCGCGCCAGTAGGTCAGTTGGTCGTGAAAGCCCTGCCAGTCGGAGAAACCGAGAATATAGGCCACCCGCTCTCGGTCGATGTGGTCTTCCGGCAGCATCTGCGTCTGGCGGTCGGCAATGGCTTGGATGGCATGTTCGGTGTAGCGCAGAAACTCATAGCCTTCGCGCAATTCGGTAACCACGGCCGGCGGCAGGTACCCCTGGCCCTCCAACGTTGCCAGCACCTTGAGCAAGGGCCGCTGCTGCAGGCTCAGGTCGCGCCCGCCGTGGATCAGCTGGAAGGCCTGGGCAATGAACTCCACCTCGCGAATGCCACCGGCGCCCAGCTTGATGTTCTCGGCCATGCCCTTGCGCCGCACCTCCTGCTGGATCAGCTGCTTCATGGTGCGCAGCGCTTCGATGGCGGAGAAGTCCAGGTAACGGCGGTAGACGAACGGTCGCAGCATGTCCTGCAACACCGCGCCTGCGGCCTGGTCACCGGCCACCACCCGCGCCTTGATCATGGCATAGCGCTCCCAGTCGCGCCCTTGGTCCTGGTAGTACTGCTCCAGCGCATTGAAGCTGAGTACCAGTGCCCCGGCCGAGCCATAGGGGCGCAGGCGCATGTCGACGCGGAACACGAAGCCATCGACGGTGACCGGGTCGAGCGCCTTGATCAGGCGCTGGCCCAGGCGGGTGAAGAACTCCTGGTTGTCCAGCGAGCGCTTGACCCCTTCGGTTTCGCCACCTTCGGGGAAGGCGAAGATTAGGTCGATGTCCGACGAAAGGTTGAGCTCGACCGCCCCCAGCTTGCCCATGCCCAGCACCACCATGTGCTGCGGCTCGCCGCTGCGATTGCCGATCGGCGTGCCGAACTGCTGGCAGTGGCGCGGGTACAGCCACTGGTAGGCTTCGTCGATGGCCGCATCGGCAAGGTCGGACAGGTCGCGGCAGGTCTCGCCCAGTTCGGCCTGCCGGGTGATGTCGCGCCAGATGATGCGCAGCTGCTGGCGGTTGCGCTCACGGCGCAGGTTGCGCGCCAGCTCGTCTTCCCCCTGCGCTGCCTGGGCCGCGGCGGCGATGTGCCCGCGCAGCTCGCCCGGGGCATAACGGCGGTCTACCTCGCCACTTTCCAGCAACCCGAACAGCATGGCCGGCTCCCGCTGGGCCAGGCCCAGGACGAAGTCGCTGGCGGCGGCAACCTGATCGAACTGTTGCCGGTGCGCCGGGCTCCAAGCGTTCAGGTCAAGGTGTGGATGGCTAGCCAGCGCATCGAGCAGAAACTGCTGATTACGCGCGACCAGCGGTTGCAGGGTGGCAGGCAGTTCGAGCGGCAAAGGCAGGCGCATGGTCTATCCTTGATCGGCGTGAAAGTGAGGGGAAAAAGCGGCCACGAGGAAACTGGACCACGGTTGGACTGTCGTACAAAAGTTGGAAATAGCTGAAAAAAACGAATCATTGGCAAGAAACATCAAGAATCACCTGATCGCGACACAACGCCAACCAACATGAACGTTTTTCCTCACAAGCCAAGGTGCGACCAAACGTCACATTTGTGTAGTTTTACTACTACCCCGACCGTGCAAAAGCATGAAATGCGAAAGCAAATGTAGTAAAACTACACGCCGCCGGGTCACACTCCGGTAATCCAAGAATTCACGACGTCTGCCCATAAGGCCAGTCGCAAACTCAGGCCCCCGATTCTGGTGGCCTTTCCGCCCTGGAGCAAGCCATGCAAGACCTCGATCCAATCGAAACCCAGGAATGGCTGGATGCCCTGGAGTCGGTCCTCGACAAAGAAGGCGAAGACCGCGCTCATTACCTGATGACCCGCATGGGCGAGCTGGCCACCCGCAGTGGCTCCCAGCTGCCGTACGCGATCACCACGCCATACCGCAATACCATCCCTGTCACCCACGAAGCACGCATGCCTGGCGACCTGTTCATGGAACGCCGCATTCGCTCGATGGTGCGTTGGAACGCGCTGGCCATGGTGATGCGCACCAACCTGAAAGATTCGGACCTGGGCGGCCACATTTCCAGCTTCGCCTCCAGTGCCACCCTGTATGACATCGGCTTCAACTACTTCTTCCAGGCCCCGACCGAAGAACACGGCGGCGACCTGATCTTCTTCCAGGGCCACGCTTCGCCAGGCGTTTACGCCCGTGCCTTCATGGAAGGCCGCATCAACGAAGACCAGATGAACAACTTCCGTCAGGAAGTGGACGGCAACGGCCTGTCTTCGTACCCGCACCCGTGGTTGATGCCTGACTTCTGGCAGTTCCCGACCGTTTCGATGGGCCTGGGCCCGATCCAGGCGATCTACCAAGCACGCTTCATGAAGTACCTGGAAGCCCGCGGCTTCATCCCGGCCGGCAAGCAGAAGGTCTGGTGCTTCATGGGCGACGGCGAGTGCGACGAGCCGGAATCCCTGGGCGCAATCGCCCTGGCTGGCCGCGAGAAGCTGGACAACCTGATCTTCGTCATCAACTGCAACCTGCAGCGCCTCGACGGCCCGGTTCGCGGCAACGGCAAGATCATCCAGGAACTCGAAGGCGTGTTCCGCGGCGGTGGCTGGAACGTCAACAAGGTCGTCTGGGGCCGCTTCTGGGACCCACTGTTCGCCAAGGACACCAACGGTGCCCTGCAGCGCCGCATGGACGAAGTCATCGACGGCGAGTACCAGAACTACAAGGCCAAAGACGGCGCCTACGTGCGTGAGCACTTCTTCAACACCCCAGAGCTCAAGGCCATGGTCGAAGACCTGTCCGATGACGAAATCTGGAAGCTCAACCGTGGTGGCCACGACCCGTACAAGGTCTATGCGGCCTACCACCAGGCGGTCAACCACAAAGACCAGCCGACCGTCATCCTGGCCAAGACCATCAAGGGTTACGGTACCGGTGCCGGCGAAGCCAAGAACACCGCGCACAACACCAAGAAGGTCGACGTCGACAGCCTGCGTCACTTCCGTGACCGCTTCGACATCCCGGTCAAGGATGCAGAGCTTGAGAACCTGCCGTTCTTCAAGCCTGAGGAAGGTTCCGCCGAGGCTAAGTACCTGGCCGAGCGCCGCGCCGCCCTGGGTGGTTTCGTGCCGCAGCGCCGTGCCAAGAGCTTCAGCGTGCCGACCCCGCCACTGGAAACGCTGAAAGCGATCCTGGACGGCTCGGGCGACCGTGAAATTTCCACCACCATGGCCTTCGTGCGTATCCTCGCGCAACTGGTCAAGGACAAGGAAATCGGCCAGCGCATCGTCCCGATCATCCCGGACGAAGCCCGTACCTTCGGTATGGAAGGCATGTTCCGTCAGCTGGGCATCTACTCGTCGGTCGGCCAGCTCTACGAGCCTGTCGATAAAGACCAGGTGATGTTCTACCGCGAAGACAAGAAGGGCCAGATCCTCGAGGAAGGCATCAACGAAGCCGGCGCCATGTCGTCGTTCATCGCTGCCGGTACCTCGTACAGCTGCCACAACCAGCCGATGCTGCCGTTCTACATCTTCTACTCGATGTTCGGCTTCCAGCGTATCGGCGACCTGGCCTGGGCCGCTGGCGACAGCCGTACCCGTGGCTTCCTGATCGGCGGTACCGCCGGCCGTACCACCCTCAACGGTGAAGGCCTGCAGCACGAAGACGGTCACAGCCACATGATGGCGGGCACCATCCCGAACTGCCGCACCTACGATCCGACCTACGGCTACGAGCTGGCGGTGATCATCCAGGACGGCATGAAGAAGATGACCGAAGAGCAGCAGGACATCTTCTACTACATCACCGTGATGAACGAGTCCTACCAGCAGCCAGCCATCCCGGCCGGTGTCGAGGAAGGCATCATCAAGGGCATGTACCTGCTCGAGGAAGACACCCGCGATGCCGCGCACCACGTACAGCTGATGGGCTCCGGCACCATCCTGCGCGAAGTTCGCGAAGCGGCGAAGATTCTGCGTGAAGAGTTCAACGTCGGTGCCGACGTGTGGAGCGTCACCAGCTTCAACGAACTGCGCCGTGACGGCCTGGCCGTAGAACGCGCCAACCGCCTCAAGCCTGGCCAGAAGCCACAGCAGACGTATGTCGAGCAGTGCCTGGCCGGCCGCAAAGGCCCGGTCATCGCTTCTACCGACTACATGAAGCTGTTCGCCGAACAGATTCGCCAGTGGGTACCGAGCAAAGAGTTCAAAGTCCTGGGTACCGATGGTTACGGTCGCAGCGACAGCCGCAAGAAGCTGCGTCACTTCTTCGAAGTCGACCGTCACTTCGTGGTGCTGGCTGCCCTGGAAGCCTTGGCTGACCGTGGCGAGATCGAACCGAAGGTGGTGGCCGACGCCATCGTCAAGTTCGGCATCGATCCGGACAAGCGCAACCCACTGGACTGCTGAGGAGTATTTTTAAGTGAGCGAACTCATTCGCGTACCTGACATCGGCAGCGGTGAAGGTGAAATCATCGAGCTGTTCGTCAAGGTCGGTGACCGTATCGAGGCAGACCAGAGCCTGCTGACCCTGGAGTCCGACAAGGCCTCCATGGAAATCCCGGCTCCCAAGGCCGGCGTCATCAAGGAACTGAAGGTCAAGCTGGGCGATCGCCTGAAAGAAGGCGACGAGCTGCTGGTCCTGGAAGCCGAGGGCGCTGCGGCGTCCGAGGCGCCTGCCGCAGAACAGAAGGCAGAGGCCCCGGCGCCTGCCGCAGCGGCCGCTGAAAAGCCAGCTGCCGAGGCCGCCCCAGCGCCGGCTGCCGCCCCTGCTGCGGCCAGCGTGCAGGACATCCACGTGCCGGATATCGGCTCGTCGGGCAAGGCCAAGATCATCGAAGTACTGGTCAAGGCCGGCGACACCGTCGAAGCCGACCAGTCGCTGATCACCCTGGAGTCCGACAAGGCCTCCATGGAGATCCCTTCGCCCGCCGCTGGCGTGGTCAAGGAAGTGATTGCCAAGCTGGACGACGAAGTTGGCACCGGTGACCTGATCCTCAAGCTGGAAGTCGCCGGCGCCGCCCCGGCCGCAGCGCCAGCACCGGCCGCGGCTGCACCGGCCAAGGCTGAAGCTGCTCCGGCTGCTGCACCTGCCGCTGCCGCTCCGGCTGCTGCCCCGGCTCCGGTTGCTAGCGCACCGGCTGCCGGCAGCAACGCCAAGGTTCACGCAGGCCCGGCGGTGCGTCAGCTGGCCCGTGAATTCGGTGTCGAGCTGGGCGCGGTCACCGCGACTGGCCCGCACGGCCGTATTCTCAAGGAAGACGTACAGGTCTACGTCAAGTCGGTCATGCAGAAGGCCAAGGAAGCACCGGCAGCTGCCGGCGCGACTGGCGGCGCTGGCATCCCGCCGATCCCGGCCGTGGACTTCAGCAAGTTCGGCGAAGTGGAAGAAGTGGCCCTGACCCGCCTGATGCAGGTCGGTGCTGCCAACCTGCACCGCAGCTGGCTGAACGTGCCGCACGTTACCCAGTTCGACTCCGCCGACATCACCGAGCTGGAAGCCTTCCGCGTGGCGCAGAAGGCCGTGGCCGAGAAGGCTGGCGTCAAGCTGACCGTGCTGCCGCTGCTGCTCAAGGCCTGCGCCTTCCTGCTCAAGGAACTGCCGGACTTCAACAGCTCGCTGGCACCCAGCGGCAAGGCCATCATCCGCAAGAAGTACGTGCACATCGGCTTTGCCGTGGACACCCCGGACGGCCTGCTGGTCCCTGTGATCAAGAACGTCGACCAGAAGAGCCTGCTGCAATTGGCTGGCGAAGCTGCGGCCCTGGCTGAAAAGGCACGCACCAAGAAGCTGTCGGCCGACGACATGCAGGGTGCCTGCTTCACCATCTCCAGCCTCGGCCACATTGGCGGCACCGGCTTCACGCCGATCGTCAATGCGCCTGAAGTGGCGATCCTTGGTGTGTCCAAGGCGACCATGCAACCGGTCTGGGATGGCAAGGCCTTCCAGCCGAAACTGATGCTGCCGCTGTCGCTGTCCTACGATCACCGCGTGATCAACGGCGCCGCCGCCGCGCGCTTCACCAAGCGCCTGGGCGACGTGCTGGCGGATATCCGCACCCTGCTGCTGTAACACGCAGCCAGCCTGCCTCCCTTCGGGGGGCAGGTACCCTTTTCGAGCTGCCACGCTCGTACCTCAACCCCGTCATTTGGCGGGGCTTTTTTTGCCTGTGAGGGCCTCATCGCCGGCACGCGGCTCCCACGGAAAAAGCAGTGCCCCTATTGCCGCCGATTGGTCTGCACACCATCCCCAAAGCGGCAGCAACCTACAGTTTCCAACCCCGCAGCCGAAAACATATAGATGACGCCCACACGGCTGCTTGCCAGCCCTCGGGACATGATGCAACCTTGCCAGATGCGCCGCCGCCCAGGCCGCGTCCCCCTCTTCAAGCGAGTCCTCGATGAAAAGCCAACCCGATGCCGCCAGCCGTGTGGCGGCCGAGGTCGTCACGCAGCTTCCCGTGCCCTCGCGGCTGGGTATGCTGCGTTTCGAAAGGCTCAACGAAGCCACCTGGGCAATGCTCTACCTGGACCCGGCCTGCGAGCGCCAGTTTGGCCTGCCCGCTGCCGAGCTTTGCGCGCTGGTCGACTCGCCCTATGCCAGCCTCATGGAACCCGAGGCCCGCTACAAACTGCACGACGAAATCCAACGGCAACTGGCCACGCGTGGTTACTACCGCGTACGTTACACCCTGCATGCCCAGCCGCGTTCGCTGTGCCTGCTCGAAGCCGGTGAGGCCTACAAACAGCATAATCGCCAACTGCTGCGCGGCTTTCTGACGGTGCTCGAACACCAGGCCGAAGATGAAGGGGAGCTGGACGCCAACGACCTTGAGTCGCGCAACAATCGCCTGCAACTGGCCCTGCAGCTCAACCAGCGTGCCCAGCAGGAGCAGCTCGAACACCTGGACCGCGTGCGCGGCCAGCAGGACCTGATCCTGCGCCTCGCCCGCCAACGCTACAGTGCAGAGAACTCACTGCTCGAAGCCGCCCAGCTGATCACCCGCAGCGCCTGCGAAATCTACAAGGTCGATTGCGCCAGCATCTGGTACCTGGAAGACCAGCGCCTGGAGCCGATCAGCGCGTGGTTCCGGCTTGAGCAGGCGCATCGTCTGCCCGAGCCCATCGACGCCAGCCGCTTTCCCGATTACCTCGACGCGCTGCACGCCAGCCGCGCCATCGACGCGCACAACGCCAACCACGACCCGCGTACCCGCGAACTAGCGGCCAGCCTGTATGGCGACAACAACGCCATGCTCGATGCCAGTATCCGTGTCGATGGTCAGGTGATCGGCGTGCTGTGCCTGGAGCAGACCGGCCAGCCACGGGCTTGGCAATCGGACGAAATCGCCTTTGCCGGCGAGCTGGCCGACCAGTTTGCCCAGGTCATCACCAACCACAACCGGCGCACCGCCGCCAGCGCGCTGCACCTGTTCCAGCGCGCCGTAGAGCAGAGCGCCAGCGCGTTTCTGCTGGTCAACCGCGAAGGCGTGGTGGAGTACGTCAACCCAAGCTTCACCGCGATCACCCAATACAGCACCGATGAGGTCCAAGGCCATCACCTGGCCGAGCTGCCAGCGCTGGAAAACCTCAGCGAGCTGCTGTTCGACACGCCGTCGAGCCTGGCCATGGGCAACAGCTGGCAAGGTGAATTCAAGAGCCGGCGCAAGAACCTCGAGCCCTATTGGGGGCAGCTGTCGATTTCCAAGGTGTATGGCGACAACCGTGAATTGACCCACTACATCGGTATCTACGAAGACGTCACGCAAACCAAGCTGGCCCAGCAACGCATCGAACGCCTGGCCTACACGGACAACCTGACCAACCTGGGCAACCGTCCGGCGTTCATCCGCAGCCTTGACGAACGTTTCGCCCGCGACGGCGACAACCCGATCTGCCTGCTGCTGGTGGACATCGACAACTTCAAGCGGATCAACGACAGCCTCGGCCACCAGACGGGCGACAAACTGCTGGTGAGCCTGGCCCGTCGCCTGCGCAACAGCCTCAGTAGCAGTGGCGTACTTGCCCGCTTTGCCAGCAACGAATTTGCCGTGCTGCTCGACGACACCAGCCTGGAAGACGGCCAGGGCGTCGCCCTGCAATTGCTGCGTACCCTCGACAAGCCGATGTTCGTCGACAACCAGCTGATCAACGTCACCGCTTCGGTGGGGCTGGCCTGCGCGCCGCTGCATGGCAGTGACCCGACCACGCTGATGAAAAACGCCGGCCTGGCGCTGCACAAGGCCAAGGCCAACGGCAAGCACCAGGTGCAGGTGTTCACCGAGGTGCTCAACGCCGAAGCCAGCTACAAGCTGTTCGTCGAGAACAACCTGCGCCGCGCCCTGACCCAGAACGAGCTGGAGGTGTTCTACCAGCCCAAGCTGTGCCTGCGCAGTGGCCGGTTGCTGGGGCTGGAAGCGTTGCTGCGCTGGAACCATCCCGAGCGCGGCATGATCCGCCCGGACCAGTTCATCAGCGTGGCCGAGGAAACCGGCCTGATCATCCCCATCGGCAAATGGGTGGTGCGCCAGTCCTGTCGCATGAGCCAGCAACTGCGCGAAGCCGGCATGGGCAACCTGCACGTGGCCATCAACCTTTCGCCCAAGCAGTTTTCCGACCCCGACTTGGTGGCTTCGATTGGCTCGATCCTCAAGGAAGAAGCGCTACCCCCTCACCTGCTGGAGCTGGAGCTGACTGAAGGCCTGTTGCTGGAGGCGACCGAAGACACGCACCGCCAGCTCGACGAACTCAAGGCCCTGGGGCTTACCCTGGCCATGGATGACTTCGGCACCGGTTACTCGTCGTTGAGCTACTTGAAGAAATTCCCGATCGATATCATCAAGATCGACCGCAGCTTCATCAACGAGATCCCAGACAACCAGGACGACATGGAGATCACTTCGGCGGTGGTGGCCATGGCCCACAACCTCAAGCTCAAGGTGGTGGCCGAGGGAATCGAGACGCCGGAGCAGCTGGCATTCCTGCGTCGGCACCGCTGTGATGTGGGCCAGGGCTACCTGTTCGACCGGCCGATTCCCGGGCGAGAGCTTGCGGAAAAACTCAAGCGCTACCCGCGCGGTCCAATGGCCTGACAGCGGCTGCAAGCTCGGGCACTATAGAGCCCATTCGGGCCTCATCGCGGGGCGAGCCCGCTCCCACAAGTTCGCGTCTGAACACCAATCCTGTGGGAGCGGGCTTGCCCCGCGAAGGGCTCAACACCTATCCAACTGAAAAACACAGAGGAACGGCCATGGTCCTGCGTTCAGAAATCCTGGTGAACAAAAACGTCCTACCGACTGCGGAACAGGCCCTGCCTGGCCGCGAAACGCCAATGTCCCTGCCCGAATTCCACTATGTGTTCGAAGGCACCCCCCTGCTCGGCCCATTCTTCGAAGGCAACATCGACTTCGCCATCTTTGGCCTGGGCTGCTTCTGGGGTGCCGAACGCCGCTTCTGGCAGCGAGAAGGGGTGGTCAGCACCGTGGTCGGCTACGCCGGCGGCTTCACCCCCAACCCCACCTACGAAGAGGTCTGCTCGGGCCTGACCGGCCACACCGAAGTGGTGCTGGTGGTGTTCGACAAGGACAAGGTCAGCTACCGCGAGCTGCTGGCAATGTTCTGGGAGTTGCACAACCCGACCCAGGGCATGCGCCAGGGCAACGATGTGGGCACGCAGTACCGCTCGGCCATCTACTGCACCTCCCCGCAACAGCTAGAGGAAGCCAAAGCCAGCCGCGACACCTTCCAGGCGGAGCTGAACAAGGCCGGCTTCGGTGAAATCACCACCGAGATCGACCAGGCACCGACCGTGTATTTCGCCGAGGCCTATCACCAGCAGTACCTGGCCAAGAACCCGGATGGCTACTGCGGGATCGGTGGCACTGGCGTGTGCCTGCCGCCCAGCCTGCAGGGCAACTGATCCATGACCACGATGACGCTGTTCCATTCGCCGCTGTCGCCCTTTGTGCGCAAGGTGATGGTGGTGCTCCACGAAACCGGCCAGCTCGACCGGGTCGCGCTGCAGCCTGTGAACATCAGCCCGGTCAGCGGCGACGAGCAGCTCAACCAGGACAACCCCATTGGCAAGATTCCAGCCCTGCGCCTGGCGGACGGCACCGTGCTGCACGACAGCCGGGTGATCTGCGAATACCTGGACCTGCAGCATGTCGGCCTGCCGCTGCTGCCGCGCGAAGGTTCCGCGCGTTGGCGGCGCATGACCCTGGCGTCGCAAGCCGATGCGATCATGGATGCGTCCGTGTCGAGCCGCTATGAGCACTTTCTGCGTCCTGAGGACAAGCGCTGGGATGGCTGGCTCACGGCCCAGAGCGGGAAGATACGCCGCAGCCTGGCCAACCTGGAGCAGGAGCACCTGGCGGAGCTGATATCGGGCTTTGATCTGGCTGCGATCGGTGTGGCCTGCGCGCTGGGGTACCTGGACTTGCGCCAGCCTGATTTCGGCTGGCGGGAGCACCAGCCCGGCTTGGCGGCGTGGTATGCCGAGGTGAGCAAGCGGCCTTCGATGATTGCGACGGCACCGGTGGCCTGACGGGCGTCTTCGCGGGG